>JAYTRF010000097.1:0-4113 GCA_043746375.1 Caulobacteraceae bacterium | reverse complement strand
AATGCCTCCGACACGCGATTCGCCGCGCCTCCGCATTGATTCGGAATTCTGCCCGCTCGGGAATCCCCCAAATGAGTCAGCCTCGCCAAGGTCTGGTATAACTCGGCCCTGCGCTTGAGGCGATCCTGAGGCGCGCGAAGACAGAAATCTTGACCACGTCCAGGATGCAACAGCCTTCCTTTGTGGAATCCGCACCCCGAGCCGACCGGCTCAAGGCGGGCAACGCCGACCCCGCTATTTCAAAATTTCCTTGGGACACCCCCCAAAAATGAGCTGCTAACCGCCTTCGCAGGACCGCTGCGGCCGGCGACCTCTCAGAAAGAGCCAGAAGTTCTTCAACATCGCGCGCGACCCTCGTGTTGCGATCAGCCTCGGAGCGGAATCGCCTGGCGAACTGGGACTTTGTGGCCTCTCGTTCAGCGGGAGAGCCGAAGAGGTCACACGGACCGGTCAGGTCGTGCACGTCGATTGAAGCGCTTTCCTAACCCATAAGGCGCAGCGTGAGCCGTACAAGACCGCGCTTCTCGCAGCGCTCCGTTCTGGCGGGTGCGAGAAAACCTGGCTAAATGAAAAACGGGGGTCGCGCCAGGTAGATCATTGCTCGTTCGAGGCGGCAGTTTGGATGGTTGGCGGCGAGTTCGCGAGCATCGATTTTCGGCAGCAGCGCAGGATCGGGATCGTGTTTCATAGTGCTCTCCTCGCTCGTCGCGATCTCACTTTGGTTCGCGATCGATCGCTACATGCCTCCGCTGACGGGGATGGCAGGGCTTGGGGCTCGCATGGTCTTCACGTTGAAATGCTGCAGCGGCGCCCTTCTCTTCTGTCTCGTGACCGGAGTCGAGGCAGTGGCGCACGAGCGGCTCTCGACCCCGGCCTTCGACCCTCTCGCCGGCTTCGAAACTCGACGGCTCAAGGTCAACCAACGGTATCTGCAAAATGCCCTTGAGCAGACGGTCGTATTCGCAGTCGGCCTTTTTGGCCTAGCGGCCTATTGCCCGAGCGGCTCGGCGATGCGAGTGGTTGTGGCGACCACGCTGGTTTGAATCCTGGCCCGCGTCGCTTTTTGGATTGGCTATCACCGCGGCGATGCGGGGCCTTGGCGCGCCAGGCATGGCCCTCAGCATGCTTGTCTTGCTCTATGTGGGCACCCGGTTTGGCTATGAGATGGCCGGTCGCGTCGGAGCGACCGCCTCAGTGGCGTTTTTCATCGCAGTTGAGGCCTTCCTGTTCTGGGCAACACGGCCCCTGGCCACCACTTCAAATTCCAACGTGTAGCGCATTGAGAATCGCGCCCGGGCGCGGTTCGCCTTTTACCCTGGGGGGCGGGCCGTCCACAGACGACAGCATCCGGCGGCCTTCAGCTCATCGTGCGGCTCGGCGTGGATCAGGTGGGCGCAGGTTGGGCCTCATGGGATTGCGGGCTACCCGCGAAAGGTGCTGAACCGTCTGGCCGGCATGGGCGTCGCCCTCGACGCCGAGGTTGGCCGCGAGCCGGATTGAGGCGACTTTCGAGTTGCTCAACCCATGTGTGGCGTTGCGGCTTACCGCCTGGCCGATCCGATTTGAGTAACGACACGAGACATCGACGGTGGCGGTCTTCCCATATCCGCTCTTCGGCATTAATATCCCGCGTGGGGCCGCGACCCGCCCGCCGAGCGATGGGAGACGATGGATGCCGTTCCGCGAAAATTACGTCATCGATCCGCACGGCCCGACCTGGTCGGTGCCGCAGAATTTCGACGCGCGGTTCAACTGGGACTACGACGACGGGCGCGCCGCCATGATGGGCCTCTATCGCAAGGGCGTGGAGATGCAGTGGGACGCCGAGACGCGGATCGACTGGTCGGTGGAGCTCGACGAAGACAACCCCCAGCAGCTCCCCGAGGCCATGTTGCCGATCAGTGGAATGGCGCAGTATGAGGCTATGTCACGCCGGGAAAAGGCCAATGTGCGCAAGCACTTCCAGGCCTGGAACCTTTCCCAGTTCATGCAGGGGGAGCAGGGCGCGCTGATCTGCGCGGCCAAGATCGTGACCCAGGTGCCGGATATGGATTCCAAGTTCTACGCATCGACCCAGGTGATCGATGAAGCGCGGCATGTGGAAGCGTACAATCGTCTGCTGCGGAAGTTCGGCATCGCCTATCCGATCACCGCGCCTCTGAAGGAGCTGATCGACCAGGTGCTGCGCGACAGCCGCTGGGACATGACCTATCTGGGTATGCAGGTGGTCATCGAGGGCCTCGCCCTGGCCGCCTTCCAGCAGATGCGCGACAATGCCCAGAACCCGCTCGCCGCCGCCGTCAACGCCTATGTGATGCAGGACGAATCCCGCCACGTAGCCTTCGGCCGCCTGGCCCTGCGCGATTATTATCCCAAGCTCACTCAAGCAGAGCGGGACGAGCGCGAGGAGTTCCTGCTTGAAGCCTGCTATCTGATGCGCGACCGCTTCGACGCAGTGGAGGTCTGGCGCACCCTCGGCCTCGATGTCGAAGCCTGCGCCACCCACATGTACGACTCCGGCTATATGCAGAGCTTCCGCTCAGCGCTGTTCACCCGCATCGTGCCGATCGTCAGGGACGTCGGCCTGTGGGGCCAGACGGTGCGCGACGGCTATTCCGAGATGGGCATAATCGGCCTGGCCGACGTCGATGTGCAGGCCCTGCAGGATTCCGACGAGGATATAGCCCTGCAGTTCGACGCCCGTCGCGACTATGTGGCCAGCGTGGCGGCGCGGGCGGCGGCGCTGGAGCCGGCTTAGGCGGCGTTGCGTCGTTCTCGGTAGGGTTGGCCATGGCCGAATGGAAGGCAGTCATGGCCTAAACTCCCTTGGGTTTGGGCTCAGTTGCCTGCGGGCTGGGTGCGATTGCCAGCGTTCGACAGCGGCTGCCCGTACCGCGCGCGATTGGCTTCGGTGTCGGGCACCGGTCCATTGGTGACGAGCACGTTCCTGTCGCCATTGGCGTCAGTCGTGACGGTGGCGTTCACGCCGGTGGACGCTACGTCCGCCGGCCCCATGTTATCGGTCGGCATGAATGCGGTCCGGCGGCGTGAGGCATGGAAATGCCGATGATGAGCGTGCGCACGGTGGGCGGATGCGGCGCCGCCGACAAGCAAAGCTGCAGCGCAGGCGCCGCCAGCTAACGCCATAGCCAACGCCCGGGCGGTCAACATAGTCATGGTGTCTCTCCCTAGATTGCGCCGAGGTGCCCTGAGTTCTGTTTGAGAACGCTCAACTGAACCCTAGGTTCATAACGTGGCTTGGCTGGAGAACAGGCGCGCTCGGCGACCGGACTTCCTGAAGCCGTAGTTTGAACAATCCGCTACAGCACAATTCCGCGCCCTATGATGGCCATGTCCAGGCCGATGCGGCGCAGCGCCAAAGCGACATTGCTGGTGAGCATGAGCGCCAGGCCGCGCGACAGGGTCGCTTCCCTAATCTCGACGACCGTTGGACTTATGCCGCACCGCTCAAGCGCCGCCGCCAGGGTCAGGTCAGCGATTCCCGCGCTGCCGCGCGACAATCAGGATGCGTGGTCCGCTGGCCATACCTAAAAGGTACTCAGCCCGGCGCCGCTCGACAGCTGTCAGCAAGGGGAGAGCCGGGCTGACTTGGGAGGCCGCCGCCCGGACGCTATATCCTAATACCAACCGCCCTTAAGCTTGACCACTGAGCGCCCATGGTCGGGTTGCGATTGAGGCGATGCGGGCGGGGTCGGCGAGAAGGCGGTTCCAGGCGTCGCAGACTGCATCGAGGATTGCGTCATAGTCCTTGAAGATGCGGTTGGAGAGCCATCGCTGTCGAAGGTATTCCCGGACGTTTTCGGCTGGGTTGAGTTCGGGTGAGCGGGGCGGCAGGGACAGAAGGGTGATGTTGCTGGGCGTCTTGAGCTTGCCGGTGGTGTGCCAGCCGGCCTGATCCAGAACCAGGACGGCGTGCGCGCCTTGGGCGATGTTGGCGCTGATCTCATCCAGATGGAGCTGCATGCCCTGGGTGTCGGCGCGCTGCATGACCATGGCCGCGCCCGTCCCCCGCTCAGGACAGATGGCGCCGTAAAGGTAGGCGCAGCCGGTGCGCAGATCGGCGACTTGGCGCGGTCGGGTTCCGGTCCTGGC
>JAYTRF010000096.1:0-4860 GCA_043746375.1 Caulobacteraceae bacterium | reverse complement strand
AATGCCTCCGACACGCGATTCGCCGCGCCTCCGCATTGATTCGGAATTCTGCCCGCTCGGGAATCCCCCAAATGAGTCAGCCTCGCCAAGGTCTGGTATTAGCTCAGGATCCGAAAAAGGCGTTGATCGGTCCCTTGAACGATGCATCGACACCCCGCAGATCCGCCGCCACCGGCGTTGGCCCCATAGCGACGAGCGGCCGGTCGGCGTGGACGATCGCGCGGGCGGCTGCGGCATGACCCTCGTTGTCGGCGTATTCACGGCCTCGCAACATTGAAGCGGAGCCTGCGCGCCCTTCGCCATAGAACACATGGCCGCCGATGCGGATCACCCGGCCAACGCGAGGGCCGCGGCCCGGGCCGATACGGGCGGCGTGGAAGCATGTCGCGCCGCCGATCTCGGCCATCACATAGCCCCCCAACGCCCGGGCCGCGATGCCTCTGGCCCTTGCCCACGCGCCAGGCTCGCGCCGGTGGTGCATTGCCCCGTTACAGACGAAGCTGAACTGGCAGGACCTGATCGGAGCCCCCTGATAGACGACGCCGCATACGGTCTTCGGAAAGGCACCGTGGGTGGCGCGGTTGAGGATGACCTGAGCGACCGCCGCTTGACCCTCCGACGATTCGCCCCGCGCCTCATAATAAACCGCGGTCGACAGGCAATCGAGTTCCCGGGGATCGTCGACCCGACCGTCATGGGCCGGCTGAGACGCTGCCAGGGAATTCGAGGCGCTGACGGAGGGGGCGTTTGGAACTGCGGCCGTCAGGGTCCGAAGATCGCCGATCTTGCCCAGCGTGGGCTGCGTGAATGCAGGCGTTTGTGCCGATGGCACGGCCTCGGCATGAGCTGAACCGGCGGACAGATAGGCGCTGGCCAGAACGCTCGCCATGCCTGTCGCGCTCAACAGGGCGCCGGCCAGCGCGCGCGCTTTCGCGCGCGTCCGTAATTGGAAAAACAACGATTCCGTGTCCTTTGCGACGAGGCAGGATCCGCCCCTGACATCCGCGCCGGTGGCCGTGTAAGGGTTCTTCCCTCAACGACGGCGATGGCGGAGTCCAGCCGGTACACGTTGGCCGGACGAGGCCTTCCTACACGGATCGGATGCCGAAAGGCAACCCCATGCTGCGACGCAGCACGATATGCCGTAGGGGCGCCCCCTAATACGCGTCCCGCTTCAGGCGTCCCAAAGCCGAAAACTTAGATCCATGTTGGCCCGGGTCATCACCTTGCGCGCCACGCCGTAGAAGTCGGCTGCCGCGGGCGACAGCGGACATTTGGCGACCACCTCAACCCGCACCGCGCCGCCGCTGTACGGAGGCCATACACCGCAAATTTGGCCGGTCTCGACGAAAGCGATCTGTGTATTGAGCTTGTCCCTCAACGCTTCGAGATGGCGAGCCTGGTCAGGCGGGCGCCAGGTCAAGGGATCGGAGACCACCAGCACCGGAATCTCGTCGTCGTCGTCCAGATAGATGTAGTCGATTAGGTCAGTCTCGAGCACCGACATCGCCCAAAGCCCCCTGCAAACGCTACCGAATCAGCACGATAGGCGGGTTGGCGATAAACCCCTCGCTGGCAGACCCGGGCGCTGGCTGCCAGACCCCCTTCTTCAGCGGACCGTAAGGCCGCCGTCGACGACGATCTCGGCCCCGGTAACGTAGCGCGACTCGTCGCCCGCCAGCCAAAGGACGGCGTTGGCGATGTCCTGCGGCAATCCCTTGACTCCAAGCGGAACGGACATTGCTGACATCGCGTCCAGGTCCGGCGGGGCGTTGGCTCCGGTCTGGCCCAAGCCGACGATGCTCTCCCAGATCGGCGTTTCAATAATTCCGGGATGTACCGAGTTCACCCGCACTCCGTCCTTGGCGTTCGCGCATTCCATGGCGACAGCCTTGGTCAAAAGACGCACCGCCCCTTTGGTGGCGCAATAACCGGCGAGCACCGGAGAACCCTTGATCCCGGCGACCGAAGACATGTTGATGATCGAGCCGCCATTTCCCGCCCTTCGCATGAGCGGCAAGCAATGCTTGAGACCAAGGAAAACGCCCTCAACATTGACCGCCTGCTGGCGACGCCAGTCGGCGAGAGACATGGTGGTGATGCTGGGCGCGCCTATGCCGATGCCCGCGTTGTTGACCAGAATATCCAGCCGTCCGTGCTTGGCCCCGATCGTCTCGATCACCTCGATCCATGCCTCTTCGCTGGTCACGTCATGGTGCAGGTAGAAGGCCTTGGCTCCGCCAATCTCGCCCACGAGGGCGCGGCCCTTGTCGTCCTGCACATCGGTAACGACCACCGCCGCGCCTTCGTCGGCCAGCAGTTGCGCGCAAGCGCGCCCGATGCCGCTCGCGCCGCCCGTTACCAGGGCCACCTTGCCTTCAACCCGTCCCATCGCGCTTTCCTGTGCTGTTGCTGTTTTCGGAGGCTTGCCATTCCGCAGCGCCGATCTCGTAACGCAGAATGGCGACAAGCTTTCGCCCCACCAAGGAGGATTCTCGAAAACCTAGCTGCAAGGTCGATGGCTCAGCGGTGGTCAAGACGCGTCGAGCCTCGGCGTAAACGCGCTTTCGCTCCACGAGGTCAGGGTAGACGCCATGGCGCGCCAGGTCGCGCTTTGCCTGCCGATAGAGGAAGTTGATGGTGTTGTTGGCCCGAGGGTCCTTGATCTGGTGGTGTTGGGTCCGAAGATCGTCGCCGTGCTCGATGCCGTTCAGTAACTCGCCGGGAAACGCACCGGCGCGAAGGCCGATGGCGGACAGGCGCTCGATGATGTCCTCGTCTTCCGATCCCCAGCCTTCGAAAGCCTCGTCGTAGCCGCCCACTCGCTCGAAGTCGGCGCGCGAGACGACCAGCGTGCCCCAAAGCACTGCGGGCCGCGGCTTCGGAAGCAGGAACCATCCTTCCGCCAGCAGGGGTTCGATGCTGTTGCAAAAAGCGGGGCCGATAAGCGCATCGGCGTCAACGAACACCAACCACTCCCCGCTCGCGGCGGCCGCGCCGAGGTTCCGCGCCGTGGAAAGGTTGAAGTGCGGCCGTTCATCGGCCTTGACCACCTGCACGGCTGGATGATTCGCACGCACCCAGTGCCCGGTTCCCTGAGGACAATCAAAGTCGACGACGATCACCTCGCCGCCGATCCGCATCATCCCGGGCAGACTCTGTTTGAGTTGCTCAAGCCGGCTCTTGCAGGTGGTGATACAGCTTAGCTGCGGCATGTGGCCTACAATGGCCGCCGGTAACTCTGCAGCGCCCGGACCTCCAGCGTGCCTTCGGCCCGGGCGCCGATCGCCTGGGCGGCGGCAAGGGCGCCGGCGGTGGTGGTGAAATAGGGAATTTTCATCATCAGGGCGGTGCGGCGCAGAGAAAAACTGTCCTCCAACGACTGCCGCCCCTCGGTGGTGTTGAACACCAAATGCACGTCGCCGTTTTTCATCGCGTCGACGATGTGCGGCCGGCCTTCCAAAACTTTCTTGACCAGCTCGGTTTGGATGCCCATGCCGGTCAGATAGGCGTGGGTGCCACCGGTAGCCAGGATGTGGAAACCGCGCGCCGCCAGCACGCGTACGGGTTCGGCGATCCAAGCCTTGTCGGCGTCCTTGACCGACACGAAGAGCCCGCCCGCCGCTGGCAGCACCGTGCCGCCTGCCATCTGGCTCTTGGCGAAAGCGCGGGCGAACGCAGGCGCGAAAGCCTCTCCAGGGCGGCGCCAATCGAGCCCCATCACCTCGCCGGTGGAACGCATCTCGGGGCCAAGCACCGTATCGACGCCGACAAAGCGAGCGAACGGGAACACTGCTTCCTTGACCGCCACATGGTCAAAGTATGTGTCGGTCAGCGCGAAACTTTGGAGGCTCTCCCCAGCCATCAACCGCGCGGCGATGGCCGCGATCGGGACGCCGATGGTCTTGGCCACGAAGGGTACTGTGCGGCTGGCCCGCGGATTGACTTCCAGTACGAAAATGCGTGGGGCATCGCCGAGAGGCTCCTCAATGGCGAACTGCACGTTCATCAAGCCGCGGACATTAAGCGCAAGCGCCATGTCGCGGGTCTGCCGCTTCAGCGCATTGATCGTCTCATCTCGCAGGGAAAACGGCGGCAGCGAACAGGCGCTATCGCCGGAATGGACCCCCGCCTCCTCGATGTGCTCAAGCACGCCCGCTACGAAAACATCGGTTCCGTCGCAGAGCGCATCGACGTCGACTTCGGTGGCGCGTGACAGATACTGGTCAATGAGCACCGGAGCGTCCCCGGAGACCAAGACGGCATCGCGGATATAACGCACGAGCCCGGCCTGGTCGTGAACGATTTGCATCCCGCGCCCGCCGAGCACGTAGGAGGGCCTGATCACCACGGGAAAGCCGACCCGTCCGGCGATGATCGCCGCTTCGGCTTGCGAGCGCGCCACGCCGTTGACCGGTTGGGCGATGGCCAGCCGATCGAGCAACCCCGAGAAACGCTCGCGATCCTCGGCCAGGTCGATGGCGTCGGGGCTGGTGCCGAGGATCGGTATGTTGGCGGCTTCGAGGGCGCGGGCGAGCTTCAGCGGCGTCTGGCCGCCGAACTGGACGATGACTCCGAGCAACTCGCCCCGGGATGCCTCGACCGCGATCAGCTCCAGCACGTCCTCAGCCGTCAGCGGCTCGAAATAGAGGCGATCCGAAGTGTCGGGGTCGGTGGATACGGTCTCAGGGTTGCAGTTGACCATGATCGATTCGATGCCGATCTGCGCCAGGCCAAAGGCCGCGTGACAGCAGCAGTAGTCAAATTCGATTCCCTGGCCGATGCGGTTGGGACCGCCCCCGAGAATGATCGCCTTGCGCGCCTGCGATGGCTCTGCCTCGCATTGCGCCGAGCCGCCGA
>JAYTRF010000095.1:0-4709 GCA_043746375.1 Caulobacteraceae bacterium | reverse complement strand
GCCTGCATCTGGTGAACAATCTCTTCGGCGCGGTCGTCGTGGTCTCGGCCGACGATGTGTTCAAAGGCGCGCCGGGCCTGCTGGCCCAGCACACACCCTGGTTGGTGGGCTGGGACGTCGCGTTCGGCGTAGCGGCCCTGCTGTTGACGCTGTGGTTCGGCGCGCGATCGGGATCGTTGGCGAACCAGCAGAGTTCCATGATGTGGCTTTGGCATTCCACTGAAACCTGAGAAATTTCAATTAACTACGAATCAAAAAGGGCCGCCCCATCGGGACGACCCTTCTCGAAACTCAACGTCTGTTAAGACGAAAGGTTAGTTGGCGGCGGCGTTCGCGGTGGCGGCGGCTGAATTCGCGTCGGCGCCGGCGCCCTTCGCGGTCGAGGCGGCGGCGTTGGCGTCCGTGGCGGCCGCAGTCGCGGCGGTCGCATTGGCGTCAGCGTTCGCGGCGGCGGCGTTGTCGGCGGGCTTTTGGCAGGCGGCGACCGAAAGAGCGGCGACGGCGGCGCCGGCGACGAGGGCGGTGCGGAGGGTGATGGAGGTCATGGTCGTAGATATTCCTTTGCGTTGGTTATGAGGCGCCGTTTTAACTGCGCGGACAAAAGATACCGACAACTTCCTTAACGAAGTTGCGAATCCACCCGTCCACCGACGCAAACTTGCAATAGGCCGGGTGGATGGGAAAAATCAAGACTCGCCATGCTCAATAATTGGGCTGCCGCGCATCTCGCGGGACCGACTTTTGATTGCGCCCCAGTCTCTCACGGGGCGGGCGTCTAGACGGACGGTACGCGAACACAGTCTCCGAGGGCCAGTCGGGCCTGGCATTTAGTCCCGACGGATGATGGATCGGAAAGAGAGCGGATAGTTCGAGTCATGCAGTCACCCCTGTCGGCAAATGGTTGGCGCCGGCGGTATTGAGACGACCTCGGTTTTTCGCAACCATACCGAAATCGTGCCAAACTCGGCGACAGGGCGGTACTGCCGTAGCAAATAGAGATCCAGTGTTTTGACGCCGCTACTGATCGCGCTCGCGTTGGGCTCGCGCACGTCATCGGCGCTCGCGTCGCGCATGACCCAGCGCACCTTGGCCGATTGCATATCCGCTATGATCCGGGTCTGGATATCGGCGCGCGTCTGTAGGCCTGGATCGTAATGGTGCCAATGCGTGCCGGGCAGCCGACTGGTGGCGAAGTAGAGCGCGACATTGTTGATGAAAATCTTGTCGTGACGCCCAGTCGCCACCAGGATTCGCTCGCCGGGGTTCGACAGGGTCGAAACCAGTTCCGCGGCGCACATGTCAGCGATACCCATTTGCGCGCCCGCTACATTGGGAAGCCCGGCGCCGGACGCGGAGCGGTTCAAGCGATCAGGTTCGGTCGCGTCGGCCAGAAATGTGTTGGTTGGTTCCTGAAAAATTGAGATGCCGCGCTCAAGCGCCTGGTGGAGGGGGGGCGCGATCGCCATAAAAATCGCCAACCTCAAAGCCACCCTCCATCGCGGGCTTAGCCTCCACGTCCGCTGAACCAGCAGTCCGATCAGGATCGTCGAGGGAATAATCGCCAGCATCATGTGGATGGCGGTCGGTCGGACTAACCCTTTAATCAGCAAGGCGATGATCAAAAGCCCGAACACCAGGACAAATCGTCTGCCGGATTCTGGCACGAAGGGCTCCGGTTTTGCCGCCATCGTCGTTCGAATCATGGTGATCGTCGCGAGCACGGCCGCTACGAACGGAAGATAGACCGCAACCTCGGACGGCGACGCGCGCAGGGCACCCGCGCCCGGGAAAGGCAAGTGTCGCATCGGCACGTAATAGGCCGACTGGAGGATGACATCGTGTATGAACCCTGGACCGGCGCCGAGCCACAGCAGAACGACGGCGGGCGGCAGGAAGGTCGCCGCGGTTCCTGCGCCGTAAAACGCGACCTGACGGAGCAGGTTCAGTGCGGCCCGCCGACGGGAGAGACCCTGAACTGGCGCCAACAGCGCGATCGCGGTCAGGTGCGCGGCCAGGACGAAAAAGCCGGCATCGTACCTGAACAGAGCGCTAAGGCCCGTGAGCGCCCCGGCGATGATCAGGCGCCGGGGTCCCGCCGGCCGGCCGTCGACAGGCAGGAGGACGCCGGTCCCCAAAAGGGAAACCAGGAGCACGGGAAAGATCGGATACAAATAGTACTCGCAGCCGAACATCCACAGGCCGCAGATGACCGCGGTCCCGGTGGAGATCAGCGGAGGAGAGCGACGGGCCAGGATCCAGAAGACTGACGCCACGATCGCCGCCCGCACCACGACATCGTAGACGCGCGCGACCACGAACGAGGTTCCGAACAGGTGGAACAGTCCGGCCAGGATATAAAACTGGCCCGGCCCGTAGACCGCGTAGAAATCCCGATGTGGAACGGCGCCGGAAGCAACCAACTGGCCGCCGGCGAGGATTATGCCCTCATCGTACGCGCCAAGCCGCAAATCCATGAACAACAGCAGCAAAACGAACGCGGCGACGAAGACCCACAGGCTGACGACCAGCGCACGTCGCTCGCTCAAGATTTCAAGCATGCAGCCCCCAAATGGCCCACCGCGTCACCCACGTGTTTAGCGAAATGCGGCGCCAGGAAGCCACCACTACCGTACTGATGGAGCAGAGGTCGGGCAAGTCGATTGCCTCGCAAAAGGCCGACCTGGTGCGTACTTGCGCGGTGGTTCGAATCCGCTGCCCCCATCGGGCGTCTGTTGACGAAATGGTTGGGGTTAGAGAAAGCTGCCCGGATCGCTTCTCGATCGCCTGGGCGCGGGCGAATAAACTACCGGCGTGTGCCGACGGCGCCGCGTACAACGACTTTGGTAAGATTGGAGAGGCGTGACGTCATGGGTGCTCAACCCGACCGGTTGAAACGCGAGGGGTCAATGGCGGCAATGGACACGGCGGCTCAGGCGGGCCACTCCCGCCTGCAAACCGACATCTCTGACTGGAGCAGGGCGCTCCGCCTGAAACACTGGGCGAAAAACCTGTTGGTGTTCGTGCCGCCGATCCTGGCGGCCGATCCCTCCCTCGCGATTTTCATGCAGACCGCGCTGTTGTTCGTCCTGTTCGGCACGCTGGCCTCGGCGACCTATCTGGTTAACGACCTCATGGACCTGGCCGCTGATCGCGCCCACCCGGAGAAGCGCAATCGACCGCTCGCCGCAGGCCGGATCACATTGCGCCTGGGCATGATGGCATCGGTCGGACTCTTGGCGGGCACAGCGGTCGCCGCCGCCATGTGGTTGCGACCGGCCGCCGCCATGGTGCTCGCCGGCTATTTGATCGTGACGATCGCCTACAGTTTCCATATCAAGCGTCGACCGGTGGCGGACGTGCTGTGCCTGGCTGGGCTGCTGACGTTGCGCATACTCGCGGGAAGCTTCATCGCCCCGACAGGCGTTTCCCCATGGCTGATCAGTTTTTCCTTTCTGTTTTTTCTAAGCCTCGCGCAGGTGAAGCGGTACGCCGAGCTGCACCGAGTGATCGGCGAGGGCGGACGGGGCATTCAATCGCGGGGCTATGACGCCGCCGACCTCCCGCTCCTTTTAGCGACGGGCGTGGGATCGGCGTTTGCCTCGACCGTGATCTTCGCCATCTATCTCATTCAGGAACAATACCCGCGACAGATATATCACAATCCGTATTGGCTGTGGGCCATGATGCCGATTTTGCTCGGATGGTTGCTGCGGGTGTGGCGCCGCGCGGTGCACGGTCAGATGAACGAAGATCCGGTGCTCTTCGCCTTGCATGACAGCGTTTCGCTTGGGATGGCTGGCGCCGTTGGGTTGATCCTGGTCATCGCGTGGCTCTGAACTTCACGCCCCGCCGCGACTACGGCCCCTGGGGACGGGTGATCAGTGCGGAGCACTTCGTCGCCCGCCCAGCTGGTCGGCGGGAGGCGGCGATGGCGATCGCGGCAACAGGGCCCCCGCTGCTGGCCTACGGATGTGGCCGATCCTATGGCGATGTGGCGCTTAATCCGGGCGGTCGGTTGCTCGATTGCCGGGCCCTCGACCGTTTCATCGCGTTCGATCACGACACCGGCGTATTGACGTGCGAGGCTGGCGTCACCCTGGCCGAAATCCTCAAGGTCGTGTGTCGGCCCGACGCTGATGGCGGCGGTTGGTTCCTGCCGGTGTCTCCCGGCACCCGTTTTGTCACCGTCGGCGGCGCGATCGCCAACGACGTGCACGGCAAGAACCACCACCTCTTTGGAACCTTCGGCGAGCACGTTCTATCGCTGGAGATCGCGCGGACGGGGGGGCGGGTCGTGTGCGACCGCTTAAGCAACGCGGAGCTGTTGCGCGCCACCATCGGCGGCCTCGGCCTTACCGGGATCATCCTGGCGGCGACCATTCAGCTGCGACGCGTGCCGGGGTTTGGCGTCGAAAGCGAGGAAATCCAATTCAACTCACTGGCGGACTTCTTCCAGCTGGCGCGGGAGTCGGAAATCGCCTGGGAATATACCGCCGCGTGGATCGACTGCCTCGCCAGAGGACGCGCGCTCGGCCGGGGCGTCTTCTCGCGGGCGCGGCATCGACCGGGCCTCGCCGCTGAACCGCCAGACGAGGAGCAAGGGGCGTCACCGCCAGAGCCGCCGTTGTCTTTCGCCAATGGACTGACCTTGCCCATTTTCAATGCGCTCTACTGGCGCAAGCTTGGGCTACGTTCACATGTGCAAAGCT
>JAYTRF010000094.1:0-15130 GCA_043746375.1 Caulobacteraceae bacterium | reverse complement strand
CCTCTTCGGGAGCGTCGCCGTAAATTCCGACAAGCCGCGCCCGCGCATCGACCGCTTCTGGACGGTCGCTCGCCACGAAGGCGAGACGCTGGCGCGCGGGAGCGGTACTATCGTGCATGTTGGGTTGAGCAGACGCCGAAGGTCGCCGTCCTGTCAAACTAGGCCGGCAACCTTGTTGAATGCGTACGCGGCCTGAGCCTGGGAAAACTGGCCAAAGACGTCCAGGCCGCAGCGCGCGCCTGGCTCGCCGCCGCCGGGGCGGCCGGCATTGAGATCGCGGATCTGGGCCAGTAGGCTGGGGAAGGCGGCCTTGTCGATGTCGATGGCCGCGCATGCCATCGCCAGGAGTTCGGGGCCAAGCGGGTGGTCGAGCGCGGCGCGGGCTTGCGCGATACTGAACCCGCCTAGTCGGCAGAGCGCGATGGTGAACAGGGAAAGCCGCTTCTGGTTAAGCGCCCGCAACAGAACGGTCGCCTTCAGTTCGCCGGCATTGGCCAGCTTATTGATCAGCCGCGCTTCGTTGGCTTCCCGAGCAGCTTCGGTTTCCAGCGTACCGACGATCGCTGCAACGCGCTCGATAGCAGCCGCAGCCCACGGCTTTCCGGCACGTGCGTCGGCCTGTCGCGCTGCTTCAATGTGCGCAAGCAGCACCTGCCTGTCGTGCGCGCCGAGCCGCGCGGCGCGGGCGGCGAGCGCGTCGGGGTCGACGGCGAAGCTCATGGAAAAGCCGACCCTCCTTGACCTGGATCGCCGCTAGCGCGACCTTGCCGTTCGTCCAAGAGATCACTGATCGGGAGAAATGGCCATGGCCGATGGATCGCTCGCCGGGCAGGCGTCGCTGAAGTCCAAGGTGTCTGAAGAGGAGTGGAAGGTGCGCGTCGATCTGGCGGCGCTCTACCGCCTCGTCGCGCTTTATGGCTGGGACGACATGATCTACACCCACATTTCAGCCCGCCTGCCGGGGCCTGACCACCACTTCCTGATCAACCCCTATGGGCTCTTTTTCGGCGAAATGACCGCCTCGTCGCTGGTCAAGATCGACCTGCAAGGCAAAGTACTCCAGGACACCGACTATTTCATCAACCCGGCGGGATTCACCATACATTCGGCCGTACACGCCGCGCGGGACGACGCTCATTTCGTCATGCACCTGCACTCCGACCAGGGCGTCGCCGTCTCGGCCCAGAAAGAGGGTCTGCTACCGCTCAGCCAGCACGCCCTCATCGTCCTGCCGCGCCTCGCCTATCACGACTACGAGGGCATCGCGCTCAACGTCGAGGAGAAGGACAGACTGGTCAACGATCTGGGGACGGCGTCGCTGATGCTGCTGCGCAACCACGGCACTCTGGCGGTCGGCAAGACCGCAGCCGACTGCTGGACCGGCATGTTCTACCTCGAACGCGCCTGCAAACAGCAGGTGATGGCTCTCTCGGCCGGCCGCGAGCATGTGCTTATCGCCCCGGTCGCCAGCCAAGTGGAAGTCGCCGGCCAGGTCAGCCGGGGTATCGGCGGGGCCCTGGCGTGGCCGGGATGTCTGCGTCGCCTCGATCGGGAAAATCCCGGATACGACGCCTAGCGATTTCTGGTTGAATCGAACAGGGGGCGTGGGCAGTCTCTTGATGCCGATGGCATTCGGGTCGCTGGTCGGCGGACCAGGGTCCGGACCCTAATGAGAACGCCGGCCCGTACTACCCGATCCCGGGCGGCGAGAACCAGATGCTATACAACCGTTATGAGGCTCTGGCGTATCGCCGGCTGGGAGGAGCGTCTGATCGAGGTGGCGCGGGGCTCATCGACCATCGGTGCGTGAGCTGATCGAAAGGCAGGGGTAGGTGGTTACGGAACACGCCGCGGGAAGAGGCGCCGTCCTGGTTACCGGCGGCGCCGGCTACATAGGCGCGCAAACAGCCAAGGTGCTGGCCTCGAAGGGTTGGCTGCCGATCGTGTTCGATAACCTGAGCTCAGGCCATAGGGAGGCGGTCCAATGGGGTGAATTCGTCCATGGCGATGTGCGCGACGGGACGGCGCTTCGGGACGCCATCGAGGGCCACGGGGTCACCTCGGTCATCCATTTCGCAGGGTTGATCGAGGTCGGGGCGTCGGTCGTCCGGCCTGATCTTTTCTACGAGCACAACGTCGCTGCAGTCGCAACGCTCCTAAGGATCACGAGGGAATGCTCCGTGGATCGCATCGTCTTCTCTTCGAGTGCTGCGGTGTACGGCGCCGGAGGCGGTGCGAGTGGCCAGCCGCTTCGTGAGGATGGGGAAAAGGCGCCGGCGAGCCCATACGGCGACACCAAGTTGGCTGCCGAGCGAATGATTGCCGCACATTGCGCCGCCTTTGGCCACACCGCCATTGCGCTGCGCTATTTCAACGCAGCGGGAGCCGACCCGGAGGGGTTGATCGGCGAGGCGCATTACCCGGAAACGCACCTCATTCCCTTGGCGATCGCGGCGGGTCTGGGCGGCGGCAAACCTCTGACCGTGTTCGGTCGCGACTTCGACACCCCGGACGGCGCCTGTCTGCGGGACTTTGTTCATGTCTGTGATCTCGCAGAGGCCCATGTCGCCGCGCTGCAACTGCCCATGCAAACTGGCCGGTTTGAGGCGATGAACCTCGGCACGGGGCGGGGTCACTCGGTGCTTGAGGTGATTGCAGCCGTCGAACAGGTGATCGGCAATCCCGTCATGCACGTCGTCGGTCCTCGGCGAACGGGAGATCCTGCGGTTTTGGTGGCGGATCCGTCGCGGGCGCGGGCGCGCCTTGGCTGGACAGCGCGTTGCTCTTCCTTGAACGAGATTGTCGCAGATGCGGTGCGCTGGCGCCGCTCCCCCCGTTACGGTCCGGCCACGGCCGAACCCGGGCGGCCCTCCGCCGCCGAGCACAAGGTCTAGGGCGAGCCCCAATCACGGTGGCTAAGCTAGCGACCCGTGGTCTACAATCGGTCGATGAACAACCGCGAACCGCTGCTCAAACCGGTGCCGATCAACTCCCTACGCCCGACGCAGATTACGCTCGGTTTTCGGGAGGTCGACCAGAAGCGGCGCCAGTGGCGGGCCCGGGCGAATAAGGACGGCGATGTTTTCCTCGGCCGCCACATGATCCCATCCGTCCTCGGTCCAAAGGGCGATCATTACATCATCGACAACCATCACTTGGCCCGCGCGCTGCATGAAGAGAAGGTGCGGGACGTGCTCGTCAGCGTGGCGGCCGATCTGAGCGCGCTCTCGAAAGCCTCGTTCTGGATCTACCTGGACAACGTCAACTGGTGCCATCCGTATGACGCCGAAGGGTGCCGCCAGGACTTCGACGCCATACCTTCGTCCATCGCCAAGCTGGATGACGACCCTTACAGAAGCCTCGCGGGAGACCTGCGCCGCGTAGGCGGATACGCCAAGGATACGACGCCGTTCGCCGAGTTTCTGTGGGCCGACTTTCTTCGCAAGAAGATCAGGCGCAAAGCTGTGAAGCACAGTTTTTCGGCCGCCCTGCGCAAGGCGCTGATCCTGGCCAAGACCAAGGATGCCGGCTATCTGCCCGGCTGGTGCGGGCCAGATCCAATTGACTAGCAGCGGCCCAGGCTAAATGTATGAACGTTCGATGACCATCGCCGACGGCGCACGTTCAGCTATCGTGCGCCATCCTTCCCACCGTCTGCCGGCTCTCATCAAGACAGTCCGGCCTTCTGAAGGGTTTTGAAGCCATGAACCGCCGTCACGCTCGCCTCTTGAGCCTTGTCTTCACCGGCACACTGGCCGGCTTGGCGCTCAGCGCCTGCAACAA
This sequence comes from Caulobacteraceae bacterium, assembly GCA_043746375.1. GTDB lineage: Bacteria > Pseudomonadota > Alphaproteobacteria > Caulobacterales > Caulobacteraceae > Acaudatibacter. The sequence continues at coordinate 11,347 of JAYTRF010000094.1, read as the reverse complement.
GTCTCCGGCGGCCCAGGCGCCGCTAGCGGCGCCCGCGCCCCTGGCCGCCCTTCCGCTGACGGATTCGACCGCGCAGCCGATCATCCCCGCTCCGCCGATCAGCGCTCTTCCCCCCGGCCCACCGGTGCGGGTGGCGCAACTGAGAGATCGCTCCCAGGGCTATGCCTATCTCGACCGCGCCTATTCCATGGGCGGGGCGCTTGGCGATGCGCCGCCCGACTACACCTATGACTACAACGGTGTCCGCCCGTGGGTTTGGCAGGGCAATGACGGCTCTACCCGAGTCGCCGAGCCGACGTCGGATGGCGACCGTTACTATTACTACAGGCCGGGTTCCGACTATCCATATCTGGTCCGCGGTCGCGACCGCTCCTACGGGTACGACAACGGTCAGCTGGTGGCCGTCTACGACCAGTACGGACGAGAACTGCCACAAAGCTATGTCGACCAGCAGGGCGACTACGCTGGCAGATACCTCGCTCGCGCCCGGGAACTCTACGACGCTTCACGCCGCCAGCAGCGCGAGGCGGTAGCCAGGGCCAACTGGCAGGCCCGCCGCCAGCAATACTACGATGAACAAAACCAGTGGGCCCAATACCAAGGCCAGGAGCCCGACTGGCGGGCCTATCATGACGAGCATGCGCAGGAGGAACGGTCTCACTGGGCCGATGAACACTACCGGCGCGAGGCCGAGGCCGCGCAGTTTGCCCAGGCCGTCAATGACAACGCCACCGCCGCTCGCGATCTACAGGCGGCGCGCGATGAGCAGGCATGGGCTCAGCAGGCCCGGGCGCAGTCTGGCGATCGCAACGTCCCGCCGCCACCGCCGCTGAACATGCCTCCGGGCCCGCAGGGTCAATTCAATCCCGGTGGGCGCTTTGGCCCCAATGGACCGCCGCCTCCGCCCCAGGCTGGCGGCTTCGGCCCGCAACAGGCGGCCGGCCTGGCTCAACAACAGGTCGCCGCCCAGGCTCAGCAACGTGCGATGGCCCAAGCCCAAGCCCAAGCCCAAGCCCAAGCCCAAGCCCAAGCCCAAGCCCAAGCCCAAGCCCAAGCCCAAGCTCAAGCTCAAGCTCAAGCACGTCAAAGGGCTGCCGCGCAGGGGGAGTCGCAGCGAGCCCAACAGCAGGCCGCCATGAACGCCCAGGCGTCGCTGCGCGCCTCGCAGAATGCCGCGATGGCCCGTGCTCAGGCCCAGCAGCAGGGGCAACAGCGAGCGGCGCTGGCGCAGGCACAGGTTAACCAGCGCATTGCGGCCATGCAGGCCGAGCGTGCGGGCCAGGCGCAAGCCCAGGCCAATCAACGCGCGGCGGCAATGCAGGCGCAGCGGGCAGCTCAAGTCCAGGCTCAAGCTCAAGCCCAGGCCGGTCAACGTGCGGCGGCCATGCAGGCCGAGCGAGCGGCCCAGGCCCAAGCCCAGGCCAATCAACGCGCGGCGGCACTGCAGGCCCAGCAAGCGGCCCATGCCCAGGCGCAGGCCCAGGCCGAACAACGCGGCGCGGCCATGCAGGCGCAGCGGGCTGCTCAGGCCGAAGCCGGTCGTGCGGCCGCCATGCAGGCTCAGCGAGCGGCCCAAGCCCAGGCCCAGGCCGGTCAGCGCGCCGCAGCCATGCAGGCGCAGCGGGCGGCGAAACAGCGAGCTGCTCAGGCCAGGAAGGCGCCGCCTCAGGCTCCAGGGAAGAAGAACCCGGCGGACCAAAATCCGGCGCAACCCTAGCGGGCGTTCATTGACCTTCGCTTCCGATCGGTTGGGCCGCCTCGCATGGCCGATAAAGGTGGGAGGCGAACGTTGACTGGGATCGATCGGCGAGCGCTGATGGTGTCTGCGGCGGCTGTGGGCACTTCGGCCCTGGCCGGCGGAGTCCAAGCATCGTCATTGCGGGCCCCGGTGGCTTCCTTGCGACCGGTGACCGAAACACTCCACGGCGTGACCCTCACGGATCGCTACCGGTGGATGGAAAATGCCGCTGACCCCGAATGGATGCCCTACCTGCTGGCGCAGAACGCCTTTGCACGTAAGGTTTTGGGCGCCATCCCTGGCCGGGAGGCGCTTGCTCAAAAAATCGCGACGGTGACTGGCGCCCTTGGAGTGATCGCTCAGGTCCAGGTCGCCGGGCCATGGGTGTTTACCGAACTTCGTCCAGCAGGGGCAAACACCTTCAAGCTCATGGTCCGCGACGGCATCGGCGGCGTCGATCGGCTGCTCATTGATCCCGATACCTTGGCCGGGGGAACCACCCACTTTTCTATCGACTACTGGCAGGCCTCTCCGGACGGGCGCCTTGTTCTTTATGGGGTGTCGCCGGCGGGCTCGGAAAACTCGGTGCTGCACTTCGTGGAGACAGAAAGCGGCACGGTATTGCCAGACAGCCTCGACCGGGCGCAGTTCGGTGGTCCGAGCTGGCTGCCCGATAGCAGCGGCGTCTTTCTGAACCGCCTCAAGGCCGGGACTAAACACGGCGACGCCGATCACTACTTGGACAGCGTTGCGTGGGTCCATCGGCTGGGCGCTGATCCTGCCAGCGATGTCGAGGTGTTGGCGCGGGGTCTGAACCCGTCTGTGTCGATGCAGCCGATCGATACGCCTTTCGTGGCGGCCCAGGCTGGCTCGACGATCGCGCTCGGGGTCGTGGCCAGCGGGGTGCAAAACGAAGTCACAGCCTATGCCACCACGGTTTTGGCCGCGGCGACCGGCAAGCCGATGTGGCGCAAAGTGTGCGATCCGGATGATGCGGTGACGGGGTTGGCCTTGCGCGGTGACGATCTTTATATGCTCACCCACAGGGGCGCGCCGCGTTTTCGCGTTTTGAAGACCAGCGCCGCCGCCCCGAACTTCGCCGCCGCGACCGAAGTGGTGCCGCAAGGGCCCCGCGTGCTTAAGGGCATGTCGGCCGCGCGGGACGGTCTCTACATTCAGGCGCTCGACGCGGGCCTGGGCGCAGTGCTGCGCCTCGGCGGCGACGGGGGCGTGACGGCCTTGAGACTGCCTTTCGCAGGGTCGGTTTCGGCCCTGTATGCCGACCCACTGCAGGACGGATGCTGGTTCCTGCTCGACGGCTGGGTTCATCCCCTCGTCCTGTGCCGTGGAGCGCCGGACGGATCGGTGACGGTGACCGACATCGCGCCGAAGGCACCGTTCGATGTGTCGCTGTATGAGAGTCGGGAACTGATGGTTACCGTGCGCGACGGGACGCAGGTGCCGCTTTCGATCATCTATGCGAAGGGCGCCCGACGAGGGGGTCCGCGGCCACTCTACCTGCAGGCCTATGGCGCCTACGGCCTGGACATCGACCCAGGGTTCAGCCCGCGGTTCCTGCCTTGGCTTGACTTGGGCGGTGTCTATGCCGTGGCCCATGTGCGCGGCGGCGGAGAACTGGGCGAGGCCTGGCGCCGGGCGGGGAAAATGGCTGCCAAGCCCAATACATGGCGCGACTGCATCGACTGCGCCCAATGGTTGATCGACAACCACTGGACCAGCTCTGGAAAGCTGGCCGTCGAGGGCACGTCAGCGGGCGGCATCATGGTCGGAAGGTTTCTGACCGAGCGGCCGGATTTGCTCACGGTCGCCGTTGTCCGGGTTGGCGATTCGAATGCGACTCGGTTCGAGTTTATGGAAGCCGGTCCCGCGAACATCCCTGAGTTTGGCACTATCAAGAGCCCAGAGGGTTTCAAGGCCCTTCTGGAAATGGACGCCTATCAGCACGTAAAGGACGGGGTAGCCTATCCGGCGGTACTCTTGACCACCGGAATTAACGACCCGAGGGTTGCCTCCTGGGAGCCGGGCAAGTTCGCCGCGCGACTGCAGATGGCGACGTCCTCGGGCCGGCCCGTCATTCTGCGCGTCGATACCGACGCCGGACATGGCCTGGGTTCGACCCGCAAGCAGCGCGATGACGAGAGCGCCGACACCTATGCCTTCATCCTTTGGCAGACCGGCGACCCTCGCTTTCAACCGCGGTCTTGAACGCTTCCGACGAGGGCGCCGCCGCGCGCCCGCTCGAAAGGAGCATGGACAGTCCCGGGGCCTTGCTGATCACGCTTTCGGCGATCACCCCGGCGGCATCGGTATTCATCGTCGGCTCCGATGTCATCGCGCGGGCTGGATCGGGGGCGTTCGTCTGCTTTGCGGCGGCGGCGGCAATCAGCCTGCTAGTCGCCTTCGTCTACGGCGAGCTCGCATCCGCATTCCCATTGACCGGAGCGGAGTACTCGATCCTGGGGGCGGTCCTGGGACCGTCCTAGGGGTTCATGGCGTTGGGCCTCAATCTGGTCGGTGCGGGCCTGGGGCAGGCGCTGACCGCGCGGGGACTGGCCCTCTATCTCGCGGTAATCGTCCCCGGCGAGCCGTCGCTTCCGATCGCGCTCTTGGCCGTCATCATTGCCACCGGGCTGGCGATGCTGAACATCAAGGCCAACGCCAAGGTCACCGGCGCCTTTTTGGGTCTCGAACTTATGGCTCTCGCGGCGATGGCCTTGCTAGGGTTTTTCCATCCGCATCAGCCGCTGGCCCAGATCGTCCTGCATCCGACGGTGCTTGCCGGTAACGCACTGAAGCCGGCCAGCTGGCGGGTGATCGGCCTGGGGACGGCGAGCGCGATATTTGCCTACAACGGCTATGGCAATGCGGTGTCTCTTGGCGAAGAACTCCATCAGGCGCGTAGCCGCATTGCGGCGGTGGTGATTATCTCGCTGTTGGTCGCCGTCGTGGTGGAGTTCACGCCGGTGATCGCAGTGCTGATCGGGATGAAGGATCCCGCCCGCGTTTTCGCGGCCGCGGCGCCCATGCCGGCGTTCATCGCTGAGGCGTCCGGGCCAACTTTCGCCAAGGCAATCAGCCTCGGCGTCGCCATGGCCATCTTCAACGCTCTCATCGCCGGGGCCCTGATCAATGCGCGACAGCTTTACGCGACCGGCCGCGACCAGGTCTGGCCAGCGCTGGTCAGCCGCGCCATAGAGCGCACCCATGCGCGCTTTCGTTCGCCGTGGGTGGCGACGGCCATCGCCGGCGGCATATCGGCGGCGGCGTGTTTTTTGAAACTCGAGACCCTGATCGTACTCACCGCCAACGGGGTGGTCGTGCTCTATTTCGGCGTCTGCCTGGCAGCGATCATCGGGCGGCTACGGGGCTCGACCGCCAGGGGCGCCTACCGCATGCCCCTGTTTCCGCTGACCCCGGTCCTGGCGATCATCGCCTTGTGCGGCGTTGTCTGGGTCGACCTGCAGGATCTTGCTGTCGGCCTGCCGAGCCTGGTGGCCAGCTTGGGGGTCATGCTGCTTTTCGCAGCTTACTACCGCTTTTGGCTTAGGTCGCGCTCGAGGTGGGCGTTGCGAGGACCGGATGGTGATCTGGCGGCTCACCCGAGGGCGCGCGCTGCGGAACAGGGCAACCCGATTGGCCCGTCGCTGTGAGCGAGGTTGTGGAGCTTGACCGCACTGTGGCTGCGCGACTGGCGCAGGCGGCCCTGAACCATGTGGAGCGCGAGTACCCGTACGCCCTCGTGCAGGTGTTGGGGGGCCCCGCGGACCTGGGTCTTCCCCGAACGATCCATCCAGTCTTTTTTGGCAGCTGCGATTGGCATAGCTGCGTTCATGGCTACTGGCTGCTTGCCCGGATCCTGCGTCTTCATCCTCATCTTACGCACAGCGGCCACATCGTCCGGCTCTTCGATCGACGCTTCACCCCATCGGCCATGGCCGGCGAGTTGGCGTTTATCGAACGGCCGACCAGCAAGGGCTTTGAGCGCCCGTACGGTTGGGCTTGGCTGTTGATGCTGGATGCCGAACTGCGCCGAATGGGGGTCGGAGATGGTGAACGGTGGCAGGGCGCGTTACGTCCGCTGAGCGCTGCCATCGCCGGGCGACTTATGGAGTTTCTCCCCCGGGCCGACTATCCGGTCCGCGCCGGGGCGCATTCGAACACCGCCTTCGCGATGGCCCTGGCTCTGGACTACGCCCGTGTCGCCAAGGACGCCGCGTTGGCCGCCGCAATCAGGGCCAAGGCCAGGCAGTGGTATGGCAGGGACACCGATTGCCAGGCCTGGGAGCCGTCGGGCGACGACTTCCTATCTCCTTGCCTGATGGAAGCTGAGTTGATGCGACGGATCCTGGACCGCAAAGCCTTTGGCGCCTGGTTCATGCGCTTTCTGCCGCAGGCCGGGGACGGGGCGCCTGCGACGCTTTTCAAGCCGGCCCGGGTCAGCGACCGGGCCGATGGCAAGATAGCCCATCTGGACGGCCTGAACCTCAGCCGCGCGTGGTGCTGGCGGGGGATCGCCAGCGCGCTTGCACCCAATTCACCGGCCCGCGCTCGGGGCTTGGCCGCAGCGCGGCGCCACCTTCGCGTCAGCCTGCCACATGTCACCGGCGACTACATGGGCGAACACTGGCTGGCGAGCTTTGCGCTTCTGGCGCTTACCGCCGCGCCTGACGCCTAAGCCAAGTGCGGGGACGCGGCGCGCGCGCGGGGGCCTCGTTGGTATATGAAGCACGGCATGGAAAGTCGCTGGATCGAGACCGAGGCGCGAGCTGCCGTTGCGCGTTACGGAGCCCTCGGCGTCGGCGAGGACCTCGCCTTGAGAACCTACAGCGCCCGCCTGTTGGGCGCTGACCAATCGCTGGTCTTGCACGGCGGGGGCAATACCTCGGTGAAAACCACAGCGTTGGACCTGTTTGGCGCGCCGAACGACGTTCTTTGCGTCAAGGGCAGCGGCTGGGATCTTGCGGCCATTGAGCCGGCCGGGCATCCGGCCGTGCGGCTGGCGCCCCTCTTGCGGCTGCGCTCGCTGGAGAGGCTCTCCGACGAGGCGATGGTCAACGCCCTGAGGCAGAACCTCGTTGACACCGCTTCGCCCAATCCGTCGGTGGAAACGCTGCTTCACGCCTTCATCGGGGCAAAATTCATCGACCACACGCACGCCGTCGCCGTACTGGCCTTGGCCAACCAGCCGAATGCGGCGGCCCTTGTCAGGCAGATCTACGGCGACCGAGTCGCCTGCGTGCCCTATGTGATGCCGGGGTTCGACTTGGCCAAACTCGCGGCCCAGATTTACGGCGAGCAGCCAAGCGTAGAGGGCCTGGTCCTGCTCAACCACGGCGTCTTTTCCTTCGGCGAGGAAGCGCGTGAGAGTTATGAGCGGATGATTGCGCTGGTCAGCACCGCTGAGGCTTTCATCAAAGAACTGCCAAGGCCCGCCGCGTCCGAGCCCACCGCTCGCCAACCTGCCCGCCGAACGATCGAAGCCCTGGCGGCCTTGCGCGGCGCGGTCGCCGAGGCCGCAGAGGACCGCTGGCCCTCGCGCTGGATTTTCGATCTTCGCGATGAAGGATCCGCCAAGCGTCTCGCCGGGGCCCCAGTGCTGGCCGAATGGGCCGCCCGCGGCGTGGCGACTCCCGATCATGTCATTCGCACCAAGCGCCAGCCGCTGGTGCTGGCGGCCCCGGAGGGTGATCTGGGAGCGTGGTCCGATGACGTGCGAAGAGCGTTGCGCGCGTTCATTGCCGACTATCGGGCCTACTTCGAGGCTGGCGCGGCGCGCTCGAGCCAGCCCAAGACACCCCTCGATCCGCTGCCGCGCGTCGCGGCCATAGCGGGCCTGGGCCTGGTCGGCCTCGGCAGGAACGCTTCCGAAGCAGCTGTTGCGGCGGATATCGCCCAGTCGTGGGCCGAAACCTTGCTCGCCGCGGAAAGGGTCGGGTCGTTCCGGCCTTTGGGCGAGGCCGATACTTTCGACATGGAATACTGGTCGCTCGAACAGGCGAAGATTGGCAAGGCGGCCGACCGACCGCTGACGCGACATATTGTAGTGGTGACCGGCGGCGGCGGCGCGATCGGGGCGGCTTGCGGGAAGGCATTCGCTGCGCAGGGGGCGGAGGTCTGCCTGCTCGACGTCGATGCAGCCGCGGCCCGTCAAGCGGCCCAGGCCATCGGCCCACGGGCGCATTCTATAGCCTGCGACGTTACCGACCCTGAGCAGGTGGAAGCGGCCTTGGACGGCGCCGTGCGTCGCTTCGGGGGTCTCGACATCGTCGTTTCGAACGCGGGCTCGGCGCAGCGCGGCATGATCGCCGAGCTGTCGCTTGAGGCTTTGCGAGCCAGCTTCGAGCTCAATTTTTTCGCCCACCAGACGGTCGCCCAGGCGGCCGTGCGGACCATGCGCATCCAAGCCATGGGCGGCGTGCTGCTGTTCAATGCCTCCAAGCAGGCGATCAATCCGGGACCTGACTTCGGCGCCTATGGCGCGGCGAAGGCTGCCCTGCTGGCGCTCGTGCGGCAATATTCTCTCGAGCTCGGCGGCGAGGGCATTCGCGTCAACGCAGTCAATCCGGATCGCATCCGATCGGGTCTATTGACCCCCGAAATGGTCGCCTCGCGGGCTGACGCCAGGAAGGTCACGCCACAGGCTTACATGTCCGGGAACCTGCTTTTGAAGGAGGTGACCGCCGAAGACGTGGCTCAGGCCCTGGTCTTCGCCGCCCTGTTGACGAGCACCACCGGGGCGGTGATTCCGGTCGACGGCGGCAATGTCGCGGCGATGCTACGGTAGGAGACTTCGGCTGCAGACCTCAGGGTTTGGGACAGCCGGCGAACTCCCCGACCTTGGCGACTGTCAGGGTCGCCAGGTTGAGCGCCATCAAGGGTCGCATGGAACCGGCGCCTTGACCGGTAAAGAGGTCGATGCGGCCCTTGTGAATGGCCCCGCCGATGTCCGAGGCATACCAGTAGCCGTCATGCAGGCGACCGTCCGGCATGCGCAAACCGACGGTCTCCTTGATGAACAGGATCGAGTGGCGACGCACGGCGATACCATCCACAGCTGCCGTGCGCATGGCGACAACCTTGCAGCCGAGCGAGTCGCGTTCACTCATGCGGCCGCCGCCGTGATAAAGCGTCGCCTTAAGGCCGAACGTCGCCAATATGGGTTCGGCGCTGGCCACGACCTTGGCAATGATGTCGCCGAGCGGATCGCTGGATTCGGCGCGGGCGCCGGTGGCGGACAACGCCAGCGACATCGCGGCGAGGCATGTCAGGATGCGCTTCATGCGCCCCCCCTGTTGCTTTTCGTCGTCTGCGAGACAGAATTTGTACAGTCGACGGGCGCGTTGGACAAGCCGCAGCGGCGCTTGCGAAACTTTCGCCGCCCCGGCTGCGGCCTGCGGGGCGGGTTTAACGGATGGTGCGAATCCCACCGGTTGGCTAATAGTCCCAGGGCGTTACCATTGTCGAAACCGGTGATCGCGACTGAATCCACCACCTGTGTCCAAGCTGTTCAAGTCAGCGTGATCGAACGGGAAGAGCCCTCAAATGACCGCCCGCCTCCGCCAGGCCGTTGCTGCGCTCGTCGTCATCGCGACGGTAGGCTGCGCCGGTCAGACCTGCGCCTGGGGCTCAACAGGCCACCGGATAATCGGCCGCCTGGCGATGGAGACCCTCCCGCCCAACGTCCCAGCTTTCCTCCGCACACAGGCGGCCCGGGACGCCATCGGCGAACTCGCGCGAGAGCCCGATCGCTGGAAGGCGGCGGGGAAGGCCCACGATTCCGACCGTGACCCTGGCCATTTTCTCGACCTGGGTGACGACGGCCGGGTGCTTGGCGGACCCACCCTGGCCGCGCTGCCGGCCACGCGGGAGGAATACGAAGCGGCGTTGCGCGCCGCCGGCGCAGACAGCTGGAAGGCAGGCTATCTGCCTTACTCGATCATCGAAGATTGGCAACAACTGGCCAAGGACTTCGCCTATTGGCGCGTCGACACCGCTGCGGCGGCGCACACCGCCGTCCGGGCGCATCGCGCCTGGCTGCTTGCCGACGCCCGGGAGCGCGAGGCCCTGACCCTGCGGGATCTCGGAACTCTGGCCCACTACGTTGGTGACGGGAGCCAGCCGCTGCATGTCAGCGAACACTTCAATGGCTGGGGACCCTTTCCGAACCTCCGCGGCTACACACAGGATCGGGTGCATGCCCCGTTCGAAGGCGCGTTCGTCCGCGCCTTCGTCAGCGAAGCCGCCGTTCGCAAGGCGATGACGCCCGCGATGGATTGCCGCTGCTCCATCGAGACGCGCACAGAGGCCTATCTGGCGCACACCAATAGCTACGTGGGTCCCTTCTACGATCTCTACAAAGCGCACGCCTTCTCCGGTCCCGACCCGCGCGGCGAAGCCTTCGCCGCCGAACGCCTGGCTGCCGGCGCTTCGGAACTGCGCGACCTTGTCGCCGCCGCGTGGCGGGCCAGCGCGAGGGACAATGTCGGCTGGCCGGCGGTGTCGGTCGGGGATGTCGAGGCCGGTAAGGTCGATCCCTACGATTCGCTGTTTGGCGTGGACTAGTCGCGCAGAGGTGGCGGACGCCCAAATCATTGATGGCCGGGTGCATGCGGAGGCGCTTCGCGTTCGTGTCGCCATGGCCGTCGCCCAGCTGAAGGCGGAGCACGGCGTGCAGCCCGGCCTGGCTGTCGTCCTGGTAGGCCAGGACCCCGCCAGCGAAATCTATGTCCGCAGCAAAGGCGAGCAGAGCCTTGCCGCCGGCATGCATTCTGTCACCCATCGGCTCAACCGAGACATACAGCAGAAGGACCTGGTCGCGCTGATCGGAATACTCAACGCCGATCAAGCCATCGACGGCATACTGGTCCAGTTGCCGCTGCCACCGCACATCGACACAGCCGCGGTGCTGGCTGCGCTCGATCCCGACAAGGATGTCGACGGCTTGGCTGTGGTCAATGCCGGTCGCCTGGCGAGCGGCCGGCCGGGCCTCGTTCCCTGCACGCCGCTGGGTTGCATGATCCTCTTGCAAGAAACGCTTGGCGATATTGCCGGGTTGAACGCCTTGGTCATCGGCCGGTCGGTGCTAGTCGGCCGGCCCGTGGCGCAGTTGCTGCTTGCCGCAGACTGCACGGTGACCGTGGCTCATTCGAAAACGCGGGATCTCGCCGCCCTCAGCAGGACAGCAGACATTCTAGTCGTGGCGATGGGCCGGCCCGCCATGGTGCGCGGCGAGTGGATCAAGCCCGGCGCGGTGGTGATCGATGTCGGCGTCAATCGCGTGCCGTTCCGCGATCCAGTCAAGGCCGCCGCGGGCAAAACGAAGGTGATCGGCGACGTGGATTTCGCCGCGGCTCGCAAAGTGGCGGGTTGGATCACGCCGGTGCCGGGCGGCGTTGGACTGATGACGGTCGCCTGCCTGTTGCAAAACACCGTGACTGCCGCGATGCGCAGGCGCGGCCTGTCAGATCCGGCTGACCCGGGGTCATCGCCGGGGTCGGCCATGCCCGGCGGGCCCAGGCGGTCCGCTGGAACAGGTAGCTGATCCGTTGAAGGCGCCGTCGCCAAAGGCGCGGACCCCTGCCAAGCCTC
>JAYTRF010000093.1:0-19430 GCA_043746375.1 Caulobacteraceae bacterium | reverse complement strand
GGCCCCGTAGTAGACGCCATCATAATAGATCGCGACGCCGGACTCGGTGGCCAGATTATCGGTGTCGCGGCCGATCCCGCGAATGTAGGGACGGTCCGTGAGGGAGTTGAATGACAGACCCGGAGCAAAGTCGCTGAGGTCCTGGACCGAGGCGATGCCCAAGAGGTCGCGTTGTTGGGCCGTGAAGGCGGTAACCGCGACGGGTACCGTTTCAATGTTCTGCTGACGCAGCTCGGCGGTGACGACGAGTTCTCCGATACTGCCTGCGCCGCCCTGGTCGGCGGCGGCGACGGGCGCGGTGGCGTCCGCCGCGAAAGCCTGGCTCGCGCAGAGGCCGCCCGCGAGGGCCACGGTGATCGCGGACGCGCCGCGCAGCAGCAGGTTTTTCATAGACATTTCCTCCCCGGGGGCCGGTGCTCGCTCTGACGGCGAAGGTCCGTGCCTAGATGGGAGGATGACGCGGCGGAATCGGCTGAGTCAATCGGGCGTCCGACGCCGCGCGCCGACCGATGCATCGGCGCAACAGTCGCGCCTGCCTTGCCCCCCTTCGGCCCGGACGCTAAGGCGGTTCAAGGCAACCGTGAAGGGCGCATGGAAGACCCACAGGATTTGATCGCCGCGCTGGCTCTGGAGCGAATCGAAGTCAACCTTTTCCGCGGTACGGCGCCGACTTCGCAGGGGCCGCGCATCTTTGGCGGCCACGTCATCGCGCAGGCCCTCCTGGCCGCTTATAGGACGGTCGAGGCGCGGGTCTGTCACTCGCTGCACTGCTACTTCATCCGGCCGGGAGATCCGGCCGTGCCGATTCTCTATGAGGTCGATCGCGCGCGCGACGGCCGCACCTTCACCACAAGGCGGGTCACGGCGATCCAGCACGGCCAGCAGATCTTCAACCTCGCTGCTTCGCTACAGGCGCCAGAGGAGGGTCTCGAGCACCAGGATACAATGCCGCCGACGCCGAGGCTGGAAACCCTGCCCGACGAACGCGATTTGCGCTCGGCCTTCCTGGAAAAGCTGCCGCCGAAGATGCGCGAAATGGCCGAGCGGCCCCGGCCGATCGAGATGCGCCCTGTCGATGGCGAGGACTTCATGGCTCCGAGAACGTCCACCTCGTCGCAAAACGTCTGGATGCGGGCGACCGCTCCGCTCGGCGACGACCTGGTCATGAACCAGGCGGTGATCGCCTATGCGTCGGACATGTCGTTTTTGTCGACATCGATGCGTCCCCACGGCATGGGCTGGCAGACGCCAGGTCTGCAGACCGCCAGCCTCGATCACGCAATCTGGTTTCACCGGCCATCGCAGTTCAACGCTTGGCACCTCTACGCGCAGAGAAGCCCGTCCGCCTCGGGCGCCCGCGGGTTCAATCTGGGAGAGATCTATAACCTCGATGGCCGACTGGTCGCTTCCACCGCCCAGGAGGGTCTGATGCGCTACCGGGCCCCTTCGGAGGCGTGAACCCAGGTCAGCCGGCAGACGGGTTGTCGTGAACCGGGCGTTCAGCGGGACAGTCGGCTAATGATTGAGCTTTACTACTACCCCGGCAATGCGAGCCTGTTCCCGCACATGCTGCTTCGGGAAATCGGCTGCGAGTTCACGCTGCGGCTCGTCGATCGAGCCCAGAACGCGCAGACAAGCCCCGCTTATCTGGAGCTGAACCCCAACGGCAGGATTCCGGTGCTGGTCGACGACGGTCACGCGATTTTCGAGACCGCTGCCATCGGGCTCTATCTGGCTGACCGCTTCGCCGAGTGCGGCCTGGCGCCGGCGTTGGGCGCGGCAAGCCGGGCCGACTATTACCGATGGATGGTGTATCTGGCCAACACCCCGCAGGCGGAGTTCCGCGCCTGGTTCTATCCCCATGAGTTCGTCGACGACCCGGCACTGGCCGGACACGCCAAGGCGGCGGCCGGGGGAAAGCTGGCGCGCATTTTCGCCACCATCGCAGCGCAGCTGGGCGAAGGCCCCTGGCTTCTGGGTGAGCGGTTCTCGGCCGCCGACCTCTTCCTGTTGATGATGGTTCGCTGGGGCCGGACCTTGCCGACCCCGGCGCGCCAACTGCCGCAACTGGCCGCCCACGCGGACCGTGTGCTCTCCAGGGCCGCTGTCCAGGCGGCTCTGCTCGCCGAGGGTCTTTCCCCGCCGTTCGTCTGAAGTGCTGCTAGGCGAGCAACCCGTTTGGGGCCACCAGAATCTTGATCTGGCTCTTGTCGCTTTGCAGACGGCCGAAGGCGGCGGGCGTATCGTCGAGACCGACCACCCCGGTAATGATCTCGCTGTAACGCGTTGCTCCTTCAGAGAGATTTCGGAGCGATGCGGCGAACTCTTCGGGGGTGTAGCCGAGCACATAGCGCAGCTCGATCTCCTTGGAGATCATCACCAGGGGTTCGATCGGATCGCTTTCCATGCACACGCCGGCGACCACGATGCGGCAGCCCGTTGGAGCGGCCAAGGCGAGGGCCTGAACGACGCCTGGCGCTCCAACGCACTCGAAGATCAGCGGCCGCTTGATCTGCTTGCCCTGCGCGACCGCGAGAAAGGCCTGAGCGCGGCTTCCTGGAACGCCAAAGTCGCCCCATGAGGCGTGCGGTGAGATGTCCGCCGGGTCGACGATGCGATCGGCGCCCATGACCTCCGCGGCAGCGCGCCGTTCGGGCGAGTAGTCGGCGGCGACGACGGGGCCGAGACCCCGCGCCTTCAATGCGGCGATGACGGCGAGGCCCACCGGGCCGCAGCCAACGACCATGAACACGTGGTCTCGCTCAGGCTGCGCCTTGTTCACGGCATGCTCGCCGACTGCCAGCGGCTCGGTCAGCGCCGCTTGTTCCGAGTTGAGGCCATTGGGAACTGGCAGAAGCAGCGCCTGGCTGAGCAGCAGGGTCTGTGCGAACCCGCCCGGGAGGCGGCTCGAATAACCGACGCTTTCGAAGCCGCTTTCGGTGATCAACCCTGGCATCGACACGACCCGCGTGCCGGCCTTGAGGCCGCCGCCAGCGCCAGGGCCATGTTCAAGGACCTCGCAGCAGAATTCGTGGCCAAAGACGGTATCGGCGCCCCTGCGCATCTGGCTGGCCCCGCCGGCCTTTTCGGTCATCTCGATCATCCGGTCGTAATGGTCGAGGGCATGCAGGTCAGAGCCGCAGATTCCGCAGACCAGGGTGCGGCAGAGGGTCTGGCCAGCCTGCGGAACGGGCGTCGCCATCTCGTCGACCACCAGCGCGCCAGCCCTGCGAATGACCGCGCGCATCGGCTATTCCGCCGCCTTGGTGTTGGAAAGGCCCATCATGGCCGCGATCTGGGGGTTGATGTCGTCAGCGCCCTTTTCCTGGGCATGCTGGAGGATGCGCGCGCCCACCGCCATGCGAGCCTGGGCGGTGAATTCCGCCTTGTTGGCGCGCACCCAGTCCATCGACGCGTCCCGGTTGGCGTTCAGCTGTTGGAACCTCGGGGCCACGTAGCGCGCGAACAACTCGTACGAACGCCTGGTCTCAGCAAAGGGCGCCCAGTTGTGCGCCATGAACAGAAAGCAGCCGAACCCTCCCGACTGGTCGATGAGCGCCTGAATTTTTGCCGCCGCCTCGTTCGGCGTGCCGACGACCGCCATACTCATCGACAGGAAGGCCTCTACCGGGTCCTTGCCGGCGCTGTCCGGCACGATGGGCAGATTGGCGATCTCGCGGAAGTAATAAAGCCACTTCTCGAGGCCAAATCGCACGTCGGCGATGGCTTGGTCCTTGGTCTCGGCGATATGCATCGGCCCGACCAGCCGCCATGCCGCCCTGTCCATGACCTTGCCGTTGTCGGCCGCAAGTTCCTCGGCGATCTTCCAGTTGGACACCAGGGCATTGAAACCGCCGTCCGAGGTGGCGCCGAGCGACAACAGCCCGACCCCGTGGCGACCGGCGGCGCGCGCCCCGGTGGGCGACACCTGGCTGGCGACCGCTATTTCCACGCTGGGGCGCGAGAAAGGCGTCATCTGCAGCCGTGCGTTCCGAAGGCTGAACCAGTCGCTCTCGTGGCTGACCACCTCGCCGCGCAGCAGCCGGATGATCACGTCGAGCGCCTCGTCCATCATGTCACGTTGCCGCGACACGGGGATGCCCATCAGGAAGGCATCCGAGGAAAGGGCCCCTGGACCAACGCCGAACATCACCCGGCCGCGGGTCATGTGATCGAGTTGGTTGATGCGGTCGGCGAGCATGAACGGATGGTGGTAAGGCAGGGACGACACCCCGGTGCCCAGGCGGATATGCTTGGTGCGTTCGGCCGCAGCGGCGATGAACACCTCGGGGCTGGCGATGATCTCGAAGGCGGCCGAGTGGTGCTCGCCGATCCACGCTTCCTCGTAGCCCAGGGTATCGAGCCACTGGACCAGTTCGAGATCGCGCTCGATGGCCAGGGTGGGATTTTCGTCGCTGGGATGGAATGGGGCGATGAACGCGCCGAACCGCAGCTTCTGTCCCAGCATTCTTCACGCCCTTTCCGATTATTGCTTCTCTTAACCACCTTGCGCCGCGTTCGTCACGGCGCTGCTCGCCCCGCGCCACCCGCGCGCCCGTCAGCGGACGTCGGCAGCCTGATCCAGCATCTTCAAAAGCGTCAACTCGGCCGCTCTGGTCGCGCTTGCGAGCTTGCGTGACAACGCATGCGACTCGTAACCCGAAATCACCGCCGGATGGATGTAACAGGCTCGGCACACTGTCGGCGTGTTGCCGAGCAGCCCCGCGACCGCCTTCACGCAGATCGCCACGGTGCGCTTGAGCTGCGCGGCATTCTCAGCCCCAGGCTGCATGGCCAAGGCCCTGGCCGCCGCGAGGGTGGCGGCCCAGGTGCGAAAATCCTTGGCGCTGAAGCCATCGCCCATCGCCTGGCGGATGTAGGCGTTGACGTCGTTGCTCTCGACGGCGTGGCGCGTCCCCGCCTCATCGACGTACTGGAAAAGACGCTGCCCTGGCAGATGCTCGCAGCGGCGCAGGATGCGCGCCAGGCGCGGGTCGTGAAACTGGGTCTTATGGGTGACGCCGCTTTTGCCGCGAAACTCGAACACCGCCCCGACGCCGCTCAGTTTCACGTGCTCTTTGCGTAGCGTGGTCAGGCCGAAGCTCCGGTTGGTGCGGGCGTATTCGTCATTGCCCACCCGGATCAAGGTCACCTCAAGGAGTCGGACCACGGCGGCGAGCACCCGCTCGCGGGACATTCCGCGCCGGGCAAGGTCCGCCTCGATGCGCCTGCGCAGGCGCGGGAGAGCGCGGCCGAAGGCGGCCATCCTTTCGAACTTTGCTTCATCCTGATGGCTGCGCCAGCCGGCATGGTAGCGGTATTGCTTGCGGCCCTGCGCGTCGCGGCCGACCGCCTGGATGCGGCCGTTGGAATCGGGGCAAATCCACACCTGCGTCCAGGCCGGAGGAATGGCCAGCCGATGGATGCGCTCCAGCGTGCCCGCGTCCTTGACCTCGCGACCGTCTTCGCCAATGAAGCGCGGCGCCTCCGGTCCGTCCGTGCGCCGGATGCCGGGATCGTGGTCATGCACATATTTCAGACCAGCCGCCTGGGCGACCTCGTCCGCCACGTCCTTGGCCATGAGCCGTCTCCCGGTTGCCGGTCTGGGCAACGTGTCATGGGCGCGCCCGTTCCGTCGCGCCCCCGCGACTGTGAACTACCGGCATGTCTTTCACGCCGGCAATTTCGCCGACCTGCTGAAGCACGCGGTTCTGGCCGAAATTCTCCGAAGGCTGACCTTGGCAGGCCCGCCTCTGACGATCATAGACACCCACGCTGGCGCTGGTCTCTACGACCTGGAGAGCGCGGAGGCGCGCCGCACGGGCGAGGGCGAAGCCGCGCGGCGCCTCGCGGGGGCGTTCCACGCGCCGGCGATCTTTCAACCTCTCTCCGCCGCCGTTGGCCGGGTAAACCCCACGGGGAAAAGCCGCTACTATCCAGGCTCGCCGCTGTTGATCGCCGAGGCCCTACGGCCCCGGGATCGCTACGTCGCGTGCGAGCTGCGCGCCGACGACTACGCCGCGCTCAAATCCAGTCTGGTTCGGCAACTTGGCGCCGAGGTGCTGAAGGCCGACGGATGGCGGACGGCTTTAGACAGAACACCAACTACGCCCGCGCGGCTGCTGGTGCTCATCGATCCGCCCTATGAGCGGTCTGATGACTACGCCAAGGCGACACAATCGATCGCCGCCATTCTCGAGCGAAACCGGCTGGCGGTTATCGCGATTTGGCTCCCGATCAAGGATCTGGACAGCTTCGACGCCTTCGCCTCACGCATTGACGACGCGTGCGCTGGCGCTCCGGCGATCACCATCGAGGTTCGCCTGCGTCCGCTGATCGATCCGATGCGCCTCAACGGCTGCGCCATGGTAGTGATCAACCCCCCTGCTGGCCTGTCGCGGCCGGCTGCAACCGCGGCGGCATGGATCGCCCAGACATTGGGCGAAGCGGGGTCGGCCGGCTGGGTGTCTTGAACGGTCGCCCGCGCCACCCAATCTCAGTGACGCAAAGGGGCAAGGAGAGACGGCCATGTCACCGGTCACGAGCAGCGAGGCGCATCGCGCATGGCTTTCAGCCGAGCGGATCAAGCTGGTCTCTGACCGCCTGATCGGCCTTGGCCCGTTTGGCGTCGGCATCGACGGTCTGCTCGCCTTCGTGCCCTTTGTCGGGGGCATCTACAGCCTTATTGCCGGCCTGTGGCTGATCGCCGAAGGCGTTCGTGGCGGCGCGAGCTTGTGGACGCTCGCGCGCATGACGTTTTATGTCGGCTTCCGTACCGCTGCGGCTGAGGTCCCCGTGGCGGGGCAGGCTGTTGATTTCTTCTTCCGTGGCCACTTGATGGCGGCTGTCGCCCTGCAGAAAGATATCGCCGGCCGCCATGGCGCGCCGGCCGCCGATGCGATCGATCAGGTTCGCCGACACCCGTTCGCTCCGCTCCATAGCGTGCAGACGGCGGGCGCCTAGGGTGGCGCGCATTCCGTATTTCGACACCAGCAAGGCCACGGGCCGCGCCGCCGCCGCCTACGCCAGGCTGCCGCCGCTCAACATATTCCGGATGCTCGGCCACGCGGGGGAGATGGTCGACGGGTTCACCAAGCTCGGGACCCAGATCCTGAACTTCTCGAGCATCGATCCGATCCTGCGCGAGATCGCGATCATCCGGGTCGGCGTGCTCAGCGGCGCCGGTTACGAGGTCTATCAGCATGAGCGCATCGGCCGCCGCCTCGGGATGTCGGAAAGCCTTATCGCCGCCATCCGCGAAGGTCCTGGCGCACCGTCGCTGGATGAGGCGCAGCGCGAGGTGATGGCCTTCACCGACGATCTCGTCGCCAACGTTCGCGCCGGGGACGCGACCTTCGATCCGCTGAAGAAACGGCTGGGCTACAAGGCGCTTCAGGAGCTGACCATCACCATCGGCTACTACATGCTGGTCTCGCGCTTCCTCGAGACCTTCGACGTCGACATCGAGGCTGGAGACGGCGCGCCCAAGTAAACGCCCCTGGTTTTCCCCCAGGTTTCTTTCTACCCAACGGCCTTCAGAACCAGTTCAACCGCGGCCAGGCTCGACCTGACCTCGGCGAGGATCGTCTCGATGGACGACAGGGCCGTCGTCGTCTGCGCCTGCGTCTCGGCCGCCTTCTCCGCAATGCTGCGGTAGGCTTGGTCATTGGCCAGCCGCGCTCTGGCCTGTTGCGCGGCGGAAAGGTAGCGCATCCCGAAAACCAGCAGGATCGTGCCAAGGATGAGACATTCTGTCGTGAGGAAAATCGTGGGCGACATTGGAGACTAGCCTTCCTGTTTGATGGATAGAGACTGGGCCGCCTCGGCGATGGCGGCTGGGTTCAGGGTGATGCCGAAGTTACTGACCTCGAAGTAATTGAGGGCCTTGCCATCGCGCGAGAGTTCGAGCCGGCCGGTGACGAGGCCCGCGTCCTCGAGTTTCTGCAGATGAAGGTGCAGCAAAGGCCGGCTGATGCCGATGTCGCGGGCGAGCTGACTGATCCACGTCCGCCCCTGCGAGGCGAGCGCCGCTATGATGCGCAACCGGTGCGGATTGGCCAGCGCCGCAAGCATCGCCAGCAGCTGGTCGCCGGTAATGGGTGTCGGTTGTGAACCTTTCATATGTTAGAAATAACTGACGCATGTCAGTTGTCAAGGGGACTGCGCAAGCGTAGCGGGTCCGCTATGTTCGCCCGACGTGCACGGAGGCCCGCCATGTGTCGCAATATCAAGACCTTGAACAACTTTGAGCCACCGGCGACGGAGGAAGAGATCACGGCGTCGGCCCTGCAGTTCGTGCGCAAGCTGAGCGGCTTCACCCATCCGTCAAAGGCCAACAAGGTCATCTTCGACGAGGCGGTCGATCAGGTTACGCTCGCCGCGAGAACATTGCTGGACGCGCTGGTGACCACCGCCCCGCCGCGGGACCGGGGCATTGAAGCGCAAAAAGCGCGGGCGAGGTCGGCATTGCGTTTCGGCTAGGCGCGCGACGCTGGATAAGTCGGTCCTCGCCGCCTGCGCATTTCGGCTTCGAGTTCGACATAGCTGGCGAACCCGAGCCGTGGCGTGACCACCCTGCGCCAGATGGCGTCCATCGCAGCGTCCACCTCCGGGGGAAGTCCGCGGGCGCCCGCTTCGCGAACCTTGGCCGAGTCGCTGCCGGGCGGCAGGTTGCAGCGCGCCTCCGACATCGTGCGCATCATCAGATCGTCGAACCGATCCTTGTGCTGGAGCATGTATGCCCGCGATGAGCGCTCCAATGTCAGGGCGAGCAAGGCATCGTCGAGCGCGATGCCGCAGAACGCCGCGAGCCGGCGCACGCAGCCCGCCCCATCGGCCATCATCTCCTCATACGAGAGGAGGAGCACGTCCGGGTTGTCACGCTGTTCCCACCAGCTGATCAGGTGCGGCCAGTAGCCTTCCGTGTCCGCCTTTTCCCGCCGCGCCTGGAAGAACTCAGTGATTGAAACCGAACCCCGCTCGAGAAACCAGCCCTCAAGGAAATGGTGGAGCGAGACCAGAGCGTATTTCGGGTCCCGTAGGGACACGACATAGCGGGCGCCCTTGGGGACCTTGTCATAGGCAAGGTGGCTCTTGAAGCCGCGCGGCTCGGCGCGCTGAGGCGCCTCAAGGTCGATCCCGAGCACGCGAGCGGTCTCGATCCATGGAACGACGCGCGAGATGTCGTCGAAGTCCATGTCGCCACGCGTACGCAGGGTGTGGAACGTCTGCTGCAGCCAGGTCGTGCCGCACTTAGCGAAGGGGGAGATGACGATGTCGCTCGGGCGCGGACGGTAGGACGCGATCGAAGCTGGGACATCATCAGGGTTTTCCGTGCGGCTCTCCATTTCCGCGAGCTCGGCCATACTGCGCGCGCGGCGTAGCGGCGCGGTCATGTGTCGCCGCCGGGGCTTTGGGCGTAGCCCAGGTCAAGGTTCAGCTGGTCGAGGATGGCGGCCGCAGCTTCGGCGATCACGGTTCCAGGTGGAAAAATCAGCCTCGCCCCCGCCGCCTTCAGGGGCGCGAAGTCCTCACTGGGGATCACTCCGCCGACCACGACCAGAATGTCGCCTCGGCCAAGGCGCTCCAACTCGCTCTTCAACTGGGGGATCAGCGTCAGATGCCCGGCGGCTAGCGAGCTGGCCCCGACAACGTGCACACCCTTATCGACCGCCGCGCGTGCCGTCTCGGCCGGGGTAGCGAACAGCGGGCCGACCTCGACGGTGAAGCCCAAATCGTCAAACCCGGTGGCGACGACCTTCTGGCCCCGGTCATGGCCGTCCTGTCCCATTTTGGCCACCAACAGGCTGGGAGCCCTGCCATCCGCCTCGCCAAAGGCGGCGACCATCGCCTTGGCGCGCCTGGCGCTAGGCTGATCGGCGACCTGGGAGCCGTACACGCCCCGGACAACTTCCGGTCGGGCCTCATGGCGCCCGAACACGTGCTCGAGGGCCAGGCTGATTTCGCCCACGGTGGCCTTTGCCCGCGCCGCTTCGACGGACAGCTCGAGAAGGTTGGCTGTGCCGCGCGCACCTGCCTCCAAGGTGGCCAGGGCCGTTTCGACCGCGTCACTGTCGCGCTCGGCCCTCACCTGCGCGAGCTTGCGCATCTGGTTGGCCAGGACCGCGGCGTTGTCGACGCGCAGCGTCGCGGGTGCGTCGGCCTCCGCGGAGATGTAGCGGTTCACACCCACCACACTCTGGCGGCCGGAGTCGATTCGGCCCTGGGTCCGGGCCGCGGCTTCCTCGATTCGGCGTTTGGGCAGACCGTCCGCGATGGCCCGCGCCATCCCGCCCAATGCCTCGACTTCTCGGATGTGCTCCATCGCCCGGGTGGCGAGATCATGGGTGAGGCGTTCGACATAATAGCTTCCCCCCCAGGGGTCGATCGTCCGTGTGGCGCCGCTTTCGGCCTGCAGGACAAGCTGGGTATTGCGCGCGATGCGGGCGGAAAAGTTGCTGGGCAAGGCCAGCGCCTCGTCGAGCGAGTTGGTGTGCAGGCTCTGGGTGCCACCGGCCACCGCGGCGGCGGCTTCGATCGTCGTGCGCGCGACATTGTTGAACACGTCCTGAGCCGCCAGGCTCCAGCCGCTGGTCTGGGTATGAGCGCGCAACGACAGCGAGCGGGGGTCCTGAGGGTCGAAGTGGACCCGCATTAGGTGGGCCCACAGAAGCCGGGCGGCCCGCTGTTTGGCCACTTCCATGAAGAAGTTCATGCCGGCGTTCCAGAAGAACGACAGGCGGGGGGCGAAACGGTCGACTGCAAGGCCGGCCGCAACCCCAGCCCGCACATACTCGATCGCGTCGGCAAGCGTATAGGCCAGTTCGAGATCGAGCGACGCCCCCGCTTCCTGCATGTGATAGCCGGACACAGATATCGAGTTAAACTTCGGCATCTGCCTAGAAGTGTAGGAAAAAATGTCGGAAACGATGCGCAGGGAAGGTTCGGGCGGGTAGATGTAGGTATTGCGGACCATGAACTCCTTGAGCACATCGTTCTGGATGGTGCCGGCCAGGGCCGCTCGGGCGACGCCCTGTTCCTCGGCGGCGACGATATAGAGAGCCAGGATCGGCAGTACCGCGCCGTTCATGGTCATCGAGACGCTTATCCGATCCATCGGGATTTCCGAGAACAGGATGCGCATGTCGAGAATCGAATCGATCGCCACCCCTGCCATGCCGACGTCTCCGGCGACGCGCGGGTGATCGGAATCGTAACCCCGGTGCGTGGCCAGATCGAAAGCCACCGAAAGGCCCATCTGCCCGGCGGCGAGGTTGCGACGGTAAAAGGCGTTGGAATCCTCGGCGGTGGAAAAGCCCGCGTATTGGCGGATGGTCCACGGGTTGGTCACATACATGGTGGGATAGGGGCCGCGGACATAAGGCGCGATGCCCGGATAGCCGCCTGGGAATTCCAGCCCCGCGACGTCGGGGCGCCCGTATCTCGACTTGATCTCGATCCCCTCGGGCGTTTGGAAGAGCTCGGCTGCGCGCTCGATGGCGCGTTCGTCCAGCCCCGCATCGAGCGACATTCGGGAGAAGTCCGGAAAACCGGTCACGCCGCGAGGTCCTGCAGGCATAGAGGGACCAGGGCGGGGCAGGCGCTGTCGGCGCCGGGCAGACGCGGATCGAGCGCGCCGCGGATCGGCGCCCCCACAGGAGCGACAGCAGGCGCATCATCGTCGCCTCGGAAATCGGTCACACCAACAATCCTGGTCACTCCGGAGGCGATTCCTTGAGCAAGTGCCGCCCTCGTTAGGGCGACGCGATCGGCGATGACTCCGCCTTCCAGGGCGGCGATCAAACCGCCGGCAGCTTCGATGGCGGTGAATTGGGTCCAGGCGGCCCGCGCCAGGTCGGAGGTCAGCGATTCGACGCACCAAGCCCCGGCGGCCGGGTCGGTCACTCGGCCCACGCCGGCCTCTTCCATCAGGATCAACTGGATGTTGCGGGCCTGGCGAAGGGCCAGGTCGGTCGGCGCCCCCAAGGCGTCCGTGAAGTTAGCCAGGGCGATGACGTCAGCGCCACCCGCAGCAGCGGCGAAGCCCGCCAGCGTGAGGCGCACCAGATTGGTCCAGGCATCGGCGCGGGTCAGCATACGCCGCGACGACCGGGCCTGGATGTGGGCAGGAAGGACCGCGCCGCAGGCCTGGGTGATCTTGCGCCAGAGAATCCGCGCAGCCCTCAGTTTGGCCATCGACAGAACCACGTCAGCATTGACGGCCAGTCCCACGGTGATGCCCGCGAAGGCCTGTTTGGCCGGCAGGCCGGACCGGACGAGAGCCTTGGCGTAGGCGACCACGGCCGCCATCGCCAACGCCAGCTCCTCCGCCTCCCCGCCGCCCGCCTCATGGATCACCTGACCGGCGGCCAGGAACAGCCGCGCGCGCGGATGGATCGCCGCCAGGGAAGCGGCTGCGTCGGCGCAGGCTTCCACATGATCGGCGATCGGTCCGGGGCTCGCCCCTGCCTGCGCAAAGCTGGAAAGAGGATCGAGGTGAAATTCCAGCCGCGATGCGGGAGACGCCTTGGCCGTTGAAGCGAGCCACTGGGCGCATTGCAGACCCAGGAACCCGGCATCCAGGGCGACGGCGGCGACTTCGCTGATCACACCCTCCAACGCCCGCCTCATCGCCTCTAGGTCGCCGATCGCCACGCCAGCGCGGCCCTCCGAGGCGACGCGCAACAGCACCGAAGCCGCGCCGCCGTCGAGGGCCTGCAATATCTGGCCGTTGGCAAGAGCGGGGTCTGGGTGATCGATGATGACCCGTAGATCCCAAGGGCGCTCGCTGGCCGGCGGCGCCGGCTCGAAAAATAGCGGCCGCCGGCCGTCGCCATGTGTGTAGAGGGGCTCGACCTTGAGACCCTCGACCGTGCGGCTGATCAGGGTTTCGAACGAAGCCCCTTTCAAGGTCCTGGCCACCAGATCCAGCCACTGCGCCTCAGTGGCGGCCGGAAATTGGTTGGAAAAAGACATTCGGGAGGGGTCCAGTCCAAGCGGACGCCTCGTCTCGCCCTGCCTCATCCAGCCCAGCGACCACCCCCGCGTCAAGGGATTCGGCAACCGTGTTGGGCTTAGTTCCAGTCTGGCGCCGATCTTGAAAGTGCCCCGCGCGGGAGGCCAAACGGCATGTTGACGATCTCGATTCAGGAACCAGGCAGAACAGTCATCCAAGCCAGGACCGAGCCGCGCAGGCGGGTTTTGTTCAGTGGGGTGATCGTTCACTCGGCCGCCCAGATGAGCATCGCCTGCACCATTTTGGACATGTCGCTGCGCGGTGCGCGTGTGCGCCTGAAGGGCGCCGAGTTCATTAGCGACCCGGTCTATATGATCGACCTTAGTCACGCGCTCGCCTTCAAGGTGCGCGTGGTCAGCCGCCGCAGAGAGCGTCTGAACCTGAGTTTTGGTCAGTATTTCGATCTTGCGGAGCCGGCCGCCCATACGCCAACTGTCCTTCGCAGACTTTGGCTTTCGCAAACCCGGAGCGAAACCGCCCCGAACCGCATCGGCTCCAAAGCTTGGCCGGTGCGGCCGCTGGGGTAGCTGGCCGCGCATAGGGCCCTCGTTTCGTCGCCGGCCAATCTCCTAACCGCTGGACGGGCGCAGGCGCGCGGCTCAAGAGCGGCCATGGCCCAGCGAGATCGCCCTCCAGCGACGGCGGCGTCCAGCCGGATGGCGATGGCCGCGCTCATCGGCGGCGCGCTGGTGCTGGGCGCGACCCCGATATTGGTTCGGTTGACTTCGACAGGTCCAGCTGCGGCGGGGTTCTGGCGGCTGGCTTTCGCTCTACCTCTGCTCCTGGGGTTGGCTATGCGCGGCGAAGGCGGTTTGAAGATGGGACGCCCATCAGCCGTTCTGCTCGGCGCTGGCGTGAGTTTCGCCCTCGATCTCGCCTCCTGGCATTACGGCATTCGCTTCACCAGCATCGCCAATGCAACGGTGCTGCCGAACCTGACTCCGGTCCTGGTCACACTGGCGGCGTGGTTTTTCCTGCGGGAGGCGCCCAGACCACGCTTCCTGATCGGCTTGGCAGCCGGGGTGCTCGGCGCTCTGGTGATGGCGCTGGCCAACACCGGCCCCGGCCCGCCCGGGGCCCGGCCGCACCTTGGCGATGCGCTGTGTGCGTCGACCGCCGTCTGGTACGGCCTCTATTTCCTCGCCGTGCGGCGGGCCAGGGCCGATCATTCCACCTTGCAGGTCATGACCTGGTCCAGCCTGGTCGGCCTTCCGCTGCTGCTGGCTATCGCCCTGGCGCTCGGCGAAAACATTTTGCCCACGAAGCCCTGGGGTTGGGCTGCGCTGGCTGGCCTCGGCGCGGCGCACGTGGGCGGGCAAGGCGCAATCGCCTGGGCGCTTGGCCGACTCAGCGCGGCGACGGCGGCCCTTGTCGTGCTGATTCAGCCGGTGGTCGCGGCAGCCATCGCCTGGTGGGCCTTCGGCGAGCATCTCTCCCCGCTCCAGGCCATGGGTGGCGTCCTGGCGCTCGGTGGCGTCGCTTTCGCTCAGCTGACCGGCAACCGCGCTCCGGCGATCAAGGTCGAAGAAGCGAATTCTAGCGTGTCGCGATAGAAGGCGATTGCGTTGTCCATGTCGGCGACGAACTTGATGGCGTGAGTGAACCTTGCCTGCATGATCTCGCCTCCGTTGTGCCTTAGGCTAGAGGTCCAGCCCAGGCGGGGGAATCAGGCAGCCACCCAATTTTGGAGTCAACCCATAGCCAGTGATCGAGCCTGATGGCGGACAGGCGCGCCGACCAGCCGGCCTTGCGTTCCCGGGCGGCGGACATCGCCGTCCAGGCGCCAGGGGAGATACTGGGCGCCACGATGCTGACCGAGGAGCCGCCGCGCGAGTTTCTCGCCGATGCGCCGGCCGACAGTCCAGCCCAGGTAGAAGAACAGTTCAGTTCCCTGGTGCCGGCGATCATCGGTTCGGCCCTGTTGATGCAGACGCTGAACGCCACCGTCCTGGCGACGGCGCTGCCGACCATGGCCCGCGCGCTGCACGAGGATCCGATCCACCTCAACACGGCGATCACCGTCTATCTTCTGGCGTCCGCAGTGTTCCTGCCGATCAGCGGCTGGGCGGCCGACCGGTTCGGCGCGCGGCGCATCTTCGTTTTCGCCATCGTCGCCTACGCGCTCGCCTGCGCGGCGGCCGGTTTTGCCCACGATCTCACGCAGCTGTTGCTGGCGCGGGCCTTCGAAGGCGCGGCCGGTGCGATGATGGGACCGGTCGGGCGCTTGGTGCTGCTTCGCTCCACAGCCAAACACAATCTCGTGCGGGCGATGAGCGTCTTGGTCATGCCGGCCCTGCTTGGCCCCGTCGTCGGGCCGCCGATCGGTGGCTTCATCGTCACCTATTGGTCATGGCGGTGGATATTCTTCTTCAACCTGCCGATCGCCGCGCTCGGCGTGGTTCTGGTACTCAGGTTCATCAAGGACGTGCGCGAACAGAACCCCGCGCCCCTCGATTGGCTCGGCCTGATCCTCACCGCCGTGGGCATGGCCGCCGTGGTCTATGGCTTCGACAATCTCGGCCGCGGCCCGCTGCCTTCGTGGGCGGTTGCGGTGCTGATGGGTGGCGGCGGGGTGTGTCTGGCCATCTACGCCTGGCACGCGAGCCGCGTCGACAACGCCATTCTCGACCTCAACCTTCTCAAGATTCGGACTTTTTCCGCCTCGGTTGTCGGCGGGGCGTTCATGCGCATGGGAATGGGGGCGACGCCGTTCCTCCTCGCCCTCTTGTTGCAGGTAGCCTTCGGCCTTACCGCCCTTCAGGCCGGACTGATGACTTTCGCCAGCGCCGCAGCAGCCTTGGTCATGAAGACCTGCGCGCCGCCGATCCTGGCCCGGTACGGATTTCGCACCACGCTCAGCGTCAATACCATCGTCGTCGCCGTCACGTTTATGGCCTACGCGCTGTTCCGCGCCGGCACGCCTCACTGGCTGATCTATGTGGTTCTGCTGACCGGCGGATTTTTCCGTTCGCTGCAGTTCACCAGCCTGAACGGCCTGGCGTTCGCCGACATCGATCACGCTCAGATGAGCCGCGCCTCGACCATGTCGACCATGGGCCAGCAGCTCTCCCAGACCGTCGGCATCGGCATGGCCGCCGTGTTGTTGCATCTCATCGTCATTCACGGGCACAGTCGCCACCTGTCGGCGGCGATGATCGCGCCGGTGTTCCTGATCATCGGCGCGGTGGCCCTGCTTCCGCTGTTGTTCTTCCTGCCCCTGCCCAAGAATGCTGGGGCCGAACTCCACGGCGCCGCCCGAAACCGCCGCGCGCGGACGTAAGAGCCCTTTTCCTTTATCGTCCCGTTACGCACGCCCATAAACGCTGGTAACCTGCCCGCCAGTTCGCCCTCGGCCGGAGAGAGCCCATGGAAAGCCTGCGCTACGGACGCGATGACCTGCTGCGCAGCCATCCCTACGCGCGACCGCATGAGGCGGTGGGCTATCGGCTGCACGGCGGCTTCACGCAGGATGGAGACTATGTCAGCCCGCGCACCCTGGTGCGATGGCCAGCGGTGCGCGCCTGGGGCGAGGCGCTGAAGGCGAGAGGCTGGCCGCTGATCGACGCGACCGGCGAGCTGCTTGCCGGCGAAGGCTTTCCGAGCTTCGAACAGCACAAACTCCTGTTGCAGGAGGGACTGGGCCAGGGGTTGTGGAATTCGCTGACCATCACCGGGATCATCGAGGCGCGCGGCCAGAACCTTTGCAACGTCACCGCCCCTGATATCGGGGCCCTGGTCGTCGAGGACGCGAGCGATACCGCCAGCGGTCACCTCAATGCCGGCTTGCTCTATGCCCACGGCGCCGACGAAGGCGGGGATCCGGCGAGCCCGGGCGAAGGCGCCCACGACGCCATGTGGTTCGTCGCCAGAGACCTTGTCTTCGGCAAAGGCGCCTACCCCATCCCAGAAGCGCCGGCCAGCATCTCTCGCGATGTCGACGGCCGTGAAATGCCACAGATACCAGAGGACTACGAACAGCTAATCAAGTTCCTGATGAACGTGCTGATGATCGAAATTCGCGCCGAGTCGTTCTTCGCGCTGTGCGTGCGCCTGTTCCGCGATCGCGCGTTGTTCACTGATCGCCGGGCGGAGGCCGACACCGCCGCCACGATGGTCGAACGCATCCGCACCGATGAGGCGGTTCATGTGGGCTATCTGCAGGTAGTGATCTCCGAATTGCGCAGCTTCACCTGGAAAACCACCGGGGGCGAAGTTCCAGGCGCCGCGATCTTCGATCCGGTATGGGCCAGGATGGTCGAGTGGCACGGTGCGACCGAGCGCAAGATCGCGGCGGCGCGATCCCGGGCCAGTGTCGAGGCGCAGGTGCTGGCGGCGCGGGGGGAGGGGCCTGGCCGAGCCCTGCTGGCCCGCTTCGACGCCTTGGGCCACGCATTCGCGGCTTAGCCGGAAGGATTCCAATGGTCGACTCAGCCGAGTACGCACCCGCGCCCGTCTGGCAGTGGAACAAGGAAAACGGCGGCCGGTTCGCCGCCATCAACCGGCCCGTCGCCGGTGCCACGCACGACAAGGACCTGCCGGTCGGCCGCCATCCGCTGCAGCTCTATTCCCTGGCCACCCCCAACGGGGTGAAGGTCACGGTGATGCTGGAAGAGTTGCTCGCGCTTGGCTGCGCGGGGGCCGAATACGACGCATGGCTGATCCGGATCAACGAGGGCGACCAGTTTGGCAGCGGCTTCGTGGCGGCAAACCCCAATTCCAAGATTCCGGCGCTGGTCGATCGTAGCGGCCCTATCCCGATCCGCGTCTTCGAGTCGGGCGCGATCCTGATCCATCTCGCTGAAAAATTCGGTGCGTTCTTGCCCACTGACGCACGCGAGAGGGCCGAATGCCTGTCCTGGCTGTTCTGGCAGATGGGCTCGGCACCCTACCTCGGCGGCGGGTTTGGGCATTTCTACGCCTACGCGCCCAGCAAAATCGAATACGCCATCGATCGTTTCGCCATGGAGGTGAAGCGGCAACTCGACGTTCTTGACCAGCGTCTCGCGCAGAGCGCCTATCTGGCAGGCGACGACTATACCATCGCCGACATGGCGGTGTGGCCCTGGTACGGGGCGCTCGCCAAGGGGCTGCTCTACGAGGCGGGAGATTTCCTCAAGGTGCAGGAATACAGACACGTGCAAAGGTGGACCGACCAGATCGCGCAACGCCCCGCCGTCCGCCGCGGACGAGTGGTAAATCGCGTCTTCGGCGACCCCGCAAGCCAGCTGCATGAGCGGCACGAGCCGTCAGACTTCGAGACCATGACGCAGGATAAGATCGCGCCCCCTGCCTGAGGGGCTGAACGGGAGTCCCGGCCATACGAACTAGGCGAAGGGTTGCTCCTCGCCTAGACAGGGGCTGCAAAGGGGACAGTGGACAGTTTTCAGACCCTGCAGACATGGTTGACGGGGCACGAGCCGCTCCTGTCCGCGCTTGCCGCGTTGGTGGTCATCGGCGGGGTAATCCTCTCGCCGCTTGGCCACGGTGTGCGGGCTGTCCTGGCCAGCCGGAGGCGTCCAAGGCGCGGGCAACCAAACGGGAACGAACCCGCCCTCGCCAAGGGCATCGACGGCGCCGCGACAGCTGGAAGGCCGCCAGCCTCGCCCACGGAGCGATCTATCTGTGTCCTACCGTTCGTCAACATGAGCGGCGATGTCGATCAAGAGTATTTCAGTGACGGGATCAGCGAGGACATCATCACCGACCTCTCCAAAGTGTCCACGCTGTCGGTGATTGCCCGCAACACCGCGTTCACGTTCAAGAACAAGGCCGTCGACGTACCGCAGGTGGCTCGCCAGCTGGGCGTCAGCCATGTGCTCGAAGGCAGCGTGCGCAAGGTAGGCGAACGAGTGCGGATCACCGCCCAGCTGATCGACGGCGCTGTCGGCGATCATATCTGGGCCGAGCGCTGGGACCGTCAGCTGACCGACATCTTCGCTCTGCAGGACGAAATCTCCCGGGCGATCGTGGGGGCGCTGAAGTTGAGGCTGCTACCCGAAGAGAAAACCGCCATCGGCCAGCGCGGGACCGCCAACCCGGACGCCTATAATCTCTATCTGATGGCGCGGCAGCAGAGCGTCAGCGGCAACATGGGCGACACCCGCCGCGAGGAGGCGATCATCCGGCTCTGCCGCCGTGCAGTCGAAATCGACCCCGGCTACGCCAATGCGTGGGCCCTCATGGCCCTGGCGCAGACTTCGCTCCATTTCCGTTACGGTCACGTCTGCGATGATGGCCGCGCCGCAGCGGAACAGGCCCTGAAACTCGAGCCCGCCCTCGCCGAGCCCCACGCCGTCCGAGCCCGGCACCTGCGAGAGCAAGGCCGCGATGACGAAGCGATGGCCGAGATCCAGACCGCGCTGGCGCTCGATCCGAGGTCTTACGAGGTGAACCTCAGCGCCGGCTACATGAGCTT
>JAYTRF010000092.1:0-5079 GCA_043746375.1 Caulobacteraceae bacterium | reverse complement strand
TCCGTGTCTCGCAGCCGCCGATCATCGTTGTCCGGAGTAGCAGAGATTTCCCAGAGATTGGCGATCACCGGCGTCAGCGGGCTGATGCTCGCGGCCTCGGCGCTCTGGGGATGCGGCGCCGATAAGCCGACAGAGCCCCCTGATCGTGGGCCCCCGGTGGTCGGCGTCGTCGTCATCGAACCCCAACCGGTGCCGCTGCAGACCGAGCTCGCAGGCCGCACGACCCCCTACGAGATCTCGGACGTGAGGCCCCAGGTTGGAGGCATCATCAAGGCGCGTTTGTTCAAAGAAGGGGCGATCGTCAGGGCCGGCCAGGTACTCTACCAGATCGAGCCGGCCACCTATCAGGCGGCCTACGACCAGGCCAAGGCCCTGCTAGCCAGCGCCCAGGCCAATGTGGCTGCGACGCGCGTCAAGGCCGAGCGCTACGGCCAGCTGGTCAAGATAAACGCGGTTTCCAAGCAGGACTACGATGACGCCGTAGCCGCCTACAAGCAGGCGGCCGCCAGCGTTCAGCAGCAGCGCGCTGCGGTTGAAAGCGCCGGCCTCAACCTTGGTTTCACCCGGGTCACCGCGCCGATAAGCGGGCGGATCGGCATTTCGACAGTCACACCTGGAGCCCTGGTCACCGCCAGCCAGACCACGGCTCTGACTACCATCCAGAAGCTTGACCCGATCTATGTCGACCTGACCCAGTCGGCCACCGATCTCCTGGCCCTGCGGCGCGACATGGCGCTGGGCCAGGTGTCCAGCGGCGGCCCGGCAACGGCCAGGGTGCGACTCAAGCTTCCAGACGGCTCCGACTACCCTAGCCCAGGCATGCTGCAGTTCACCGACGTCACCGTCGACCCGACCACCGGCGGGGTCACCTTGCGCGCGGTGTTCCCAAATCCAACCGGGGCGCTGTTGCCTGGCATGTACGTCCGGGCCGTGGTCACCGAGGGCGTAGTCGGCGCCGGGCTGCTGGCGCCCCAGGAAGGCGTCGCACGCGACGAAAAGGGTCAGCCCACCGCTCTTGTCGTCGATCCCCAGGGCCGCGCCCAGTTCCGCCGCCTGCAGACCGCCCGCGCGATCGGCGACAAGTGGCTGGTGACCTCGGGCCTCAACCAGGGCGACCGACTGATCGTCGAGGGCATCCAGGCCGTGCACCCTGGTGCGCCGGTTCGCGCCGTCCTCGCCAGCACCCTGCCCGGCCCTTTTTCGGCGACCGCAGCGCCTCAGGGCCGGTAAGGGCTTAGCCCGCAGTGTCCCGGTTCTTCATCGAGCGGCCGATCTTCGCCGGGGTCATCGCCATCGTGATCATGCTGGCGGGCGTGCTGGCGATCCTCTCCCTCCCGATCGCTCAATATCCGACCATCGCCCCGCCGGCGGTAACCATCCGCGCCACCTATCCCGGGGCCTCGGCCCAGACCGTGGAAAACTCGGTCACCCAGGTCATCGAGCAGCAGCTCAAAGGCCTCGACCACCTGGTCTATTTCTCGGCCAACAGCAGCTCGAACGGCCAGGTCCAGATAACGGCCACTTTCCAGCCTGGAACCAATGCCGACATCGCTCAGGTCCAGGTACAGAACAAGCTCTCACAGGCAACCTCCCTGTTGCCGGCGCAGGTGCAGCAACAGGGCCTGACGGTCGCGAAATCCCAGGCCAGCTTCCTCTTGATCGTCGCGCTCTATGACACCTCGGGGCGCTACAGCGACATCGACATCGGCGACTATGCCAACAGCAAGCTGGTCGACCCGCTGGCCCGCGTCGACGGGGTCGGCGACGTCCAGGTGTTCGGCGGCCAATACGCCATGCGGGTCTGGCTCGATCCCTACAAGCTTGAGAGCTACAAACTGACCACCGATGACGTGCGCAGCGCCATTTTGGCCCAGAACGTCCAGGTTTCCGCCGGCGAGATCGGCGGCCAGCCTACGGCATCGGATCAGGCGCTCAACGCCAGCCTGACCGCCCAATCGTTCCTGCAGACCCCTGAGCAGTTCCGCGCCATCCTTTTGCGTACCAACCCCGATGGCTCGCAGGTTCACCTTTCCGACGTCGCGCGCGTCGAGCTCGGGGCCGATAGCTACGCCCAGACCACCCGCCTCAACGGCCACCCCGCGGCAGGCATCGCCATTCGCCAGGCCCCTGGGGCCAACGCCCTGAATACCGCAGACGCCGTCAAGAAGCGCGCCACCGAACTGGCCGCCACCTTCCCCCCCGGGATCAAGCTGAGCTTTCCGGTCGACAGCACCACCTTTGTGCGCCTGTCGATCCGGCAGGTGGTGATCACCCTTCTCGAGGCCATCGCCCTGGTCATCTGCGTGATGTTTGTGTTTCTCCAGAACTGGCGGGTGACCCTGATTCCGGCCATCGCCGTTCCCGTCGTGCTTCTGGGCACCTTTGGGGTCCTGGCGGTGTTCGGCTACTCGATCAACACCCTCACCATGTTCGCTCTGGCGCTGGTTATCGGTCTCCTGGTCGACGACGCCATAGTCGTGGTCGAGAACGTCGAGCGGATCATGAGCGAGGAGGGCCTCGCGCCGAAAGCGGCAACCATCCGCTCCATGGGCGAGATCACCGGGGCCCTGGTCGGCATCGCCCTGGTGCTGTCAGCGGTGTTTTTGCCGATGGCCTTTTTCGGCGGCTCGACCGGGGTGATCTATCGCCAATTCTCGGTGACCATCGTCTCGGCCATGGTGCTCTCGGTGTTGGTGGCGCTGACGCTCACCCCGGCCCTGTGCGCCGCCTTGCTGCGGCCGGTCGAGAAAGGCGCCCGCGCCTCCGGGCGCAGTTTCTTTGGCTGGTTCAATCGGACCTTCGCAGGAGGCGTCAGGCGCTACGATGCGCGCCTGAACAAGATCATCGCGCGGCCGCTGCCGGCGATGATCGTCTATGCGGTCCTTTTCGCGATCATGGCGCTGCTGTTCATCCGGCTGCCGACCGCGTTCCTGCCGGAAGAGGATCAGGGCGCCTTGCAGACCATCTATTCTCTGCCCGTCGGCGCCGTGCAGTCGCGCACCGTCGCGGTCGCGCGCCAGATCGAGCACTATTACCTGACCAAGGAAAAAGCCAACATCGATACGGTTTTCGCTATCGCCGGCTTCAGTTTTTCAGGCGCGGGGCAAAACCAGGGCATCGCCTTCGTCCACATGAAAAACTGGAACGCGCGCAAAGGCGTCGCCAATCACGCCCCCGCCATTGCCGAGCGCGCCACTCAGGCATTCTCGAAAATCGCCGATGCCAAGGTTTTCGTGCTGGTGCCGCCGGCGGTGCGTGAACTGGGCAACTCCTCCGGCTTCGACTTGGAACTGGAGGATGTCGGCGGCCTGGGCCACGCCAAACTGTTGGCCGCGCAGGACCAGTTGCTGGCCATGGCGTCAAAAGATCCAATCCTCACCGCCGTGCGTCCGAACGGGCTCAGCGACACGCCCCAACTTCACGTCGACATCGATCCCTCCCGGGCGGGCGCCCTGGGCGTCGCCCAGTCGGACATCAATGACACGCTCAGCACCGCGTGGGGCGGCAGTTTCGTCAACAACTTCATCGATCGCGGACGGGTCAAGCGAGTCTATCTTCAAGGGGACGCGCCGTTCAGGAGCAGCCCTGACGACATCGGCCGCTGGTTCGTGCGGACGAGCACCGGGACGATGGCCCCCTTTTCCGCCTTTTCATCGTCCGACTGGACGACAGGCCCGGCCCAGCTGGAGCGCTACAATGGCAATCCATCCGTCGAAATCCAGGGTCAGGCGGCGCCAGGAAAGAGTTCAGGGGCGGCGCTGGACGAGGTCGCCAAGCTGGCTGCAAGGCTGCCCAAGGGGATCGGCTATGAGTGGACCGGTGTTTCCTACCAGGAGCGGCTGTCGGGCGCGCAGGCGCCGGCCCTCTACGGGCTTTCGATCCTCGTGGTGTTTCTCTGCCTGGCGGCGCTCTACGAAAGCTGGTCGATTCCGCTGGCTGTGCTGATGGTCATTCCACTGGGCGTGATCGGAGCGCTTCTGGCCGAGACCTTGCGGGGTTTCTACAACGACGTCTATTTCCAGGTCGGGCTTTTGACCACCATCGGCCTGTCGGCGAAGAACGCCATCCTCATCGTCCAGTTTGCGGACGAGGCCGAGAAGCGCGGCGCTTCGCCACGGGAGGCGGCCATGGAGGCCGCCCGCCTGCGTCTGCGGCCAATCCTGATGACTTCGCTCGCCTTCATCGCCGGCGTTTCGCCGCTGGCCACCTCTACCGGCGCCGGCGCGGCGAGCCAGAACGACATCGGCACCGGCGTCATCGGCGGCATGTTGTCGGCGACGATACTGGCGATCTTTTTCGTGCCGATGTTCTTTGTCGGCGTGCGACGGGTCTTCCATCCCAAAGGCCATCCCCGTTCGCGCCAGGCCGCTGCCGACGGGCCGCCCACCGAAGACGGTCCGGGCCAAGCTCGATGAGGCGTTCCAGCCCAATGAGGCGGGATCTCAGCTTTTCTCTGATCGCGTTGTCCCTATCAGGGTGCATATCGCTCGATCCGCATTACCGGCGGCCCGCCCAGCCGACGCCGGCGATGTGGCCGACGGGACCGGCCTATGGGCCGCAAAGCGCCTCCACGGAGGCGGTTGCCGGGTGGCGCGCGTTCTTCGTCGATCCGCGATTGAACACCGTGATCGGCGAGGCGCTGACCAACAACCGCGACCTGCGCGTGGCCGTGGCCAACATCCAGATCGCGCGCGCCCAATCCGATATCCAGCGCTCGCAGCTGTTTCCGACCCTGAACGGTCAGGCCGGCGCGAGCTTCGGGCGCGAACCGTTGACGTCCGCCGGCGCCCCGGCGGCGAACGGTCACATCAACATCCACCAGTTCAACCTTGGGCTAGGCGTCAGCGGCTATGAACTCGACCTGTTCGGCCGTCAGCGCAGCCTGTCGCGGGCCGCGTTCGAGCAATACCTGGCCACCGACCAGGCTCGCCGCGCGGCCCAGATCAGCCTGGTCGCGCAGGTCGCGTCCGCCTGGCTTACCGTGGGTTCCGACAGCGCCCTCCTGGCCGTGGCCAAGGATACGGCCGCCAGCGCCCGCTCCTCGCTCCTCCTCACCCAGGCGCGGCTGACCGGCGGCAT
>JAYTRF010000091.1:0-9276 GCA_043746375.1 Caulobacteraceae bacterium | reverse complement strand
CTTGCGCAGAGGGCAAAGCAGCTAGCGCCGGAACCTGACAGGCGAGCCAGCAGAGTTTCGGATTGATCCCTTAGAACAGAAAGAACCTCGCCGACGACGCCGTCGCGCGCCAAGGCGGCAGGCTCAAGGTCATTGCGGCATTGGCCAAGGAAAAGCGCCACCTCCACGGCCGTTTCGAACGTCTGCGGAAGGTTTGGATCCATGCAGTGGTCGGGGCGCGACATCTGGTCGAAGATGGCGAATATCTCAGCGGTGGGAGCGGCAAGGCGAGGATTCACCAGAACAGCGGGAAGCGCGGGCATCGCAGGCGCGGCTTCCAAACGCTCTCCGCGGCCCCGCGCCACTGCCGGCCGCGCCCCCAAGCAGGCGGGGACATCGGCGCCCAGCGCCCCGGCGATGCGAGCCAGGACTTCCGCGTCCAGGTTCAAGTTCAGGGCTTCATCGATCAGCCGCAGAGCGGCTGCGGCGTCGCTGGAGCCGCCGCCAAGTCCCGATGCCGTCGGCAATCGCTTGGTGAGGGCGAGTTCGAATGGCGGCGGATCGAGCCGCGCGGCGGCAAGGATGGCCAGCCGGGCGCGGGCGACGAGATTGGCCGCTCCGGAGGTCAGCCCCTCCGCGAAGGGTCCATCGATGCTCAGAGCCAAACCGCCTCGACGGGTCAGCACGATACGGTCGCCGACATCGGCGAAGACCATAAGGCTGCAGATCGGGTGGTAGCCGTCGCCAGCCCTGGGCCCGACGTGCAGAAACAGATTGACCTTGGCCGGCGCAAAGGCCGCGTGCGCCAACGCCGGCGCGTCGGCTATTGACCGGCCACCAGGGAAGGCGCGGGCGCTGCGTCGAGGCCGAACTTCAACTTGGCTTCCGCCTCCGACCGAACCTTTTCCGTCGGCTCGAGCGTCAGCACCCGGCTCCATTGAAAACGCGCCTCGGTGCGGCGCCCGACACGCCAATAGGCGTCCCCCAGATGATTGTTGACGTCCGGATCTGCGGGATCGAGCGCCACCGCAGCCTCCAGCTTGTCGACCGCCGTCTTGTAGTCACCGCTGCGGTAATATCCCCAGCCGAGGGAATCGAGCATCGCTCCCGATTGTGGATCTTGATCAACGGCCTTTTGGACCATGGCCATGGCGGCCTGAAGTTTTTCGCCGCGGTCGATCCACGAATAACCAAGAAAGTTCAGTAATTCCGGCTCGTCTGGGTTTTCCTTTAGAGCGGAAGTGAGGTCGCGTTCGGCCTCCGGCCACCGACCACTCTCCTCCAGCGCCACGGCGCGCATGTAGAGAAGTCGCCAATCTGGATGATCGCCCTGGCCCGCGATGAGAGGGTTGAGCGCCAAAATCGATTCGTCATAGCGCTCGTCGGCGCGAAGCAGGTCGGCGACCGTTACCGAGGCGTCGCGGCTCGCTGGCGCCGCCGCCAGAGCCGCGCGCGCGACCTTGAGGGCCGAATCCTTGTCACCGGCGGTCTGGTAGCTCCAGGCCAGCTTGCCGCGCGCGGCGACGAATTCGTCTGACCCCGGCTGCGGCCGCGCATAGGCCGCCCTGGCGCCCTCTACATCGCCCACGTCGGCGAGTACGTCGCCCACCAAAACCCAAGCTTCGTCGCGTCCTGGATCCAGGCGCAAGGCCAGCCGAAGATAAGCAAGCGCGCCTTCTTCCTGTTTTTGAATCATCAGTTCAGTCGCCGGCGCGATCAGCGCCTCTGCGGCCGACTGGCGAATGGTTTCCAGCGCTGGCGGGCGCCTTTTGGCGAGGGCGCGGACCTTGGCCGCTTGCAAGGCTGCGTCGCCGGGGTTGCGCGCCAGGGCCTGATCATAGATCGCCGCAGCCTTGGCGCCTTCGCCGCGCCGTTCGAGCATTTCGCCCAGGTCGGCGCTGGCCATACCTCCGGGGTCACCGGCCCCGATCAGCGCGCGGTAGGTGGTCTCCGCCTCGTCGTAGCGACGGGCGCGTTCAAAGAGCTTGCCCTGGTCGAGGCTGGCGAAGAACTGGGCGATCGGCTCGCCGGTGATCACCGGTCGAGCGATCGAGGCCTCCGCGTCCCCGGCTTCGGCCGCCGCCCATGGCGCGAGTAGCTCGGCGGCGACTTTGTGAGCGGCGCTTATGCCCGGGCCGGTCAGAATTGCGCGCGCTTGCTTGCCATCGCCGCCAGCCAGAGCCTCGACGCCCCGAACCAGCAGCCCCAGGCTGTAAAGATCGGGCTCATCGCCGCCCGCCCGTGGCGCGAGCGCCGCGGCCCTGTTCACGTCGCCGGCCAACAGCGCGGCGGTAAATGCACGGTCGGCCAGGAAAACAGGATCGCCGTCGGTAGTCGCGGCTCGGCTAAAGAGATCGGCCGCTGCGCTGCTGTGCCCGCTATCAATCGCTTCCTGTCCGGCGAGGAACAGGCCGTACGCGGAACCGCCAGGATCGATCGGGAGGGTCGCGACGGCCGGACCGCCCGCAGGCGTCGGCACGCTTGGCGTCGCGCACGCGCAGAGCCCCGAAAAGGCAAGCAGGGCGAGAAGGCTGCGCGGCGTGGCCATCACAAAGGTCCTTGGGCTTCAAATGTGGCGCCCGCAAGGGCGAGCGGCGGCCGCTGCGGGTGTCACATATTGGGATAGTTCGGACCCCCGCCCCCTTCTGGCGTGGTCCAGGTGATGTTCTGCGAAGGGTCCTTGATGTCGCAGGTTTTGCAATGCACGCAGTTCTGCGCGTTAATCTGAAAGCGGGGATTTGCGCCGTTTTCGTCGTAGAGAACCTCATAAACCGCCGCCGGGCAGTAGAGGCGCGCCGGCTCCCCGAAGCGTGGCAGATTGACATCGATTGGAATGGCTGGGTCAGCCAGCTTGAGGTGCGCCGGCTGGTCCTCGGCATGATTGGTGGCCGATAGAAACACGCTGGAAAGCTTGTCAAAACTGAGCACGCCATCTGGCTTCGGATAGACGATCGGCTTGAAGTCCTTGGCCAGACCGGTCGACGCGGCGTCGGTCTTTCCGTGTTTCATGGTGCCGAAAAACGAGAAGCCACCTGTCAGACTGGTGACGATCATGTCGACGACGCCGAGGCCCGCGCCCACCCAGGTGCCGAACCGGGACCATAGCGGCTTGGCGTTGCGCACCAGATAGAGTTCCTTGCGCACCCAGGAGCGGTCGTAGGCGCCCTGGTAGTCATCGAGTGAGTCGCGGGCACGCCCCGCGGCTATCGCCGCGAACGCCGCCTCGGCGGCCATCATGCCGGTTTTCATGGCGTTGTGGCTGCCCTTGATGCGCGGCAAATTCACGAACCCCGCTGAGCATCCAATCAGAGCACCACCTGGAAACGGCAGCTTCGGGGTCGACTGGTAGCCGCCCTCGGTGATCGCCCGGGCGCCATAGGCGATGCGCTTGCCGCCTTTGAGGTGGCGCGAAATTGCCGGGTGGTGCTTGAGGCGCTGGAACTCGTCAAACGGAGACAGCCAGGGGTTTTTGTAGTTGAGGTGAACGACAAAGCCGATGGCCACGTAATGATCGCCGAAGTGGTACATGAAGCTGCCGCCGCCGGTGTGGTCGTCGAGCGGCCAGCCGACCGTGTGCTGCACGAGGCCAGGCTGGAAGGTCTCGTCGGACACCTGCCAGATCTCCTTCAGGCCAATGCCGAATTTCTGTGGCTCCCGCCCGTCCGTCAGATGAAATCTCGCCATGATTTCCTTGGCCAGCGATCCGCAGGCCCCCTCGGCGATAAGCGTATATTTGCCGTGCAGCTCGATGCCTGGCTGGTAATCGGGCTTCTTCTCACCGTCTTTGCCTACCCCGAACACCCCGGCGACGACGCCCTTGACGGCCCCATTTGCCTCATAGACGACCTGTGAGGCGGCCATCCCCGGATAGATTTCGACGCCCAGCGCCTCGGCCTCGCTCGCCAGCCACCGGCAGAGGTTGGCCAGGGAGGCAATGTAGTTGCCGTGATTGTGCATGAACCTCGGCATCGGGAACATCGGGATGGCGATATCGCCCGCTGGTCCGAGCGCCAGGTAACGATCCTTGGCGACCGGCGTCTCCAGAGGGGCGCCCTTGTCCTTCCAGTTTGGAATCAGCTCATTGAGCGCCCGTGGATCGATTACCGCCCCCGACAGGATGTGAGCGCCCACCTCCGAGCCCTTTTCCAACACCGCAACGGAAACCTCGGCGCCGGCCCCCGCGGCGAGCTGCTTTAGGCGAATGGCGGCGGAAAGTCCTGCCGGTCCAGCGCCGACGATGACCACGTCATAGTCCATCGCCTCACGTTCGACGCTCTCGTCCATGGCCATGATCCTTCGCCGCGTCGCGCGCGGGGCGTTCTTAATCTAAGCCGCCGCGAAACCGGTCAAGGATAAACCGCCCTCCCCCCGCGCCAGGTCCAGGTGCTAAGGTTGGCCATGGCGGTCGACATGCGCGCGATGGAAAGCCTGCTCGGCTTTTGGGCCGAAGCCGGTGTCGACGCCTGTTACGAAGCTGCACCCGTCGACCGGACGGCCGCCAGCCGCACCGCGCACCGCCGCGTTGGCTCAAGCGCAGCCCCGGTCGGCGACGCGGCTCCAAGCGGTTCGCGCTCGGCTACCCCCTCCAAGGCGCCTGTCACGGCGCTGGAAGCCTACAAGACGGCGCTCGATGCCACTGACCTTTCGGCCCTCGCGCTGGCCATCGCGGCTTTCGAGGGCTGTCCGCTTAAGTTCTCGGGCGCCCGCCAGGCGGTGACCTGGCGGGGTCCCCCGGATGCGCCCGTAATGGCCATCGGCGAAGCCCCGGGGGCGGAAGAAGATGCCGCCGGCGCGCCCTTCATCGGCCGCGCCGGCAAACTGCTCGACCGGATGCTCTTTGCCGCCGGCCTTGAGGGACGGGTGCTGATTACCAACACTGTTTTCTGGCGCCCGCCCGGCAACCGCGACCCGACGCCGGCCGAGCAGCTTGCCTGCGCGCCGTTCCTCCAGCGCGCCATCGCCCTGGTTCGGCCAAGGGTTCTGCTGCTGGTCGGCGGCGCCGCCGCCAAGTCGGTCCTTGGGCAGAAAACCGGGATCCTGAGCTTGCGTGGGCGTTGGGTCGAGTGGCGCTCCGACGACGGGGCCGTGCAGGCGCCGGCCATGGCGACCCTGCATCCGGCTTTTCTGTTGCGCCAGCCAGCCGCCAAGAAATTGGCCTGGAGCGATCTATTGATGCTGGCCGAGAGGCTCGATCGACCGGAAAGGCCCTCCTGAGCGCGCAGCGAACCCATTCTTGGTGGGTCGCCGACGCGGTTGCGGGTGAAGCGCCATCGCGCGTAGCATTGCTGACGCTCTGCGAGGACTGACGACAATGCTGCTGGCCAAGGCAATTGGATGAGCCATCCATTTTCCTTCTCCCCCAAGAGACGAAGCATACTGGTCTCTACAGCGCTGGCGCTGTTCCTGCCCGCCTTCTCGTTGGCTGCTGGAGCCGGGCCGTTTAAGCACGCGATCGTTGTCGCGGCGGAGCCCGATGCGGCGGCAGCCGGTCTGAAGGTGCTTCGCGAGGGCGGTGACGCTGCTGACGCCGCCGTTGCAGTGCAGGCCGTTCTGGGGCTGGAGGAGCCGCAAAGCTCCGGCCTCGGGGGCGGCGCATTCATGATCTATCATGACGCCAAGACGGGCCGCACCACCGCCTACAACGGCAGGGAAACCGCGCCCGCCGCCGCCGGCAAAGACCTTTTTGTGGGTCCCGACGGCAAGCCGCTCGATTTTATCAGCGCGATCCTCTCCGGCCGGTCGACGGGCGCGCCAGGTGCAGTCGCGATGTTGGCCCTGGCCCACCGTGAGCATGGGAAGCTGCCGTGGAGCCGTCTGTTCGCCGACGCGACTGCGCTGGCGCAGAACGGCTTCAAGGTCCCGCCCCGGATGGGCGCGGCGATGAACATGACCTTCTTCCCGCAGACGGGGACTCCGGATGCCAAAGCCTATTTCAGCAAGGCCGACGGTAGCCGCTACAAAGCCGGCGATACCATGCGCAACCTTGCCTATGCGGCCACATTGCGTCGTCTGGCAAAAGAAGGACCCAGCGCCCTCTACAGCGGCCGTATCGCCGCCGATATAGCCGCTAAAGTGCGTGAAGGGGCCATTCCAGGCGCCCTGAATGTCTCAGACTTGGCCCGCTATCGGCCCGAAGAAACCCCGGCCCTATGTCGCGCCTACCGATCGCTGACCATCTGCTCGGCCCCGGCCCCATCGGGCGGCCTGGGGTTGATGGAGTTGATGGGGATTTTGAAACACACCGACATTGCGTCGCGGGGACCGAAGGATCCGGCAGCTTGGCTGACTTTCGTCCAGGCGAGCCGACTGATGTACGCGGATCGCGACTACTACGAGGGCGACCCGGACTTCGTGCAAGTGCCGACCAAGGGGCTGCTGGATGCTTCTTACGATGGCGCACGGGCATCGCTGATCGCAGCGTTAGGGGCCGCCGCCCCCGCACCGGGCCATCCGCCTGGCGCGACGCACGAGGGCGCCGACGCAACCTCGGAACCGGGGGGCACAACTCAATTCGTCATTGTCGACGCGGCCGGCGATGCGGTTTCGATGACGACCACGGTCGAGAGCATTTTCGGCTCCGGACGGATGGTCGACGGCTTCTTCCTCAACAACCAACTCACCGACTTCTCGTTCAGCGCCCATGCACCGGGCGGGCTGTCGCCCGCCAATGCACCGGGATCCGACAAGCGGCCACGCTCGTCCATGGCTCCGGCGATTGTGCTCGATCGCCACGGGCGACTGGTCGCGGCGATCGGCACGCCCGGCGGCAATTCGATCATCGCCTTCGTCGCCAAAGCGTTGGTCGGCTTCATCGACTGGAGGCTGCCGCTGCAGGACGCCGTCGCCCTGCCTAATCTCTTCGCGAGGGGCAAGACCGTCTCTATCGAGGCGGGGACTGATCCAGGCATTGTCACCTTCCTGAAGGAGCGCGGCCTGCCGGTGCGTGCGGATGTCGGGGAAAACTCGGGCCTGAATGGCGTCGCAGCGACGCCCGCTGGATATATGGGCGCCGCCGACCCTCGCCGCGAAGGCGTGGCGGTGGGATATTAGGCCAGGACGATCCTTTTTCCCTTGCGGGAGAAGGTGGCCCCCGGCAGGAGGTCTGATCCGCTACATCGGGAGAATGTGCGATGAAAGACTTCGCCGGCAGGATTGCGGTGATTACCGGCGGTGGGACGGGGATGGGGCGCGAGTTGGCGCGCCAGCTGGTGGCTGAGGGTTGCAATGTCGCCCTGTGCGATGTGTCGGCCACCGCCATGGCTCGCACCAAGTCTCTTTGCGAGGCGGACGCGCCTCAGGGCACGCGGGTCACTACCCATATCGCCGACGTTTCAGACGAGGCGCAGGTGCTGGCCTTTCGCGACTCCGTCGGTCGCGAAATGGATACCGACAAGATCCACCTCCTGTTCAACAATGCCGGCATCGGCGGCGGCGGCAGCCTCGTGGCCGGCCCGAGGGCTGACTGGGAAAAGACCTTCAACGTCTGCTGGGGTGGGGTTTACCTCAATACCCGCGCTTTTCTGCCCATGCTGATGGCGGCCAGTGAGGCGCACATCGTCAACACCAGCAGCGTCAACGGCTTTTGGGCTTCCTTGGGACCAGGCATTCCGCACACGGCCTACAGCGCCGCGAAATTCGCCGTAAAGGGTTTCACAGAGGCGCTGATCACCGACCTCAAGATCAATGCCCCGCACGTCAAGTGTTCGGTTGTCATGCCCGGCCACATCGGCACCGAGATTGTCGCCAACTCCCGCAAGGTGCTGAGCGGTGTCGACTCCGACGCCCTGACAACGGAACAGCTTGCCGGCGCCCGTCAGGCGATGGCCGGCCGAGGCATGGATGGCGCCGCCCTCACCGACGCCGAAATCCAGGCCCTGACCAGCGAAATGGCCCGGCGTTTCCGCGACGACGCGCCGATGACGGCAGCGGCGGCGGCAACGGCGATCCTCGAGGGGGTGAAGGACGATCAGTGGCGCATACTGGTGGGCGACGACGCCCATCATCTGGACGAGATCGTCCGCAAAGCTCCGGAGCACGCCTACGACGCCGATTTTTTTCAGCGGTTCGCGGCCGAAGCGGGCTGGCGCCTGGGCTCGTAGGCGCCAAAGCGAAGCCCTCGACGAAAGCCCAAACCCCCTGGGCCGATCGGCCGCCAACCAGAGTGCTCCGGTATATGGCGCGCGAGCGGATGACGACGGGAACCACGGGCAGGCGCATACAGCGCAGAGCCGCGAACGCCTTCCTGACGGCGGGACCGGACGGAAAACCTATACGATGGACTCCGCGATCAGCTGTTGGGTCATGACTTGCAAGGCGGGGGATTCGGGATCCAGCCGCTGGATCAGGCCGACGAACAGCAGGTCATTGGCCGGATCGACCCAAAACCAGGTCCCGGCCGCGCCATCCCATTGGTATGTCCCCTCCCCGACCGGCACACCGGCCAGTACCGGATCGGTATAGACAGCTCCGTCGT
The DNA here is from genome assembly GCA_043746375.1 of Caulobacteraceae bacterium. Taxonomy (GTDB): domain Bacteria; phylum Pseudomonadota; class Alphaproteobacteria; order Caulobacterales; family Caulobacteraceae; genus Acaudatibacter. The sequence goes on along the minus strand of JAYTRF010000091.1, from coordinate 824 downwards.
AGCCATAACCGTAGCCGGGCCGCAGCTGTTGCTTGCCGACTCCGAAGCCCCCGGCCAGAATCGTCGGTGAAAGATGATTGGTCATCATCAGGCGAAGCGACGCCGCCGACACGACGCGGGCCCCACGAAATTCGCCGCCGTTGAGCAGCATCTGAGCAAATCTGGCGTAGTCCTGGGCCGTCCCGACCAGGCCGCCGCCGCCCGACGGGACGGCCGGCGCGCCGTCATGGTCAGGAAGAATCATTCCCGCCCGCTCGATGGGAGCCAGACCGCGCGAGCTACTCTTGCGATAGAGCGTCGCCAGACGCGCGCGCTTGTCAGCTGGGACGAAGAAGCCCGTGTCGACCATGCCGAGCGGCTGGAATATCCGCTCGGCCAGGAACGCCGGCAAGGTCTGCCCGCTGAGCGCCTCGATAACCGCACCCTGGATGTCCATCGACAGGCTGTAGAGCCACTTGGAGCCGGGCTGATAGGCAAGCGGCGCAGTGGCGACGCGATCGGCGAACTCCCGAAGGCTGCCGGCGCGCCAGGGGTCGGCGGCAAGATAGAATTTATCTACCGGGTTCTCAGGATCGAATCCGTAGCTGAAACCGGCCGTATGGGTCATCAGCTCGCCCATCGTCGGGGCGTGGTCGGGCGCCTCGAGGATCGGCTCACCGGCCGCATTTTGGCCGCCGAACACCTTCACGTCGGTGAAGCTCGGCAGGAACTTGGCGACCGGGTCACTGGGCCGCCAAAGGCCGCGGTCGTAGAGGATCATCATCGCCACGCCCGTGACCGGCTTGGTCATCGAGTAGATGCGAAAGATTGTATCGTTGGCCAGC
>JAYTRF010000090.1:0-1649 GCA_043746375.1 Caulobacteraceae bacterium | reverse complement strand
CTAGGCATCGGTTTGACGTTGGCCCAGGCACCGCGTTCGCTCATTTCGAGGCGCAGCGCATCGCTATCATAGGCGCGATCGGCCAGCAGGATCTGGCCGGTTCTGATGTGGTCCAGCATGTCGGCGGCGCTGCGCCCGTCATGGGCTTGGCCCTCGGTCAGCTTGAGCACGATCGGCAGGCCGTTGGCGTCGACCAGGGCGTGGATCTTGGTGGTCAGTCCGCCGCGCGAGCGCCCCATGCATCGCGCGTGAGCAAGGTCCCCAGCGGGGGCGCCCGGCGCGAGAGCCCCCTTTTGACGTTGGCCGCGTGCTGGTGCACCCGGATCGAGGAGGAATCCACCATCTGCAGATCGCCTTCATAGGCGGCCGAAACCGCCTCGAAGATCCGGTCCCACACCCCCAGCTTCCGCCACCGCACAAAGCGGTTGTAGCAGGTGGTGGCCGGCCCGTAGCGCTCCGGAATGTCGGCCCAGGGCGAGCCGGTGCGTAGCCGCCAGTAGATGCCGTTCAAAACCTTGCGGTCATCGGCGCGGGGCACCCCGCGCGGCTTGTTCGGCAACAGCGGTTCGATGATCGACCACTCAAAATCGGTCAGTTCGTAGCGGCGTGCGGTCATTCCAGCCTCCATCAGAAGCTTGAATCACTGTTCGCCCAAAAACTGAATCTGGAGGGTTCTGTGAGGTCGCGCGGTGGTGAGGTCGGGCTTGGCGCGGTGCGCGATCTCATTGAAGCCGGATTGAACGAACCCGCTGACGGGGCCAGGCGCTATGGGATTAGTGTCGCGAGGCCTGTTCCAGGTGGGCGGCTTGGGATGATGCAATGCCGCCTTGTCGGTGGAGGCGAGGCCGAAGCACCGAGGTCGACTGAGGTGACCGACGCGCCTGTTGGCATTTTTTGGTTGGGCTGCGGGGTGGTGTTTTTGCTCTTCGGTTGGTCGACAAGATGCCGGGCACGGGGCGTCCTTGCGTCGGTCGGCGCTGATGCCGCGACGCTGCCACGATCGATGTTGGGACGAGATCGTGTCGTCATGAGGTGTCGGGCGGTTGTGACGGCCCGATGCGCCATCTTGGCAGCATGGCGGTGATGCGCAGAATGCCGCCGCAGCAGGGACAGACGGTTGGGTCAAAGCGGGGGAGCGGCCTGGTGGCCTCGCCGGCTGCGGCGGTTGACGTGGGCTCCGTCGCGACCAGGCGTTGCCGGATGATCGCGAGTCGGGCCCGGCGGCAGCCATTGGCGAGGAAGCCATAATGGCGGATGCGATGAAAGCCATCGGGCAGGCTGTGGATGAGGAAGCGGCGGATGAACTCGTGCGGATCGAGCGACATCAGCCCGGGCGCGTTGCCGTGACGATAATCGCGCCAGCGGAAAACAACGCTAGTCTGGTCGGCGCTGACCAGACGACTGTTGGCGATGGCGACCCGGTGAGTGTAGCGGCCGAGATAGGCGAGGACATGTTCGGGCGAGCCGAACGGTGGCTTGGCATAGGCGATCCAGTTCTTGCGACGAAGCTGCCGGATCGCGGCTGTGAAGGCATGGGCATCACCGAGCCGGTCGAGCGTACCGGAGAAGCGCAGTCGCCCAGCCGCATAGGCCCCCTGGAGTCGCTCGAGGAACAGCCGCCTGAACAGGCGGGAGATGACGTGGATGGG
>JAYTRF010000089.1:0-11950 GCA_043746375.1 Caulobacteraceae bacterium | reverse complement strand
GGCGACGGAACGCGGACCAACGTCAGCCGCCTGCCGGCAGCGTCGGTGGAATTGGCCAGGATAGCGGCTGCCCGATCGTAGGCTACGGCATGGGGGTCGTCCGCCCCGAACGCCATCGGACAGCAGACGACGCCTGGGGCTACGAACCGGGCGAGGTTGTCCACGTGACCGTCGGTGTGGTCATTGACCAGCCCATCGCCCAGCCAGATCACCTTGCGCACGCCAAGCGCGTCCGCCAGCGCCAGCTCGGCGTCGCCCTCGCGCCAGGCACGATTGCGGTTGGGGTTGGTCAGGCATTGCCGGGTGGTCAGGCATGCGCCCTCGCCGTCATGATCGAGGGCTCCGCCTTCGAGCACAAAAGTATGGCGCACGAGATCGGCGCCTGCCGCCGCCGCGATCTGATCGGCGACCGTTTCGTCTCCCGCCAGACGATACTTGCCGCCCCAGCCATTGAAGGCGAAGGCGGCCGCCGTTCCCGGGGCGAGGAAAATCGGTCCGGTATCGCGCAGCCAGATGTCGCCGAAATCCGCTGGGATGATCTCGATCCCGGGCGTCCCCGAGAGCCGGTCGCTTGCTGCCGTCACGCCGTCTCCGCAAGCCAGCAACTTGACCTGTTCTCCGCCGGCGCCGGCCAGCGCCAACGCCAAGGCAGCGACCTCGTCCTGGGCGGGGTTCAGGTCGTCTTCCCACAGCGCCGCGTGAGAGGGAAATCCAACCCACATGGCGCGATGCGGCGACCATTCGGCGGGGACTGGCCCGGTCATGGGCGGCGAGTTATTCCCAAGGTCAAGCCGCGACCTGGAACGACGCCTCGGTCTTGGCCCGAATCTCTTCCACGGCAACCCCAGGCGCCCGTTCGATCAGCGTTACGCCCGCGCCTGCGCGGTCGATCTCGAACACGCCAAGGTCGGTGATCAACAGGTCGACAACCCCAGCGCCGGTGAGCGGCAGAGTGCAGCGCTTCAACAGCTTCGGCGCTCCGGATTTTTCAGAATGGTCCATGACCACGACCACCCGACGGACGCCCGCGACCAGATCCATGGCCCCGCCCATACCCTTGACCATCTTGCCGGGCACCATCCAGTTGGCAAGGTCGCCGGTCTCGCTGACCTGCATGCCGCCCAGGATGGAAAGGGCGATGTGACCGCCGCGGATCATGGCGAAACTGTCGGCCGACGAGAAATAGGACGAACTGGGCAGCTCGGTGATCGTCTGCTTGCCGGCGTTGATCAGATCGGCGTCGGCCTCGCCCTCGAACGGGAACGGGCCCATGCCCAGCATGCCGTTCTCGCTTTGCAAGGTGACGTCGATGCCGTCTGGAATGTAGTTGGCGACCAGGGTCGGGATACCGATGCCGAGGTTGACATAGAAGCCGTCGCGCAACTCCTCGGCCGCGCGGGCCGCCATCTCTTCCCGAGTCCAGGCCATCAGACGGCGTCCGCCTGCAGCCGCGCCCGCGTTGTCACCCGCTCGATGCGACGCTCGTAAAGTGCGCCCTGAAAGATACGGTCGACGAAGATGCCGGGGGTGTGAATCTGATCGGCATCCAGTTCGCCGGCCGCGACCAGGGTCTCGACTTCAGCCACCGTGATCTTGCCGGCGGCGGCCATCATCGGATTGAAGTTCCGCGCCGTCTTGCGGAACACCAGATTGCCGGCCCCGTCCCCCTTCCATGCCTTGACGATGGCGAGGTCCGCAGTGAGGCCGCGTTCCATCACATAGGTTTCCCCGTCGAAGTCGCGCACCTCCTTGCCTTCGGCCACCAGCGTGCCGACGCCCGTCTTGGTGAAAAAGGCGGGGATGCCGGCGCCCCCAGCGCGGATGCGCTCGGCCAGAGTGCCCTGAGGGTTGAACTCGAGCTCAAGGCTGCCTGAGAGATAGAGCTCCTCGAACAGCTTGTTTTCGCCGACGTAGGAACTGACCATCTTGCGGATCTGGCCACTTTCCAAAAGAATGCCAAGGCCAAAGCCGTCGATGCCGCAATTGTTGGAAACGACCGTCAACTCGCGAACCCCGGCCGCGCGAATGGCGGCGATCAGGTTCTCCGGGATGCCGCACAGGCCAAAGCCGCCCGACATCACGGTCATGCCGTCGAACAGCAGGCCCTCGAGCGCCTGAGCGGCGGACTGGCGGATTTTCTGGGCCATGGCTCTGGTCACCTCTCAACACCGTCCGCGCTGAAAGGTCCAGCGCCGATCCCCTAAGGGCTAAAACACGCAGTCGGCGGAGCCCAAGCGGCGAACGGCGCTCGAAGCGGCGCCGATCCGGTTCGTGCGGCGCCGCACATAGGGCCCGGGATATTCCGCCTTCCAGTTGAGCGGACTGGGCAGGATTGCGGCAAGGCGCGCGGCCTGCGCCGCTGTCAGATCACGCGCGCCGTGGCCGAAGTAGCGGCGTGAAGCGGATTCGACGCCGTAGATGCCCGGTCCCATTTCGACGGTGTTCAGATAGACTTCCATGATCCGGCGCTTGCCCCAGATGGTTTCGATCAGCACGGTGAACCAAGCCTCCAGGCCCTTGCGCACCCAGGAGCGCGCCGGCCACAGAAACACGTTCTTGGCCGTTTCCTGGCTGATTGTGGAGCCGCCGCGCAGGCGGTGGGGATGAACCTGGTTGTGCCGCATGGCCTGCTCGATGGCGATGAAATCGAAACCGTGGTGCTGGCAAAAACGCGCGTCCTCTGCGGCGATGGCGGCCCGTGTCATCACCGGGGCGATATCGGAAATCGCCACCCAGCGATGATCGAGGCCACGGCCCTGGATCATGCGCTCGATCATCAGGATGGTCAGCGGCGGCGGTACGAATCTGTAGACTATCACCTCCGCAGGCGGGGTGACGATCAGCAGGATCAAGAGGGTCACGACCAGATTGCGCAGGAAATGAAAAAAGCCGCCGGGTCGGCCGCGCATGGTTCGTCTCTTCCCACTTTGGACTAGGCTTGCGTCGGCGGCGCGCCCCGGGTCAAGCGCGACGCAAGGAGGATCGCGAGAGGTCATGGAGGTCAGCGAGGCAGTCGCGCGGCGCATGTCGGTAAGGGCTTTCCTGCCCGACGCGGTACCCGGCGCGGTGGTTCAGGATATCCTCTTGGCCGCCCAGGGGGCGCCGTCCGGAGGCAATCTGCAGCCTTGGCGGGTCTATGCGCTGGCCGGCGCCCAGCTTTCTAAGTTCAAGACCCTGGTGGCGGAAACCCCGATGGAGACGCCGCAATACGACGTCTATCCAGAGCAGCTTTGGGAGCCCTTTCGCACGCGCCGATACCAGTGCGGCGAGGACCTCTACCGGGCCATCGACATTCCGCGCGAAGACCGCGCGGCCAGGCTTCGTCAGCTGGCGATGAACGCCGATTTCTTCGGGGCGCCGGTCGGATTGTTTTTTTGCATCGATCGCAAACTCGGCCCGCCGCAGTGGGCGGACCTGGGGATGTACATGCAGAGTGTGATGCTGCTGGCGGTGGAACGGGGTTTGGACACCTGCGCGCAGGAGTTCTGGGCCCGCTACCCAGCGACTGTGGCCGCGTTTCTCGGCCTGCCCGCCGATCACATGGTTTTCAGTGGCATGGCGCTCGGCTATCGCGATGATAGTCACCCGATCAACGCTTGGCGCACCCGTCGCGACCCGTTCGAATCCTGGTGCGACATGCGCGGATTCGACGTCTGAACAGGAGTCTTCGACCGTGCCAAAGTCGCCATTCGCCCTCATTGTCACCGACCTTCAGACCGGGATGCTGGACGGGGTGAAGGAGCCGCCGCTGGACGACCATCACCGCCTGCTCGCCAACGCCAGGGCCTTGATCGCCTGGGCGCGGGGGTGCGGCGCGCCGGTGGCGTTCATCCGCCACGACGGCAGGGCGGGCGACTCTCTGGCCCCCGGGGAACCGGGCTGGCTGGTGCACAAGTCGTTGGGGCAAGGACCGGACGAACCGACCTTCTCGAAGTCGGTCGGCGACGCCTTCAGCCAGCCGGCGCTGGAGACATGGCTTCGCGAGCGCGCAATCGGCGACGTTGTCCTCCTCGGCGCGCAGACAAACGAGTGCGTGCAGGCGACGGTGACCGGAGCCCTCGCGCGCGGCTTCAACGTCACTGTCGCCGCCGACGCCCACGGGACGTGGGATTGGGATGGAGAGACGGCGCCGCAAATTATCGCCCGCCACAATGGGATGTTCGCCGATGCCGGGGCCAAGGTGCTGACCACGGCCGAACTGGTCGCGAGTTAGAACGCCGGCAGCTCGACGACGCCGGCGCCCCCGGCGTCGTCGCCCCACGCCAGAACCGAGCCGGCCAGGGCCATCGCCGTGATCGGTCGCCCGGTGGCGGGCGTAAGCTGTTCGATTTTCTGTGTGTTGAGGTCAGCGGCCCAGATGCGCCCGTCGTTCAGTCCAGCGGCGACGACGGAGCGCTCCGCCGCCCCCGCAACCCGCGTCACGCTTGCGGACGCGTCGGCGCCAAGCTCGACGGCTTGCTGGCCCATCGGTCCGTTGGCGCCGACGAAGGGCCAAACAATCATCGCGCCGGCGCCGGAGGTGGCGAGCCACGCGCCGCCGTCGACGAACGCAAGGCTGTGCACCTTGGCGGGGTAGCCGCCCATGTGCATCTCTCGCGAATCGGAAATCCGCCAGCCGTGCAGCGCTCCCTCCTGCAGGGACGAGACGACGAACCGCGCATCGGGGCTGAACAGGGCGCCGATGTGGGAGCCGGCGGCGCGTAGCCATACCGGCTTCTGATCGGCGATCTTGGCATACCACAGCGCGACGCCGCCGTAGGTCGCCGCAGCAAGGCGCCGTCCCTTGGCGTCAAACGACAGGGCGGTGACCGATCGTTCATGGATAAACCGGCGTTCGAAACCGGGCTCGCCGGCGGCGAGCACGCACAGCTCCGCCCCGCTGGCGAAGGCGACGAGGCCCTGGCTAGGCGCGACGGCCACCGCGTCGACCCAGCGACCGGGCAGGTGCGCCAGGCATTGGGACTGGCCTTGTCGTGACCAGACCAGGCGGCCATCGTCGCCGCCGGTAATCACCCCTTCGCCACTGGGGTGCGTCGCTGCGCACAGAACCGCGCCGTCGTGAGCCTCCTGGACCGCGCCATCTGCCCAGTGCAAGGCCCCGTCGCCGAGCGCAAACACGGCCCCCGACGCGTCGAAAAGAACCTCGCATACATAGGCGTCCAGCGCGAGCGGCATGGCCCCGCCCTTAGCGAAACCCGGGCGTCTTGGCGAGGCGGCGCGGGGCTTTACATCGCTGATCATCCGCGCAATGGGTGTCCTCGCGTTTGAAAGGTCGGGACCCGTTGGACCCGACGGCCCAGGGAGTTCTGGCATGGCTGCAAAGGTTGGCGGCGGCGGCGGGGGTAAGTTCGATCTCGGACAGAACGCCGAGATGAACGTTACTCCGTTCGTCGACGTGATGCTGGTGCTGCTGATCATCTTCATGGTCGTCGCGCCGCTGGCGACGGTGTCCATTCGCATCGACCTGCCGCCCGCCAAGGCGCCGCCGCCCGGCGTCCACGACAAGCCGCCGACTTATATTTCCATCGCCGACAGCGGCCAGATCTTCGTCTCGTTCGGCGTCAGCGACATTCGCCCGTCGTCGCTCGAGGGATTGGCATCCGACCTGCCAAGAGCGCTTGGTTCATCCACCCCGACCAATGAGCGAATCTTCATCCGCGCCGATCGGCACGTGAAGTACCGCCAGTTCATGGACGTCATCAACAAATTGCAGGTGGACGGCTACTACAAGATCGGCCTGATCGCAGAGAACCTGAGCTAGGGGTCAGGATCAGGCCACACAGGCCTCGAAGCCGGTCTTCAGCGCTGCGGCGTCGAGGTCGCGGCCGATGAACACCATGCGGCTGGAGCGGTCCTCGTCGGCAAGCCACGGCCTCTGCAGGTCGCCTTCCAGGATCATGTGCACGGCCTGGAAGATCAGCCGCCGCTCCTCTCCAGCGACATCGACGATGCCCTTGGCCCGCAGGATGTTCTGCCCCTGCGCCGCCAGCAGCGCGTTCAGCCACTGGCTGACCTTCTGCCCGTCGACGGGCCGGTCGAGCCTGAGGGAAACTCCCTTTATGTCATCGTCGTGGACGTGGCCGCTGCAGTCAGGCCCGTGAACATGGCCAGCCTCGCCGTGGGCCGGCGGGACGTTATGCGGCTCGAGGCTCGCCATCCGCGCCAGATCAAAGCCGCCCTGGCCGATGATCGCGCTTAGCGGCACGTCGCCGCGGCGTGCGCGATGAACCGGAGCCAACGGGTTGAGCCGGTGCAGCCGCGCCTCCGCTGCGTCAAGTTCGGCGGCTGAAACCAGATCGATCTTGTTGAGGACAATCAGGTCTGCGAAGGCGATCTGCTCACGCGCCTCGCGGCTGCCCGCAAGGCTGATCGCCATGTGCCTGGCGTCGACCACGGTGGTGACCGAATCCAGCCGGGTCATGGCCCTGACGTCATCGTCGACGAAGAAGGTCTGAGCCACGGGACCTGGATCGGCCAGACCCGTGGTCTCGACGATGATCGCGTCAAATCCGCGCGCCGCGCTGGCCTGCCGCTTGGCAAGTCCCTGCAGCACGCGGATCAGGTCGCCGCGAACCGTGCAGCAGACGCAGCCGTTGCTCATCTCGAAGACTTCCTCGTCGGCGCCGACGATCAACTCGTTATCGATGCCGATCTCGCCAAACTCATTGACGATCACGGCATAGCGGGCGCCGTGATCTTCGCTGAGGATACGGTTCAGAAGCGTGGTCTTGCCGGCCCCGAGATAGCCGGTGAGAACGGTGACAGGTATGGGGGTCATGGCTGGCTATTATGCCATTGTCGGGCGGCGCTCCAAGACCGTTTCGATCGTCCCGCCACGTTGACTTGACGATGGCGGCTAGTATATGTCGCCTCCCTCGCCCGCGGGCCCTCTCGCGGGCGCGTTGCTTTTTGCGGGCTCGTCTCGCCCGATCTCAACTTCGCAAGGTCAAGCCATGTACGCCGTGATCAAGACTGGGGGCAAACAGTATCGGGTCCGTGCGGGCGACCTGCTGGTGGTTGAAAAGCTCGACGGCAAGCCGGGCGCCAAGGTGGCCTTTGATGAGGTGTTGATGATCGGCGAGGGGGCCGAGGTGACTCTGGGCGCCCCGACAGTGGTGGGGGCCAGCGTCAGCGCCACGCTGGTCGAGACCCGCAAGGGCGAAAAGATCAAAGTTTTCAAGAAAATACGCCGCCAGGGCTATCGCCGCACCCAGGGCCATCGGCAGTTTCAGTCGGTGTTGCGGATTACCGGTCTGGTCGGCGGTGGAGCGAGCGAATCCTGGGATGGCGAAGTCGATCTGACGCCGTTGCGGGAACTGAACGCCCGCGCGCGCAACCTTGCCCGCGGCATGGAGGCGGCCAAAGCCCGGCGGGATGGGGCGGCGCCACAGCTAGTCGACAACCAGCCGATGGCGGCTCCCGTGGTCGCCAAGGCCAAGGCGAGGAAGCCGGCCGCGCCAGCCAAGGCTGAAGCGGCCACGCCCACGAAGGCGCCGGCAAAGCCATCGAAGCCGGCTAAAGCGGCTGACACTCCGAAAAAGGCATCCGCTAAACCCGCCAAGGCGGCGGCTCCGACGGCGGCGGCGAAAAAGCCCGCCGCGAAAACAAAACCTGCCAAGCCCGTTCCGGCCAAGGCCGCTCCAGCCAAGACTGGCAAGTCCTCGAACGCCAAGCCCGCCAAGGCTGCGGCGCCGAAGGGCAAGAAGTAGAGGTTACAGACCATGGCCCACAAGAAATCCGGTGGCTCTTCGCGCAACGGCCGCGACTCCGCCGGCCAGCGGCTCGGCGTCAAGAAATTCGGCGGCGAAGCTGTGTTGGCCGGCAATATCCTGGTGCGGCAGCGCGGCACCAAGTTCTGGGCCGGCGACAATGTCGGCATGGGCACCGACCACACCCTCTTCGCCAAGGCCACGGGGGCGGTGAAGTTCCTTACCGGCAAGCGCGACCGAACCTTCATCAGTGTGGTTCCGGCCGAGGCTCCCGCGAAATAGTCGATCCCTGCGTCACCTGCGGATCGCCATAAGTCAGCGATCCGGACCACGACCCAAGCGGGACTCCGGATGGCTCGGAGCCCCGCTTTTGTTTTGGTTGCAAGCGTCCCGTCAGAAGGACCTTGGGGAGATCGGGATCATGGAAAACACCAGAGACTTCCCGACGCTGGCCAGCCAGCGGCTGAGGCTGCGCCCTTTCGATCGGGCCGATGCGCCGGCCATGGCGATGCTCGCCAACGATATCGACGTGGCCCGCATGACCACCTCGATTCCGCACCCCTATGACCTTGAGCAGGCGGAGGCGTTCATCGCGCACATGGAAAGGCGTGACGCTCGTCATCAGGCCGTGTTCGCCATCGAGACGGACGCGGCCCCGTTCATCGGCGTCATCGGCATCCAGCCGGGGCCGGCCGGCCCGCCCGAACTCGGCTACTGGCTCGGGCGACCGTATTGGGGCGCGGGCTTCGCTACCGAGGCGGCATGCACGGTCACCGCCTGGGCGGGCGGGCGCTGGAACAAGCGTCTTCTGGTATCGGGCCATTTCGCCGACAACCCGGCCTCTGGCCAGGTGCTCTGCAAAGCCGACTTTCTCTACACCGGCGAAGTCGTCTCCCGCCGCTCCGTGGCCCGGGGTGAGGACGCCCCGACCCGAATGATGGTCTGGCTGGCGTAATTGCCTCTTTCCGCACTGGCGGTGCGGAAAGGAAAGGCGCCCTCTTCCAACGCATCGCCCATCGCGCTATAGAGGCGCCGTTATCGTCCGTTTGCGCTGGATGGCGTTTACGAGCGGCGGCCCCTGAAAAGGCCCGCCGCTTTTTCTTTGGCTAACCGAAAAGGTCGGCATCGTTGCGTGGCAAGACCGCCGAGGATCGCGCGCTTATTGAACTCCTGGACCCCGTTGCCGAGGCGGCGGGTTTCGCCATCGTGCGCCTGCGGCTGATGGGCGGCCAGCATGCCCGGCGCTTGCAGATCATGGCCGAGCGCCCCGAAGGAACCATGCAGATCGACGACTGCGCCCAGCTGGCGCGAGCCCTCACACAAGTGATGGACGCCGCAGATCCGATCAGCGGCGAGTATCTGCTGGAGGTCTCCAGCCCGGGCGTTGACCGGCCCCTTACCCGCCTCGCCGACTTTGCCGCCTATGAGGGTTTCGAGGCTCGCATCGAGCTCGATCGACTTGCCGACGGCCGCAAACGATTCAAGGGCCTGCTGGCCGGTGTCGAAGGCGACGCCGTGGCCATCGACCTCGAAGGCGACGAGGCGACCGTGCTCCTCCCGTTCGCCTGGGTAGCCGACGCGCGCCTGGTGATTACCGACGCCCTCATGCAACGCGGCGCCGCGGCCAGGGCCGCGCGCGTGACTGAAGACGCCACCTCAACGATCGACCCCTAAGGAACCTTACGCCATGAGCCTTTCCGGCATTTCAGCCAACCGCCTTGAACTGCTGCAGATCGCCGACGCGGTCGCGCGCGAAAAGTCCATCGAACGCGAGATCGTTATCGAGGCGATCGAGGACGCCATGACCAAGGCCGCCAAGGGTCGCTATGGCGCCGATCACGACATCCGCGTGAACATCGACATCAAGACCGGCGAGATGACCATCAAGCGGTTCGTCACCGTGGTCGAGGACGATGCCGAGGAGGTGAATGAATATGCCATGAAGCGCCTCGCGGACGCCAAGGCCGACGACAAAACCGCCACCGTCGGCAAGGTCTATGAGGAGGTGCTGCCGCCATTCGAGCCGGGCCGTGTCGCCACCCAGATGGCCCGCCAGGTGGTCACCGGAAAGGTGCGGGAGGCCGAGCGCGAGCGCCAGTTCGAAGAGTTCAAGGATCGCGTCGGCGAGATCGTCAACGGCGTCGCCAAGCGGGTCGAATACGGCAACGTCATCGTCGACCTGGGCCGCGGCGAGGGGATCATGCGTCGCGACCAATCGATCCCGCGCGAAGCCTTTTCGGTCGGCGACCGCGTGCGTGCCTACATCTATGACGTGCGACGCGAGACCAAGGGGCCGCAGATCATGCTCTCGCGGGCCCACGGCGGCTTCATGGCCAAGCTGTTCGCCCAGGAGGTGCCCGAAGTTTACGACGGGGTGATCGAAATCCGCGCCGTGGCGCGCGATCCTGGCAGCCGCGCCAAGATGGCGGTGGTTTCCAACGACAGTTCCATCGACCCCGTCGGCGCCTGCGTCGGCATGCGCGGCTCGCGCGTGCAGGCCGTGGTCGCCGAGCTGCAGGGCGAGAAGATCGACATCATCCAGTGGAACCCCGACGAGGCGACGTTCCTCGTCAATGCCCTGGCGCCGGCCGAGGTGACCAAGGTGGTCATGGACGAAGAGGACGAGCGCGTGGAAGTCGTGGTCCCGGACGAGCAGCTGTCCCTGGCCATCGGCCGGCGCGGCCAGAATGTCCGCCTGGCCAGCCAGCTCACCGGCTGGCAGATCGACATCATGACCGAAAGCCAGGAAAGCGAGCGGCGACAGCGGGAATTCGCCGAGCGCACGGCTCTGTTCCAGGAGGCGCTCGACGTCGACGAGGTCATCGCCCAGCTGCTGGTTACCGAAGGCTTCACCACCGTTGAGGATGTCGCCTACGTCGATCCGGGCGAAATCGCCAATATCGAAGGTTTCGATGAGGACACCGCCGAGGAGATCCAGGCCAGGGCGCGTGACTTCCTGGACAAGGAAGCCGCCGAATACGACGCCAAGCGTCGCGAGCTCGGGGTCGAGGATGCCGTGCTCGAAGTAGAGGGCGTTACTCTGCCGATGGCCGTGGCGCTCGGCCAGGGCGAGATCAAGACCCTTGAGGATCTGGCCGGAATGGTGCCCGACGATATCCGCGGCTGGTACGAGAACAAGAACGGCGAGCGGGTGCGCGAGCCGGGCGTTCTGGACGCTTTCGCCATGACCCCTGAGGACGCCGAAAACCTGATCCTCCGCGCCCGGATCGCTGCGGGGTGGATCGAGCCTGAGGCGGCCATCGAAGAGGAGCTGCTCGAAGAGGATGCCGCCCTCGCCCCGGCGGTCGACGGTTGATCCAAGTAACGCACCGTGACCCTCGCCTCTGAGGCTCGCGAGCGGCGGGATATTGTTTCAGGCGAGGTTGTCGACGAGGCGCGGCTGATCCGGTTCGTGGCCGGTCCCCAGGGTGAGGTGGTCGCCGACCTTGCGCGCAAGCTTCCGGGCCGGGGCCTGTGGGTGGCGGCCGATCGCGCCTCGGTGGAGATCGCCGCGAAAAAGGGACTGTTCGCCCGCGCCGCCAAGACCCGACTCACCGCCCCCATCGATCTCGCCGATGTCGTGGAAGCCCTGCTGATGCGCCGGCTGCTCTCGGCGCTCGGTCTCGCGCGCAAGGCGGGGGACCTGTGCATGGGCTTCGAGAAAGTCCTGGCCGCGAGTGTTGCCGGCAAGGCGGCTTTCCTCATCGAAGCCGCAGACGGTTCGTCGGACGGTCGCCGCAAGCTGGCGACCGCGCGCCGCCGCAGCCCTCGTCCGCCCAGGCTCATCGGCCTGTATAATTCGGACGAATTGGGTTTGGCCTTGGGCGGAGAGAATGTGATACACACCGCCTTCCTTGCCGGGCGTGGCGCTGACCGCTGGACAATAGACGTCGAGCGACTATCAGGCTTTCGCCCGCTCTTCCCTGAGAGTTGGCGCGAGGAATGAGGACGAGGGGATGCCACGCGCCTCCCGTCCTTGCGTAAATCTGGGTTCACGGCTGCGGCCCCTTGAGCGGGCGGCGCGGCGGAGTTTAGTCAAGCGAGCGCATGACGGACGAGACTGACAACAGAGCGCCAACCCCGGCGGCAACGGGCCGCGCGCCCTTGAGCCTGCGCCCGCGCACAGGGGTCCAGGTGAGTTCGGGGCTGGTCAAGCAAAGCTTCAGCCACGGCCGCTCCAAGACCGTGGTCGTCGAAACCAAGCGCCGGCGCATGGATGCGCCCGCCGCGGCCGCGGCCGC
>JAYTRF010000088.1:0-2187 GCA_043746375.1 Caulobacteraceae bacterium | reverse complement strand
AAGATCGCGGCATTGCGGTTGAGACCCTCCAGGGCCGCACAGCCGGCCCCTGGCTCCCGCTTGTTGCACGGCTTGGCCGGGTCGTAGAAATAGGCGCAGCGCGTGCGCTGCATCAGGTTGCCGCCACTGGTCGCCTTGTTGCGCAGCTGTCCGGAAGCGCCGGCGAGGAGCGCCCTGGCGATGACCGGAAATCGGGCCCGCACCGCCTGGTGGGCGGCGACCGCGCTCGCCGTGGCGAGAGCTCCGATGCGCAAGCTCCCGTCGGCGGTTTCTTCGATAGTGGCCATAGGAATTTCGCGCAGGTCGATGACCACGCTCGGTCGTTCGATCTCAAGCTTCATCAGGTCGAGAAGGTTGGTGCCGCCGGCCAGGAACCGCGCTCCCGGATGTTCAACGGACAGCCGCGATGCCTCGGCGGCGCTTGTCGCCCTGACGTATCGGAACGGCTTCACGCCGGCCCCGCCACGTCGCGCACGGCTTCCAGAATCTGCGGATAGGCGGAGCAGCGGCAGAGGTTGCCGCTCATCCGCTCGCGGATCTCAGCGTCCGTGAGCGGGCTCCTTGGTGCTGCAAGATCGACCGTCTCCTGGCTGGGCCAGCCTTGCTCCCATTCGACCAGCATCGCGGCTGCCGAGCAAATCTGGCCGGGCGTGCAGTAACCGCACTGGTAGGCGTCCCGTTCCAGAAACGCGGCCTGCAGCGGGTGCAGGGCGCCGACCTGACCCAGGCCCTCGATGGTCACCACCTGGTCGCCCTGATGGCTGACGGCCAAGGACAGGCAAGCGTTAATCCGCACGCCGCCCACGAGCACCGTACAGGCTCCGCACTGGCCGTGGTCGCAGCCCTTCTTTGTGCCCTTCAGGTTCAGGTGCTCGCGCAATGCGTCCAGAAGCGTGGTGCGTACGTCCAGATCGTGCAGCCTGCGCGCCTGGCCGTTGACGACCAGATCGAAACTCGCCCGGGAAGCCGGCTCGTTCAAGATTTTCAGCTCCAAATTTGTCACCAGGGCAACGTCTCGCCCTTGTAGTCGAAAAAGCCGTCGCGGCGATCGCCCTGGGCGCGCTCGATCACCTTGGCCAGCCCCTTGGCGCTGGTCTCGACGTCGATGGCGGCGTTGGGGCCGCCCATGTCTGTCCGCACCCAGCCGGGATGCAGCGCCAGGACGGCAAGGCCCTTGTCCTTGTGGCGGGCCGCGAAACTACGCGCCAGGGAATTGAGCGCCGCCTTGCTTGCCCGGTAAAGTTCAGTACCACCGGTAGTGTTATTGGCGACGCTGCCCAGTTGCGAGGTCATGAAACCGACCACGCCCGTCTGAGGTGTGACCTGCTTGCTGAGGAGTTCGGCGAAGCGTACGGGGCCGAGCGCATTGGTGACCATCAGGTCGGCGAACTCATCGCGGGATACGGTGCGTGGGTTCTTTCCCGCGGGTCCGCCGACACCGGCATTGATCAAGAGCAGATCGAAGCGCTCGCCGTCCAGCTTGCCCCGCAGCGCCTCGCCTGAAGCGACGTCGGCGATGTCCACCGTCTCGACCCGCACGTCGGCTCCAGCCTCCTTCTCCAGCGCCGCTGCGCCGGCCCTGTCGCGAACCGTGGCCGTCACCTCCCACCCGCGGGCGACCAATTCACGGGCGAGTCCAAGACCTATGCCGCGCGAGGCGCCGACGATGAGAGCCTTGGCCATGGTGGTGTTCTCCGCAAGACAACCGCCCCTTGAAATTGCGGCGACCGGCGGCATTTAGCCTACAAGGCGCCAGATCGCCATATGATCGTGAGGTGTTGACCTCCATGAGCCCGCAAGAGGCAGAACGGTTGCAGAAGCGCTATGCCGCGACGAGGCGCGCCTGGGCGCGGGCGGTTGGCCGGCCCTACGATCGCAAGCACGACCCTCGGCCGCCGCCTGGCGAAATCGAGCGCGACCCCGACGCAGAGGAATAGGCCGGCCAAAAACCGATTGCGGTCGCCTCTTGAGTTGCGCCGCGCGACCGCCCAAACACGCACTCATGGCTGGTGAACCTTCAATTCTGGTCGTCGACGACGATCCGATTTTGCGCGAGATCGCAGCGGAGATGCTGCGCGCCCACGGCTATGCCTGCGCCGTGGCCGAGGATGGCGCGATCGCCATCGCCGCCCTCGCCGACACCCCCGCCGACCTGGTGGTGCTCGACATGATCATGCCTAACAAGGA
>JAYTRF010000087.1:0-3235 GCA_043746375.1 Caulobacteraceae bacterium | reverse complement strand
GCAGCCCTCGCTTGTCGGCGGCCCCTTTCACCTCATCGATCAAAACGGCAGGCCCGTCGATCAGCGCATCCTGCGGGGCAAATGGACGGCGGTGTTCTTTGGCTACACCTTCTGTCCCGATGTCTGCCCCACCACCCTGACGACGCTGGGACAGGCCAGCACTCTCCTCGGATCCCGCGCCGAAAACTTCCAGGTTGTGTTCATCTCAGTCGATCCCGCCCGCGATTCGCCGGCAGCCCTGAAGCTCTATCTATCCAACCCGGCTTTTCCCAAGGGCGCCATCGGACTGACCGGCACGCCCGCGCAAGTCGCCGCGACCGCCGCTGCCTATCGCGTCTATTATAAGAAAGCCGGGGTTGGGCCGGACTATAGTGTCGATCACACCGCCATCGTCTACCTGATGGATCCCAAGGGCCGTTTCAGCCAGCCTCTCGATGCCGCGGCCGAGCCTGCTCAGGTGGCCCGGCAGATCGCGGGAGCCATGAAACAAGGTTGAGCGGGGCCGACCTAGCCTTTGGCGCCGCGCGCCCTTATGTTGCGCCGCACAAGGGATGGGACAGGCCAATGCTGTATACGCTCCATGAGGCCGCTTACCGGTCGGCCGCACCTTTGCGCATGGCGGCGCAACTGGCCCGGGATTTCTGGCGTTCACCGACCAATCCGGCCGCCGCGTCCCGCATGGGCCGCACCTTCTATGCCCAGGCCGACCTGATCGCCAATCTGACTCGCCGCTATTTCAAACCGGCCTGGGGTATCGATCAGGTGGTGGTTCGCGGCGAGACGGTCGCCGTGCGGAGGGAAACCCCCTGGTCATCGCCGTGGGTCAAGCTGCGCCACTTCACCCGCGACCCGGAAGGTCTGGCTCGGGCCGGCGCTGCGGCGGATTCGACGGCGGTGCTCATCGTCGCCCCGTTATCCGGGCATTTTTCGACACTACTGCGCGGCACGGTGCGTACGTTCCTCGCCGACCACGACGTCTACGTCACCGACTGGTCCAACGCCCGCGACGTACCGATCTTCGAGGGCCGCTTCGACATGGACGACTACATCGACCAGATCGACCAGATTCTTAGAGTCATCGGCCGTCGAGCCCATGTCGTCGCAGTCTGCCAACCGGGCCCCCCGGTCCTCGCCGCCGCCGCCCTGATGGCCAAGGACGGCGATCCCCTGCGCCCGGCGACCCTGACCCTGATGGGTTCCCCCATCGACGCGCGACTCGCCCCCACCGCGACCAATCGCCTTGCTTCGGAACAGCCGTTCGCATGGTTCGCCTCCAACATGATCCACACTGTGCCGGCGCCGTATGCTGGCCTTTGGCGGCGGGTCTATCCAGGCTTCGTGCAGCTCTACAGTTTCCTTTCCATGAATGCCGACGCGCACCAGGAAGCCCATCGCAGGTATTTCGATAATTTGGTTCGTGGCGACGGCGATTCCGCCGACAAGCATCGTGAATTCTACGACGAATACATGTCGGTTCTGGACCTCAGCGAGGAGTTCTACCTGCAGACCGTTGATGTGGTCTTCCAGCGGCATCTGCTGGCCAAGGGCGAATTCACCCACCGCGGACGCCTGGTCGAGCCAGCCGCGATGACCGACATCGGCCTGATGACCGTCGAGGGCGAAAAGGATGACATTTCGGGGGTCGGCCAGACGCAGGCCGCTCACGCGCTTTGCCCTAACGTGCCTGCCGGACTGCGCGAACTTTATGTGCAACCGGACGTGGGGCATTATGGAGTGTTCAACGGGCGCCGTTTCGCCGGCGAGATCTACCCCCGCGTGCGCGAATTCATCGCCAAGGCCGAGAAGGCTTTGTAAGCATCGCCCGAATCGCGGCGGATGGGTGGACCGATGCGCCTGCTTTCACCCCGCTACAGAGACGGCGACCAGCTCGAACTGGACGGACTTAAGGTCCGTTTGCGCGTCAGCGGCCGTGCGCGCCATGTGTCGCTGAGGGTCGACCCGGTGAGCGGCGAGGTCATTGCGGTCGCACCCAGCGTGCGACGCCTGCCTGACGCCGTCGCCTTCGCCGACCAACGCCACGCCTGGGCCACGCGGCAACTGGCGAAGGCGCGAACGCCCCCCCTTACCTTCGATGGACCACTGATGGTGTTCGGGGTTCCAACGCTCTCGGACGGCGGCGATGAAGCGTGTGCGATCCGCGCCATCAAGGTCGAGGCCGCGCGAGTTTTCGCCCAATGGGCCGCCGGCCATTGCGCCAGCCTTGACGTGCCGACCCCCGCGATCGGCATCGGCGACGCTCGCACGCGGTGGGGCTCGTGCTGGCCGGGAACAACCAGACGCCTCCCGCGCATTCGCCTGTCATGGCGCCTTGCGTTGGCGCCGGTGGCGGTTGCCGATTATGTCGTCGCCCACGAGTGCGCTCACCTGATCGAAGCCAATCATGGGCCCAGGTTCTGGGCCGTGGTTCACGGCCTCGTCGGGGAGGTCAAACCCCATCGCGCATGGCTGCGGGCCCACGGGCCGCGTCTGCACGATTTCGGAAGGCGCGGCTGACGATTCGTCAATAGGGCACGGGGCCCGGGTCGGCGCGGGCGGGAGCGGCGGCGGGAGCGGGACCGAGAGGAATGGCCGCCTTCTGAACTGGGGCAGGCGCCTCATCGGGCGCCGCGCCGCCAGACAGGAGGTCGCCGATAGCGTCGCCGGACGGTGCGGGCGACGGGGGCCCACCCGGGATCGCCTGGGCCTGGAGGCGCGGCAGGGCCGCGGCCATGAAACCATGCCAGATTTCCGCAGGAGCTCCACCGCCGGTGACCCGGCGCATCGGCGTGTCGTCGTCACGCCCAACCCACACCGCCGCGACGAAGCCGCCTGTGAAGCCGACGAACCAGGCATCCTTGTAACTGCTGGTTGTCCCCGTCTTGCCGGCGATGTCGTAGCCGCCGACCCTGGCCCGGCCGCCGGTTCCCGAGATTATCACCTGCCGCAGCATCTGATCCATGTAGGCCAGCGGCCGGCCGGCGATCACTGCGGTGCGCGAATCCCGGCTGAAGCCATGGTCGTAGAGCACTCGCCCCGTGGCCGTGCGAATGCGCTCGATGCCATAGGGATGGACGCGGAACCCGCCATTGGCGAAGGCGTCGTAAGCCTGGGCCATCTCCATAGGACTGACCTCGACCGCGCCCAGGGCCATCGACGGGTCGGTCTGGATCGGGGAGGTGATGCCAAGCCTGTGGGCGGTGTCGGCTACGCGGCTGGTGCCCACCTCGTTGGCCAG
>JAYTRF010000086.1:0-5565 GCA_043746375.1 Caulobacteraceae bacterium | reverse complement strand
GTGCTTGGTCCTCTTTTGGCGCGCACCGGCCATGCCAAGGTCAGCCTACCGGGCGGTTGCGCCATCGGCGCGCGGCCCGTTGATCTGCACCTTTCCTCGCTTGAGGCCCTTGGCGCAAAGATCGATCTCCACGAGGGCTATGTCTACGCCCAGGCGCCACGCGGCTTGCGGGGCGCAACGATAGACTTTCCGTTCGTCTCGGTCGGGGCGACCGAGCATGCCCTTCTGGCCGCGGTGCTGGCGCGCGGCGAGACCATCCTGACCAACGCCGCCTGTGAGCCAGAGATCGTCGATCTGGCCGCATGCCTGAACGCCATGGGCGCGCGCATCGACGGCGCCGGAACCGCAACGATACACATTGCCGGCGTCGAGCGACTGACCGGCGCCACCCACGCGGTGACGCCCGACCGGATCGAAACCGGCACCTACGCCATGGCTGCGGCGATGGCCGGCGGCGAGGTCCGGCTGAGCAACACCCGCGCCGACCTGATCGAATCGCTGCTGGTGAAGATGGAAGAGGCGGGCGTCGAGGTTGAGCGGCGCAACGATGGCCTGACCGTGCGGCGCAACGGCGCGCGGCTCCGCGGCGTCGAGGTTGGCACCGACCCCTATCCCGGCTTCGCCACCGACCTTCAGGCCCAGTTCATGGCCCTGATGACCCTGGCCGACGGCGAGAGCGTCATCCGCGAGACGATCTTCGAGAACCGCTTCATGCATGTACCAGAGCTGGCCAGACTTGGCGCCGACATCACCGTCTCCGGCGGCGAAGCGCGGGTGCGCGGGGTCGGGGCCCTGGAGGGCGCCCAAGTGATGGCCACGGACCTTCGCGCTTCGGTGAGCCTTGTGATCGCCGCGCTGGCCGCCAGGGGCGAGACCGTGGTCAATCGCGTCTACCACCTCGATCGCGGATTCGAGCGACTGGAGGAAAAACTGTCGGCCTGCGGGGCCGAGGTGCGCCGCATCAAGGGCGACGAGGCGGAGGAGAACTAGTGGCGGCGCCGCGCGTCCTGCGCCTCCTGGCCGAGGACGCTGACGACCTGGAGGTCATCTCAGCCGCTTTGCAGGACGCAGTAACCAAGATCGGCGACATCTTGTGGGAGCCGATGGCGCGCCGCCTGACGATCGCCTTCAACCGTTTCCGGTGGGAAGCCGAAAAAGGGCGCGGCGAACGGGTACGCGCGGGCCTGCAGGTGGGCGGCGTGCTTTCGGTCAAGGGACGCAGGCTTCGGCGTGACGCCAACGACGCGGTGCTCGAGCTTCTCGCCATGACCTTCGACCCGGGCGAGCCGCCGGGCGGCGTGATCACCTTCGCCTTTGCCGCCGGCGGCGACCTCGCGGCCAGCGTCGAGTGCATCGACGCCGTTCTCGCGGACCTCTCCGACCCCTGGCCCGTTCCCCACAAGCCGGGACATGACGCGTGAGGGTTCGCCCGTTGAGTCCGCCTTAACGAGATGCGCCGCTTTAACGCCGCCTGCGCCGATTTTGACGCCGACTTTGGCGCTTTTCTCGCCGAGCCGCGGGGATCGCCCGCCGATGTGGATGCAGCGGCGGGGGCAGTGATCGCGGCCGTGCGGGCAGAAGGCTTGGCGGCGGTGCTGCGCTTCACGCGTCAGTTCGACCGCGTTGAACTGACCGAACAGACGATACGGGTCTCGCGCGCCGAGATCGAGGCGGGGGTCGCGGCGTGTCCAGCGCCGGTGCGAGAGGCGCTCAGCTTGGCTGCAGCCCGCATCGAGGCCTATCACGCGCGCCAGCGCCCGGCGGATGAGCGCTTTGTCGACGGCGCCGGACTGGAACTCGGCTGGCGTTGGACGCCGCTCGATTCGGTCGGCGTCTATGTGCCGGGTGGCAGGGCCGCCTACCCGTCCAGCGTGCTGATGAACGTCGTCCCGGCGCAGGTTGCGGGGGTCGGCCGCATCGCCATGGTCACCCCGCCGGGGCGCCTCTCGGCCGCAGTGCTTGCGGCCGCTGACATAGCGGGGGTCAGCGAGATCTGGCGCGTCGGCGGGGCCCAGGCCATCGCTGCCCTGGCACACGGTGCGGGGCCCATCGCTCCGGTCGACAAGATTGTCGGGCCAGGCAACGCCTATGTCACAGCAGCCAAGCGGCGGCTGTATGGGGTCGTTGGACTAGACGCCATGGCCGGTCCCTCCGAGATCGTGGTCGTGGCGGACGCCGCCAACGATCCAGCCTGGATCGCCGCCGATCTTTTGTCCCAGGCCGAGCACGACCCGGACGCCCAGGCCATCCTGATCACCGACGATGCAGCGTTTGCCGATGCCGTTGAAGCGGCGATCGAAGACCAGCTTTGCGTTCTGGCCACCGCCGATGCGGCAACGGCGTCGCTGCGCGAGCACGGGGCCGTGGTCATCGCGTCCCTGGAGCGGGCGCCGGAGCTGGTCGACCGCATTGCCCCCGAGCACGTCGAGTTCGCCCTCGGCGATCCCGAGCCCCTGGCGGCCCGCGTACGCCACGCAGGCGCGATCTTCATGGGTCGTTTCGCCCCGGAGGCTATCGGCGACTATGTGGCCGGCCCCAATCATGTGCTGCCCACCAGCGGCGCCGCGCGCTTTTCCTCGGGCCTTTCGGTGCTCGATTTCCTCAAACGCACGTCGATCATCAAGTGCGATGCGTCCGCTTTCGCCGCCGTCAGCGCCGCCGTTGTCACCCTGGCGACTGCAGAAGGACTGCCCGCTCACGCCCGGTCGGCCTCGATCCGGACCAACGGGCCCGATTGAGACCTTGGGGCCAAGCCGGCGATGCGGCTAAACAGCCACCATGCCCGGCGATCCCGCAACCCACCGCCTCGCCTCGGTCGAGCTCGACGAGGATTCGCTGGCCGCCGCATCTCGCGATCAGGAGCAGGAGCGGCAGATCGCCATCTTCGACCTCCTGGAAGACAATCACTTCGCCCCAGAGGGCGCCGCTGGCGGGCCCTATGACCTGAAGATCGCCCTGGTCGATGGACGCCTGGCGCTCGACATCGCGGGCCCGGGCTACCAGCGGCGTCACCTGCTGTCGCTTTCGCCGTTAAGGGGTGTGATGCGGGACTACCGGATGATCTGCGAAAGCTATTTCCAGGCCATTCGCAACGCAACGCCTCAGAAGATCGAGGCCTTGGACATGGGGCGGCGCGGTCTGCACAATGAGGGCTCGGCCCTGCTGATCTCGCGGCTGGCCGGCAAGCTCGAGGTCGACCAGGACACAGCCCGGCGACTTTTCACCCTGATCTGCGCGCTGCACTGGCGGGGTTGAATGACGCGCCTGCCTGGGGCGGTTCTCTTTGCCTGCAACCTCAACCGCGTCCGCTCGCCCATGGCCGAAGGGCTGATGAAGCGGATGTTCGCGGGCCGTGTGTTCGTCGACAGCTGTGGCGTGCGGCCGGGCGACGACGAGAGCGCGGACCCATTCATGGTCGCGGCAATGGATGAGGTCGGCGTCGATATGTCGGACCACCGGCGCAAGACCTTCGCCGATCTCGACGACGAATCGTTCGACGTGGTCGTCTCCCTGACCCCTGAAGCCCATCACCGCGCTGTGGAGATGGCCCGCAGCCGCGCGGTGGAGATCGAATACTGGCCAATTCACGACCCAACCCTGGTGCTTGGCCCTCGCGATGCCGTCGTTGACGCTTACCGCGCCATCCGTCACGCCCTTGAGGCCCGTATCCGCGAGAGGTTCCCACTGGCGCGGACGTTCGGCGGCTAGAGAGGCGAGCGAGGAACGGGCTGTTTGCGGCGCAGCGCCTAAGGGCCAGCCGGTGCGTAGCCTTCGATACGGACGAAGACGTAGCCCTGGGCCGTAGCGTCGGCTTCTCCTTCGGGAGTGGCCGTTAGTAGGTTGTCATGCCGAGCAGCATTGTAAAAAAGTTTCAAGGCTTTGGCGCCGGGTCTTGGGTCGCTGTAAACGTAGCCCTGCAGCCCTCCGTATTCGTACCCGAGAGCCAGCGCCTCGCGTTCGCCTTCGTGGGTGGCGACGGTGTCGTTGTCGCCGAGCTTTTCGTTCCAATAGAGCTTCAGGGGCGTGGTCCCCGGCTGGCGGGTGGTGAATACGAAGGCCTCGGTCCGAACGCGCTGATAATGGCCTGCGAGAGCCTGCGCGGCGGCGCCGGCGCTAGCCGTGGTCAGGTAATCTCCGCGGGCGGGATCGAAGAACAGATCAAGCGGCGCTTTGGGCGCTTCGGCCGGCGCCACGGTCGCCGACGGCTCTGCCGCAGCCTGTTCGACACCGTGGGAGGCGCTGCAGGCGCCAAGGGCGCGCGTGTAGGCGATCGAGCCGCCTTCGAACGACTGGATTTTGCCGTCAGGCGTGTTCACCGCTTCGGAAATGGGCATGCCCAACCATCCCGAAGGCCCTCCGTACTGGAAATAGAGCCGCCAGACGCACCCTAGAACGACGTAGGTCTGGCCGGCCCGAGGACCGCTGGCGTGCCAGAGGATGGCTCCGCCGTCGCCTGCCCCGAACGTCGCTTGCCGACCAACCGCGCCGGTCGGCGACGGCAGGGTAGGGGATTCCCGGGCGGCGGGGCAGCCGAGCGGCCCCTTCTCGCCACCCATTGTCCGCCATTTCTCCAGGATCGGGGGGCTGAGGGCGACGCCGCAGGCGAGGCCCGGCGTGGGCGCCGCCGGCTCATCGGCCATGGCGAGGGGGCCCAGCCCCAGGGCCACGCCGACAATCGCCAGCATGACCGCGCAGATTGGCAAATGCCACCGGCGGCTTGGCGAAGGCGGTGGGCGTCGCAGGGAGTTCACCATCAAGCCGTCATAGCATCTGCGCCTACCCAGATGGGAGCCGCCGCTAGCCATCGACCTAGAGCGCGCCAATGCGTTATAATCAGGGCGATTGCGCCACAACCCGGCGCCAGGCCGGGCGGCGCGCTGTCCCGAACACCTGTTCCCAGGACCCCACAAAGAGGCTGCATGGCGAAAGAAGCACTGTTGGAACTGCCCGGCACGGTGAGCGAATTACTCCCCAACGCCACCTTCCGGGTCAAGCTGGAGAACGAACATGAGATCATCGCCCACACGGCCGGCAAAATGCGCAAGAACCGCATCCGAGTGCTCGCGGGCGACAAGGTTCTGGTGGAGATGACCCCGTACGACTGGAGCAAGGGGCGCATAACCTACCGCTTCAAGTGATCTGCCGCTCGGCTTGAATGCACGCCCACCCCGGCGTAGCTGGAAGGGGCCGATGGACATCCTCAAGGATCGCAGAACTGTCATCGCCGCCGGCGCCGCTGTGGCGCTCGCCGCTGGTCTGGGGGTGGCTGCTTTGATGGTCACCCGCGCCGCCGGCCCAAGTGCGGCGCCGCCCGCCGCCCAGGGCGGCCTTGTCGTGCAAACCGGTCGCGACGACGACGTCAAGCTTGATCCTGGTCGCCCGCTGCGCTGCTTCGTCGGCGGGCAGTTCGCCGGCGAGCTGGCGCTCGGCGAATGCGCTCGGCGCAACGGGGTGGCCACAGGGGCTCTCGATGTCGGTCTGGATCCTTCAGGGGCCCTCGCGGCCTCGAACGGCGCGTCCAGCGATATCACCCCCCTGCCGCCGCAGACGGTGACACCGCTTGGC
>JAYTRF010000085.1:0-1860 GCA_043746375.1 Caulobacteraceae bacterium | reverse complement strand
TAAGGCCGGAGGCTCCCGCCCCGTTCGGGCTCCGGCGCGAGGCGACTCGAAGTTGCGCGCCGCGCACCGTGTCGGCCTGTCTCCGCGGATCGCCATCGGCGGAGCGGTCTCGGTGCTCGTGTTCGGCTTGGCTGTCGCCCTGGCCACTGGCGAGCGGGGTGAGCGCATCCTGGCTGCAGGACAGGATGCACTAGACAGTCATTTCGCCAGCCTGGGCTTTCAGATCGGGTCGGTGCACCTGCAAGGGGCCGCACCCGCCGCGCGTAGTGAAATTCTGGCCGCCGCAGGTCTGCGTCCAGGCCAGCCGATCCTTGGGCTCGACCTGGACGCCGTGCGGGCGCGGGTTGAAAGGGTCGGTTGGGTGAGACGGGCGCGGATCATCCGCCTATTGCCCGACACAGTGGTCATCGCCGTCGACCAGCGCGCCATGCTGGCGGTTTGGGAGCATGCCGGACGAACCGCGGTCGTCGATGCAGCAGGGGCCGTGGTCCCGGAGGCCGATCCGGCCCGGTTTGCTGCGCTGCCGCTCATCGTCGGCGACGGCGCCAATGCCGCGGCGGCGGCGCTGCTTCCGGCGATCTCATCCAGGCCGCGCCTCCGCGATCGCCTGCAGGCCCTGGTGCGCGTCGACGACCGGCGCTGGGATCTAAGGCTCAAGGACGGAGCGCTGATTCAGCTGCCGGCCGACAATCCAGACGAGGCCCTGATCCGGCTCGATCAGTTGGATCAGAAATCGCGGGTTCTGGATCTGGGTCTAGAGCGGGTCGATCTTCGCGATCCGCAGATGGTGGTTGTTCGCCCGCGCCCCAGCGCCGCGCCGGGCCTGATTTCTCATGGGGTATGACGGATGACTGAGGTTCTTGAGCGGGCTCCGGCGCAGGCCAGGGCGAAGGGCCGCGAGGCGCGCGAGGGGCGCGATACGCTCAAGGCCGCCCTTGGCCGCGCGCCGGTGGTGGCGGCGGTGGATCTGGGGGCGTCGAAGGTCGCCTGTTTCATCATGAAACCCGATGGCGTGCGCCGCGGCGATCGCACCCTGACCACAGCCGGTGTCGGATATGTCGCCTCGCGAGGCGTGCGCGGCGGCGCCATCGTCGACATGGACGAGGCGGCTCAGGCCATAGCTCAGGCTGTCGAGCGTGCCGAGATCGTCGCTGGGTTGAACGTCCAGGGAGTGACGGTGACGACGGCGGGCGGTCAGTTAGCCAGCCACAAGGTTTCAGCCAGGGTGTCGCTGGGTGGCCGGCCAATCGGTGACAACGATCTCTCCCGCGCCATCGCCCAGGCACTCGCCGGATTGAAGCTGAACCGTCGAACTGCCATCCACATGCGGCCGATCGCCTGGTCCGTGGACGAACAGCGCGGCGTGCGCGACCCGCGGGCGATGTTCGGCCGCTCTCTCGGTCTCGAGATGCTGGTGGTGTCGATGAACGAGAGCGTCTTCCACACCATTGGGCATTGCGTCGAGCGCGCGCACCTTCAGTTCGAGGGCGCGGTGGCCGCCCCATTTGCCTCGGCCCTCGCCGCGCTGGAAGAAGACGAGATGGACCTGGGCGCCCTGTGCATCGACATGGGCGGCGGATCGACCTCGGTTGCGGTGTTTTCCGGCGGAGCCCTGGTCCACGTCGATTCCCTGTGTGTCGGCGGCTCTCATGTGACGCAGGATGTCGCCAGGGGGCTTTCGACGTCGATGGCCGGGGCCGAGCGCATCAAGACCCTGCACGGCAGCGCCATTGCTTCGGCCGGCGAGGACCGCGAGATGATCGAGGCGCCGCCGCGCGGCGACGATCCGGGCGCTGGTCCCGTGACCGCGCCCCGCTCATTGCTCAAAGGCATCATTGCCCCGCGCGTCGAGGAGACGCT
>JAYTRF010000084.1:0-5392 GCA_043746375.1 Caulobacteraceae bacterium | reverse complement strand
TCGATCTTGTGCTGGCGCAGAAGGTTGCGGGCCTCCTCCTGGGTGACGCCTTCGCGGACCGTGACCAGTCCCTCGCGGGTCATCAACTGCGCAGCAGTGGCCCAATCCGAGGATTCGAACCGCACGTCGCGGTTGGTCAAAATCCCCACCAGCTTGCCGGTGCCGCGTTCGACCACCGGAAAGCCCGAGATGTGGCGCCGCGCCTTGATCTCGCGGGTTTCCTTCAGAGGCGTGTCGGGATGAATGGTCAGCGGATTGATCACCATGCCGCTTTCGTAGCGTTTGACCTCCCGGACCTGGTCGGCCTGCTCTTCGACGGTCAGGTTGCGATGCAACACCCCAAGGCCCCCCGACTGCGCCATGGCGATCGCCAGCCGGCTTTCGGTAACCGTGTCCATGGCCGCCGAGACCAGGGGAATGTTCAGTTTGATCTCGCGCGTGAACCGGGTTGTCGTGTCCGCCTGGGTGGGCATGACGGCAGACGGACCGGGTTCGAGCAAAACATCGTCGAAGGTAAGACCTTCGCGAATCTCCATGAGACTCTCCGTTTTGCGGGGCGGGTATAGCTTCCCCTGCGGCGAACGCAAAGCCTCGGCGTCAATCTCTGCCGCCGGTTCCGGCGAAGCCAGCGGCGGGGCGCTGAAAGCCCCTCGCGAGAAGATACAGTTCAGAGCTTTCGGCCCGACTGGCCTTGGGTTTGACATGTTTCACGCTGTCGAAGGCGGCGTTGAGCCGCGCCAGCAGCGCGCGGGTTTCACCCCCCTGAAAGGCCTTGCAAACCAGCGCCCCGCCCGGGCGAAGCGCCTCGACGGCGAAGTCGACAGCCGCCTCTACCAGACCGACGATGCGCAGATGATCGGTTTGCCGGTGGCCTGTGGTGTTGGGGGCCATGTCCGAGACGATCAGATCGGGCGCGCCGCCCAAATGGGCGATCAGCCGCGCGCCGCAAGCCTCATCGGTGAAATCTCCTTCGATCAGGGTGGCTGGAAAAATCGGGTCCATGGCCAAAAGATCGATGCCGACCACGACGCCCGCTCCCCGTTCCAGGGCGATCTGCACCCAACCGCCCGGCGCGCATCCCAGATCGATGACCCGTGCGCCGCGCCTGATCAGGTGGAAGCGGTCGTCCATCTCGCGCAGCTTGAACGCCGCACGGGAGCGGTAACCCCTGGCCTTCGCCTCGGTGACGAACGGGTCGTTGATCTGGCGCTCGAGCCACGCCTGGGACGAGGGTGTCATCTCCTTGGCGCGCTTCAGCCGCTTGGGCGTCGGGCGCCCCGCGTCCGTGCCGCCGGTGGGAGAGCGGACCATGCGCTTGCGTGGCGGCTCGGCGGGCGGCGGACCGCTCATCGCGAGGCGCCGTTACGGGCGAACCGGCGCGGTCCCCTGGCGCGGCGACTTGGCGACATCATCGACAGCAGCAGGCCCTCGCGCAGGCCCCGGTCGGCGACCCTCACCCGCTCGCAGGGCCAAAGCTCCTGAACCGCCTGCAGGATGGCCGCCCCGGCGAGCACCAGGTCAGCGCGGTCGGCGCCGATGCACGGCTGGTCGGCGCGCTCCGCGGCCGTGAGCGCGCCCAGTCGCAGGGCCGTCGCCTCGCACTGCCCGCGCGTCATCCATAGTCCGTCGACCTGATTGCGGTCGTAACGGGCAAGGCCCAGGTGCAACCCGGCCAGACTGGTGATCGCGCCGGAGGTTCCGATCAGGTACGCGCGGCCAGCCGCAAAGATCGGCCGTAGCGCCTCGGCTTGCGATGACGCCGCAATCTCGCGTTTCACCGCCTCGACCATGTTTCGGTACCAGTCCGCTCGCGGGGCAATCCCTTCGGGAAACCGTTCGGCCAGGGTGACAACGCCGATCGGGATCGACAGCCATGCGCTGATCGCCACCCCCTGATGGGTAGCCCCCGACGACCGCGCGCCTCGCGCCGGCCTCCGGAGGTCCAGCCATGACAGTTCGGTCGATCCGCCGCCAACATCCAACACCAGCGCCGCGTCTGCATCGTGATCGAGAAGGTTCTCACAGCCGGCCACCGACAACCGAGCCTCTTCGCGGGGACTGATCACCGCCAGCCGCAGCCCGGTGCACTCGGCTACGCGGTCGATGAATTCACCGGCGTTGTCGGCGAAGCGGCAGGCGTGGGTGGCCACTGCCTTGACCTGAAACGCTCGCCGCCGGGCGATCTTGTCCGCGCACAGGCCCAGCGCGGCCAGCGCGCGCTCCATCGCGGCGTCGGAAAGACGGCCGCTTTGGGAGAGCCCTTCGCCCAATCGCACGATGCGTGAGAAGGAGTCGACGATGCGAAATCCCTCCCCGGCACGGGTGGCGATCAACAGGCGGCAGTTGTTGGTGCCAAGATCGAGCGCCGCATAGGTCCTGGGCCCGACCGGCCGGCGGGCGGCGGCGCGGGCGTGCTCGGCGGGGTCGCTCGACGCCTCGCCCATGGCTCAAGTCCAGTATCTGCTCAGGGGCGGAGACACGATCTCCACAATGCCCGGTTTTTCAGCATCCAGGTTAACAGCCGGTCCGCGACGACGGAAGCGCGCGGCTTTAGTTTTCCACCCGTGCGAGGCTTTCCCAGGGGCGATGAAGGCTCTACGTTCAGCCTCCATTCAGAGATTCCATCGTAGTTTCGCAAACATGAACGCTCGACTCGCCAAATTCGGCATCGGCCAGGTCGTCCGCCATCGGGTCTTCCCATTTCGCGGCGTGATCTTCGATGTCGACCCGGTGTTCGCAAACACTGAGGAATATTGGATGCAGATTCCCGAGGAGGTTCGCCCGCCGAAGGACCAGCCCTTCTACCATCTGCTGGCCGAGAACGATCAGTCGAGCTATGTCGCCTATGTCTCGGAACAGAATTTGCTCGCCGACGACACCGGCCAGCCGGTGGCGCACCCCCACACCGCGTTGATTTTCGATGCCTTCGACGCCGGCCAGTACCATCTGCGGCCGCGCACGACCCACTAGGTGCGAAGGCTGGCCGAAGGGCCATCGAACGTTCGCTGGGAACGCGACGCCGAACGGGTGCATTGTCTTTGCATGAGCGCGGCCCCAGCCCAAAATACGCCGCCGCCTGGCGCGCGATCCGACTGGACGATCGACCAGGACTGGGAGACGTACAGCGAAGCTGAACACGCGGTGTGGACAACGCTTTACGAGCGGCAGTCGAGCCTTCTTTCCGGCCGCGCGTGCGACGCTTTCCTGCGCGGCCTGGACGCCCTGGATCTCCACTCCGGCGGAATCCCTTCGTTCGCCAAGATCAACAGTGAGCTTGGCCGGCTTACCGGCTGGAGTGTCGTTGCGGTGCCCGGACTGGTGCCGGACGAAGTTTTCTTTGAACACCTGGCCAACCGCCGATTCCCGGCCGGCCGCTTCATTCGCGACGGCGCCCGTCTCGATTATCTCGAAGAACCCGACGTCTTTCACGACGTGTTCGGCCATGTGCCAATGCTGAGCGATCCGGTGTTCGGCGATTACATGCAGGCCTACGGTCGCGGCGGGCTAAGAGCGCGCCGGCTGCGCCACCTGCACCATCTGGCCCGGCTCTACTGGTATACGGTCGAGTTCGGCCTGATGGAGACCGCCGCCGGCCTGCGAATTTATGGCGCGGGCATCGTCTCGTCGCGCGCCGAATCGATATTTGCTCTCGACGACCCCTCGCCCAATCGGCTGGGCTTCGATCTTGAGCGGGTCATGCGCACCCCCTACCGGATCGATGACTTTCAGCAGGCCTATTTCGTCATTCCCTCTCTGCAAGCCCTCCTGGCTGCCACGCTGCAGGATTTTGCGCCGATCTACCGGCGGTTGGAGACGGCCGCGGACCTGACTATCGAGGCGGTCGTGCCCACTGACAGGGTGATCACCCGCGGGAGTCAGGCCTACGCGAAGGCACGGGTCGAGGCGGTTCAGTAGTGCCCGCGACGGCGCACGGGCAAAGGCGCGCATCGGTCTGACCGGCGACGCTTGAAAACTATGGTAGGCCGGGTGGGGGTCGAACCCACGACCACTCGATTAAAAGTCGCGTCGGTAGCCAAAACCTAGCACATTATAGGGCCACAAAATCGGGTGGCCTCCCCGTGCAAAACCCTTACTTTGCTTGACATTGCTGAGGTGTGCGCCCACATGCGGAGCCTTGGGGACACAAGCCCGATTGCCTGAGTTTGTGTCCCAGTTTGTGTCCCCGTCGTCTCGGGGACACACTTTTCGAAGGGGCGATCATGCGCAGGAAGCTGACAAACGACGGCGTGGCGGACATGCACGCGCCAGCCGGTCAACGGATCGAAATGTTCGACAAGGATGTCCCGGCGCTCGCTATTCGCGTGACGGGTGCCGGGGGCAAGACATGGATTGTCCGGGGCCGCGTGCGGGGCCAGTCGGCTCCAATCAGGGTGACGGTCGGCGATGCTCGCACCATGCCCGTTGAGGAAGCGCGCACGGCCGCCGCCCCAATCCTGGCCAAGCTGCGCGAGGGCATTGACCCTCGCGAGGAAACAAAGGACCGGGTGGCCATCGCGGACCGGCTGCGCTGGGAAAACGTGGCGACGTTGTTCCTTCAGAAACACGCCAGCAAAAACCGCACGGCCAAGCAGACCGAGAAATATCTTGCCCAGTGGGTGACGCCGCATTGGCAGGGACGCCCGATCTCGACAATCGCCCGCGCCGACGTGGCCACGGTCATTGACGCGGTGGAAGAGAAGACCAGCCCGGCCAATGCCAACCGCGTCCTGGCGGCCGTGCGCAAGCTCTTTAACTGGTCCGTGGACCGGGGCCTCATCGACGCCACGCCCATAACCAAGGGCATGGTCCGCAAGGGCGAGGTGGTGCGCTCGCGCTTCCTCAGCCTAGAGGAGGCGGCGGCCGTCTGGCGCGCCGCTGAGGGCCTTGGCCAGCCGTTCGGCCCATGGTTCAAGCTCTTGATGCTGACCGGTCAACGGCGCGGCGAGTGCGCAAGGGCGCGCTGGGATGGCTTCGACCTGGAGAACCGCCAAGCCTGGAGCCTGACACCTGAGGAAACCAAGGCGGCGCGCGCGCACCTGGTTCCCCTTCCCAGCCTCGCCCTGGAGATCGTGAAGGCGCAACCCCTGATCTCGCCCCGGGCCGCGAAGGACGCCAAGGCATTGCCCCCGGCCGTCTATGTCTTCACGACCACGGGCGCGGCTCCGATCTCAGGATACGACTATGCCAAGCGCGCGATTGACGCGGAGCTAGCCAAGGCTGGCGTCTCCCTCCCCGCCTGGCGCATCCACGATTTGCGACGGACCGTGGCCACGCAAATGCAGGCCACGCTCGGCATCGACCTTGCAATCGTCGGGGCCGTTCTCAATCACGCCCCCTCAACGATAACGGGAAAGGTCTATGCCGTTGGCGACATGGAATTCGATATGCGGGT
>JAYTRF010000083.1:0-8879 GCA_043746375.1 Caulobacteraceae bacterium | reverse complement strand
GCGGAGGTCGCGACGATGCCGATGACGCTTACCCCGACGCCGAAATGGGCAATGGTCGTCGAAAATGCGCTGCGCGGCAGGCCAACGAGACGCTGCCAGCTTTCGCCGAGCGACATGCGGCCGAGCCGGGCGCGGTCGATCAGTTCGGCGATGGCGCCAAAGGCAACCCAAAAGCCGAGCAGCAGGCCTAGGGGGGCGAGCGACACCGACCACCCCGAAAGCGCAAAGACAATGATGGCGCCGATCAAGGCCAGCGCCGCGGCGCCAGCCAGGCGCTGGGTCACGGCGATCAGATCGCCGCGTTTCCAGGCCATGAACGGCCCGAACGGAATGAGCACCAGCAGCGGCGCCATCAGCGCGCCAAAGCTCAGATTGAAGAACGGCGCACCAACCGAAATGGTCTTGCCGGCAACGGCGGAAAGCAGCAGCGGATAAAGCGTGCCGACCAGCACTGCCGCAAGGCCGGTGGCGAGAAACAGGTTGTTGAGGATCAGCGCGCCTTCGCGGCTGATTGGGGCGAACAGCCCCCCGGATCGCAGCGCCGCGGCCCGAATGGCGAAGAGCACGAAGGCGCCACCGATGAACAACGCCAGCAGCACCAGAATGACGATGCCGCGGGTGGGGTCACTGGCAAAGGTATGGATCGAGGTCAGAATGCCCGACCGCACCAGGAACGTTCCCAACAGGCTCAGCGAGAAGGTGATGATCGAGAGGAAGATCGTCCAGATCTTCAGCGCGTTGCGCTTTTCCATAACCAGGGCGGAATGGAGCAGCGCCGTGCCTGCGAGCCAGGGCATGAAGCTGGCGTTCTCGACCGGGTCCCAGAACCACCAGCCGCCCCAGCCCAGTTCGTAATAGGCCCAGAAGGCGCCCAGCGTGATTCCGACAGTCAGGAGGCTCCAGGCAGCCAGGGTCCATGGCCGCACCCACCGCGCCCAGGCGCTGTCGACCCGGCCTTCGATCAAGGCGGCCAGAGCCAGAGAAAATACCACCGAAAAGCCGACATAGCCGGCGTACAGGAACGGCGGGTGGGCGGCGAGGGCGGGATCCTGCAGCAGCGGATTGAGCGAGCGGCCCTCGACCGGCGGGTTGGCAAGCCTCAGAAGCGGATTGGATGCGAACACCGTGTAGCCGACGAAGAGCACGCCCAGCACGCCTTGCACTGCGAGGGTCAGCGCCTTGAGCCGGAACGGCAGGCCACGGGCAAGCGCCACGGTCACGCCATAGCCGGTGAGGGCGAAGCACCACAGCAGGATCGAGCCTTCGTGGCTGCCCCAGGCTCCGGCGATCTTGTAGATG
This sequence comes from Caulobacteraceae bacterium, assembly GCA_043746375.1. GTDB lineage: Bacteria > Pseudomonadota > Alphaproteobacteria > Caulobacterales > Caulobacteraceae > Acaudatibacter. Next base: position 7,580 of record JAYTRF010000083.1, on the reverse strand, counting down.
AGCGGCTTTTCGGTGTGGGAATTAGCGGCGACGTTGATCACAGAAAAATCCGAGGTCACGAAGGCGTGGATGAGAGCCCCGAATGCCAAGGCGATAGCGGCGAAGGCGCCCAGCGCTGCGCCTTGGCCAGCGCCGGCGAGGGCCGGGTCGCGCCGGGCCGCGCCGGCGAACGACAGCCCTGCCTGGGCAAGCGACAGGCAAAGCCCCAGGGCGAGAGCGAACTGGCCAAGCTCGGCGATCACCCGCCGCGCGCCCCGACATCGTACGCGCCTTGAGCGCCGTTGCCGCGCCAGGCGCCTTGCGCCTTCAGAGCGCGGGTGAGCTCGCGCGGCATATAACGCTCGTCATGTTTGGCCAGCACCTGGCTGGCGACGAACACGCCCGCGCGGTCGTAGGCCCCAAGTGCAACCACGCCCTGGCCCTCGCGGAAGAGGTCGGGCAGATCGCCGGAATAGACCACCTGGGTGCTGGCCTTGCGATCGGTGACGATGAAGGTGACGTCGCCGCCGGCTCGCCTGACCACACTGCCTTGGGTGACCAAGCCGCCAAGCTGGATCGCGCGCCCCGGCGGCACGTGCGCGGCGATCGCCTGAGCTGGGGTGTAGAAGTACGAAATTGAGTCGCGCAGGCCGTAGAGGGCGAGGCCTACGGCCAGCGCCAGGATCGGTGCGGCCGTCATCACCACCAGCAGGCGGCGGCGCGCGGTTCGGGACTTGGGGATCAGCGCCATGAGGTTTCCAGTCTACACCGCCGGCGCCGGCCCCGGCGCGCGTGCGGCCGCCGCAAGCCGCGCGACGATCTCGGGGCTGGTCCCATAGAGGCGCCGGGCCTGGGCGAGGGACGCGTCGCGTTCGCGCGTTTCACCCAGCACCGTATAGGCCCGCACCAGCCGCACCCAGCCATCGGGGTCATCGGGATGAGCCTTCAGCCGGGCCGCAAGTCCGTCGACCATGCTGCGGATCGCACCGGACATCGCTGTCTGCTGTGAGGGCGCGAGCGTCGCGGCGATCGGCAGGCGCCCAGTGGTTTCAACCGCCGTAATGTCGCCGGCCAGGCCGCTGCGGCGCGGGTCGTTCAGCGGAAGGTCCTTCAGGAGCGAGCGCCAAAATGCCAAGCCGCCGGCTTGATCGCCCGCTTCGATCTGGCCACGACCCAGGTAGTAGCGCGCGGTCGGCGATGCTGGGTCGATTAACAGCACGCGCCGGAAGATCGCCGCGGCTTCCGGGCTGACCGCGCCCTGACCCTTCAGCACCAGGATTTCGCCGAGCGGCGCGAGCAGTTCGGGCCGTCCGGGCGCGATGGCGATCGCCTTGCGCAAGGCGTGGACGGCGCCGTCGGCGTCGCCGAGCATCATGTCCAGCTCAGCCAGACGCCGCAGCGGCTCGGGATCGCGCGGCCGTTGCGCCGCCACCGAGCGCAGAGCGGCGGCCAGTTGCGGGGCCTGGAAGTCCTGCGGTCTGGCGCGCCACTGCGCCAGCCTGGCGGCGAACGGCTGGTCGGGCGCGCCGGGTGACCCGATTGCCAGGTAGATGCCCACGGCGGCCAACGGCCCCGCGGCGGCGAGTGCGATCAGCACCGGCCTTGATGTCGGTCGCCCGGGCGCGGGCTCGCTGAGCGCGGCCGCGGTCAGCAGCCGACGACCGGCTTCCGCCCGAGCGGTGACGCGCTCGTCCTCGGCGATCAGCTCACGATCGGCCAATTCATCGATCTCGCGCAGAGCGCGCTGGTAAACGGCCAGGGAAGGGTCGGGTGGCAGCCCGGCGATGCCGCCTCGCGCCGCGCGGCTCATCACCATCGCGGCGGCCGCCCCGGCAAGCAGAGCGGCGGCGATCCAGAACAAAACCATCCGCTGGTGTTAGCGAAAACCCTCCCGCAGGGCGAGACTTACCCGCGCCCCAAAACTTAAGGACCCTCAGTAGACGAGATTCAGGGTGATCAGGCGGTCGGCGAAAGCGAACCAGATCACAGCCAGGCACGCGGCCGCAATCAGCACGCTGCACAGCTTGGCCCACCAGCCTCTGGCGGAATCGCCCAGCGTCGTCACGGCATTGGCCAGTGGCGCGACCACTCCGATGATGCCGATCAGACCGATTACCTGAATAACCCGGAGCAGCCAGTCATTGCTGGTCGTCAGCAGTTCCAGGCTCCCGCTCGCGGCCGTCACCAGGACGAGCCACGACAGCAGGAAGATGAGGTCGAGCAGGCAGACCGCGCGGGTCAAGCGATGCAGAGTCGCGGCGCGCCCGGCGAGCGGGAATGGCTGCCGATACCGCCAGCGCACTATGGCGATCGTGGGCCACAGGATCACGGTCAACGCCAGTATGGCTACGGTGGCCATGAACAGAAGCCGATTCCACCCGGCCTCCCACGTGGGTGCGGGCGCTAGCGCCATAACCGGGGGCAGGTCGTCGGAGGCCACGAATATCACGCGGCCGTCTTTGACCTTGGCGCCGAGGGTGCTTTCCCCGCCCACCTCGCGCCAGACGAACGGACCCACCTCACGCCAGTGCTTTGGTTGGCCATTGACGCCCCGGAAGGTCGACACCGTAACTATTCCGGCGCTGTCCGATGAAATGGTGTCGGGCGCGAGCATGTAGAGCAGCCGCAGCCAGCCGGAATCGGAACGGCGGGTGAAAATGTAGTCGCCAGTCAGCAGCTTTCCGTCGCGCGCGGCGTCCTTCCAGGTCGGCAGGTTTTGCGGCGGGGCGGGAAAATAGCGGTCGCTGAAGCCGCGCAGAAGAGCGGCGCGCACGAATTCGGCGGCCCCTTGTTCGCCCAGGCTGTTCATCGAGATGAAGAGCCCGACGTGATCGTCGAGGAACAGGTGCAGGTCGCTGTGGAACCAAGCGGTATCGCCAGCGTGCCCAATGACCCGGTGGCCGTTGGCGTCTTCCTGATAAAAGCCGAGATCCATGGCCGGCAATGATGCGATGGGCCGGAACTGCGGGCTGTGCATCAGTTCGGCGGTGCTGGCGTCCAGGATCCGGCCGCCCGCAAAGGCGCCGTCCTGGAGCTGCGCGATCATGAACTTGGCCATGTCCCCGCCGGTGGCGGTGAGCGCCCCCGCCGGCGAAGCCGCGACGTATTCGAATGGGTGCGCCGGCCCGGAGGCGACCTGATAGCCCTTGGACATGTTCACCAACCATCCGGCCGGTAACGGCAGCTCGAAGGTCGAATGCGTCATGCCCAGCGGCGTGAAGATATGGTGGGCGATGTAGTCGGCGAACGGCTCCCCAGAAACGCGCTGCACGATGTAGCCCGCCAGGGCCGCCCCGTAATTTGAATAGGCCGGCGTGGTTCCAGGTGGGAAGATCCGCGCCGGCAGCGATGAGACCAAAAGCGATCGGCTAAGCGGCCGGTTCTTCTTCGGATTGCTGGTGATAAGATCCTTGGCGACATCCGAAAACCCGGGCGAATGGGTCATCAGATCTCGCATGGTGATCGGCTTGCCGAACGCCGGCGGAATCTTGAAGTCCAGGTAGGTGTTGACGTCCTGATCGAGATTGATCTTGCCGGCCTGGACCAGCTGCATGACCGCCGTCCAGGTGAACAGCTTGGAGACCGAGCCGGGACGAAACAAGGTCGTCTGTGGATCGACCAGCGCTCGTGTCTTGACGTCGGCCACGCCATAGCCGGTCTCAACCAGAGGCTGGCCGTCCTTGACAACCACGACAACCGCCCCGGCGATGTTCCCGCGCTGCAGGGCGTAAGGCATGAAACCATCAAGCCAGGCCGAGACATCCTGCGCCGTTAAGGGATGGACGGCGGCCGTTTGCGCCGGAAGGGTGTTGGCGACCGGTTGCGCATGCCTGAGCATTGCCGGCAGCGGCGGCGTCGGACCCAGACTGACCGGCGCCTGAGCGACTGCTGGCGTGGCGATGGTCAGCGCCGCAGCGATCATGAAGCCGACCTTGGCCAGAATGTTCATGGTCTTGTTCCTTGCGGATGCTGGACGAACGACGCCAGCATTCAGGCGACTATCAGAAGTTGGCCGACAGCATGGTTCCGACGGTGAGTGGCTGGATGATCACCGCGCCGCGATTGCCGCCGCTGGCGTCGCCCGGCGGGCTCAGATTGGCGATTCCGCGGTCGTTGGTGACGTTCCTGGCGTAAGCCTCGAGACGCCAGCGGCGGTACTCGACGCCGGCCCGCAGGCCCAAGGTTGCATAGCTCGCGATTTCCGTGCGCCCCGGCCCAAGATCGGTGGTGCGGCCCCCCACGTAGGCAAGTGTCCCCCCGACAAAGGCATTGGTCTCACCGAACAATGTCCAGTCGTACTCACCGTCGAGGGTGACGCTGAGGGGGGGCGTGTAGGGCAGGCGATCTCCAGGAAGACCACCCAGAAGGGGCGCTGGGCTGGTCAGCTTGGCGTCGGTATAGGCGCCGCTCAGGGCGACCGTCAGGCCGCGGAACGGCGTCAAAGTGGCGTCCCACTCGATGCCTTCGCTGCGAGCCTTGCCGCCATTGGCGTTGACCCCGAAGTTGTTGACCACCTCGAGCAGCTGAATATGGTTCCAGTCGATCAGGAAGGCGGCGACGTCCAGCGACAGATGCCCGTCGAAGAGGCCGGTCTTTATTCCAGCCTCGAAATTGGTGGTCTTGTCGCTGGCGTAGGAGCGCGGCGTGCCGGGAGGCGCGGACGGCGGGATCACATTGGGGCCGCCGGGCCGATATCCGTTGGAGATCCGTCCATAGAGCATGGTCGCGTCGCTGAGGCGCCACTGGGGCGCTACGGAATAGTTGAACACCGACTCGCTGGAAGGCACGGTGAAGTTGGTCCCGCCGATCAGGAGGCCGGAGAGGGTCTCCGTGCCCGACTGATTGTTGTGGCTGTACCGACCGCCCAGCTGGACGTCGAAAGCAGGGTTGAAATGGTAGGTTGCCGAGGCGAAGGCGGCATACTCCTGGTAAGTCGAGGTGACGCTGGCCGCTTCGAGCGGGGCGCCGAACGGAATGCCAGCGTGGGTATAAAAGGCCGGCACATTCTGCCTGATCAGGCCCCTTTCATGTGTGTAGAAGCCGCCGACCTGCCATTCGAGGCGCTGCTGTCCCGATGAAGTAAGCCGCACTTCCTGGGTGAACTTGTCGTCGTTGGTCTGCTGGTCCTCCAGGATGCCCAGCGGCGTGGTGGGAAAAACGGTTGGAAAAAACACCGGCAGGATCGGCAGCAGGCCGCCTAACAACGCCGTGATATCGGTGCGCGAAGTCACGTGGTTCTGACCGTAGGAGGTCGCCGAGACCAGGTTGGCCCAGCCGAAGTTCCAGTTCACGGTCGCGTTGTAGTTGCGATAGCTGTACCGGCTCGGCTCGTTGATCTGCCGGTATTGGGTGAGATCGCCGTGGGCTGGCTGGAAGGTCACAGGATCGACGTCGACGGATGGCGAGCCGTTATTGCGGATTTCCTGGTCGAAGGCGGTCAGGCGGATCGAGAGATTGTCGGTGGCGTCCAGCAGGACCGAAGCGCGCCCCCCATATTTTTTCCCCTTGTTGACGTCCGTTTCGCCAAGCTGCGGATCGTCCACCCAGCCTGGCAATGCATCGTAGAATCCATTCACGCGAATGGCGGCCTTGTCGGCTAATGGCACATTGATCACGCCATCGATCGAACCTGCCGTCGAGCCATCGTCGACGTGCTGCCCGCCAACTTCCAGGGCTGCGGAAAACGCCTTAGGGTTTGGCGCTTTTGTGATGAACCGGACGAGGCCGCCTTCGCTGTTGGCGCCGTAGAGCGTGCCCTGGGGCCCGCGCAGTACTTCGATGCGCTGCATATCGAAGGTGTCGAAATCTCCGGCCAACACCGAGCCGTCGACGAGGCCGGAGCTCGAACCGAACGGTGATTCGTCGACATAGACCGACACTGTCGAGGCGACCCCGCCCGCGTTCAGCCCGCGCAGGGTCAGGCGCGATTCGCCAGGCTCCGTCGGCGTCAGCGTCAAGCCGGGAACGAGCGCCGCATAGTCTGCGAAGCTTCGATCCGCCAATTTGTCGAGGGCGTCCCCCGGCAGGGCCGTAATGGAGAGGGGTATGTTGCGGATTTCTTCTGGCCGCTTTTCAGCCGTTACGACCAGCTCGCCGATACCGCCGGCCGAAGCCGCGTCGTTCTGGGCGGCCGTCTGTGCAATCGCCGGCGCTCCGAAGGCGAGAATTGAAGCGCTGGCGGCGAGCGCTGTCATTAAGGTTCGGTGCATCGTTATGTCCCCCTTGCGACCAGCCCGGCGTGGCGGTCGGCAAGTCTTGAGATTGGCGCAAACGTTGCTAAGTTGGCAAGTGCTTTCTCATTCGGCTACAGAAAGGGTCGGCGGGCTCTCCCAAGCGCCCTTTCTCGGCCTCGCGATTGTGGCGATGCGCCCGCCGCGAAATGCGCTATCCTCCGGCGGGCCCCTAAACCCCAAGCGAAGGCCGTAAAGACTTGAAAACCACAGCCAAGCCCGGTGCGATGCTCAAGGCGTTGCGCCTCCAGAAGGGTTGGAAGCTGGCCGATGTGTCCGAACGGACCGGCCTCCCGATCTCGACCTTGTCGAAAGTCGAAAACGACAAGATGTCGCTCAGCTATGAAAAACTGGCCCGCATCAGTCGCGGGCTGAACGTCGATATCGGCGTGCTGTTCGCGCAGAACGCCTCGCCGCCCGTCGCCGGTCTTGTCAGCGGCAGGCGAAGCATCACCCGCGCCGGAGAAGGGCGGTCGATCGAAACAGAGCCTTACGGTCACCTCTATCCAGCCACCGAGCTGCTGAACAAACGATTCGTCCCCCTGGTGGCCGAGGTGCGCGCGCGGTCGCTTGCCGAGTTCGGAGAGATGGTGCGCCACCCGGGCGAGGAATTTGCCTACGTCCTTGAGGGCGCCGTTGAACTCCATACTGAGCTTTATGCGCCGGTGCGCCTCGACGTCGGCGATTCAATCTATTTCGACAGTGGCACGGGCCACGCCTATATCGCCGCGTCCGCCGGCCCTTGCCGCGTGCTGTCGATCTGTTCTGGGGAGGAATCGCAACTGATCGCTGCCCTCGACAAGGATGCAGTGGCCAATGACGATCCCCAGTCGTCGGCTGCGCCCGAGCCATCGACCTTGGGTCGGCGCGGCCGACGCCGTAAGGGAAACCGCTGAGCCGTCGGGGCCGAAGCGACTTTCTACTTGTGAAACTTTTTTCCTCCGGCTTAATCTCCGGGCGCCTCGCCGTCGGCCCGCAGTCATTGGGTGTGGCTGGCCTGTTGCGCCGAAAGTAGGGGATGGCCGAGCGGTTCGATGTTCTCATCGTTGGCGGAGGGATCGCCGGTGCTTCGGTCGGCGCGGAGCTGGCTTCCCATTGTTCGGTGGCGATCGTCGAGCGCGAGAACCGGGCCGGTTATCACGCCACCGGGCGCTCCGCAGCGCTGTTCTCTGAGCTCTATGGGAACCCGGCGATACGGGCGCTATCGCGAGCCAGCCGGGCATTTCTGTTCGATCCCCCGACGGGCTTTTGCGAAACCGCCCTCGTATTTCGGCGAGGCGCTCTCTACGTCGCCCGGGAGGATCAGGTTGCAACCTTCGAGGCCATGGTCGCGTCCCCCGGGGTGTCGGCTGGCGCGCGCTTGATCGACGG
>JAYTRF010000082.1:0-2736 GCA_043746375.1 Caulobacteraceae bacterium | reverse complement strand
GGTCGCGCATGGCTGCGCAAACCTAACGGCGGGTTTTCCGGGCCTGCAAGCAAAACCTCGACGGCGCTTGCGCTGACTTGCCCTGTCGTGGGACCAGTTTCGCGACCATCAAAAAGGAGTTGCGCCATGGAAGCCACCGAACTGAAGGATCTCGGCACCCTGGTTGGGCAGGAAACCGGGGTATCTGAATGGCTCGAGATCAGCCAGGACCGGGTCAACAAGTTCGCGGACGCCACCGGCGACCACCAGTGGATCCACGTCGATGTCGATCGGGCGACACGGGAAATCGGCGGACCGATCGCCCACGGTTATCTGACCCTGTCCCTGCTGCCGTTTCTCTCGGCCGGGTTGATGCCGGTAAAGGGGGTGACGCGGGGCATCAACTATGGCTCCGACAAGGTTCGCTTCACCAACATGGTGCGGGTAGGCAAGCGCGTGCGCTTGCGCCAGAAGCTGATCGGTGTCGAACCCAGGTCCGGAGGTTTGCAAGTCAAGAACCTCTGCACCATTGAGATCGAAGGCGAGGAGCGCCCCGCTTGCGTCGCCGAAACGATTTCGGTGCTCTACGGGAGCTGAGATGAGCCTTTAGCGGGCTGTCGCTGCCGAGTCGGCGGCTACGGCCTGGGCGGCGGCTGGGGTGTCCGCTCCGGCGGCGAGAGCCTGCGGCGCCTTCGCGCCATCGAGTTGGGCGAGGGTCTCGCGGATGAATTCCGACTGGGTGACAATTCCGATGCCGAGATTCTCACTGTCGAGTTCGACCTGCTGGGTCAGCATGCCGGCGACGAAATGCGATGGGCCGTCTACGTAGACCGGGCCGCCGGAATTTCCGGGAAACACTCGAAAATCGAGCAGAAAGGTCGGAAACGCGGCGGAGGGCGCCAGGGGGTAGGATGCCACCCGCCCCGACCTCAATATAGGAAATCCTGCCGCATTGGCCGAAAGGCCCTGCGGGAAGCCGAGCGCCATCATCTTGTCACCGGGGGCTACCTTGTAGGTAGTGAAGGCGTCTGCGCCCGCCAGCCAGGCGAGGGGGATTGCCGCCTTGGCGAATTCCGCCGGGGCCTTGATCGAGATGGCGGCCACGTCGCGGGTGGCGTGATGGGTCCAAAGTGCGCGCCCACCCGCGCGGATGGTGATCTTGCGAGGGTCATATCGCCAGGAACCGTCGGGGTTCTCGATCCGGTAGCCGATGGTCGCCTTCGCCCCCGGCATCCGGTTGAAAACGTGGTTGGCGGTGACCAGGACAGTGCGGGGCTTGCCGTCAGGAGTCGGATCGGAAACCAGAAAGCCGGTGCCGACGGTTCGCGTCCCGTCCCCCAGCGGCTGTTCGACCTGAACAGTCGCCTGGATCAGATCGATGGACATATCCACGGCCATGGGCGGACGCCCCTCAACGCTGGCGAAGAGACTCGACGCTACAGCCGGACATTTGACCAATGCGCTGCGTGCGCACAAGCTGGCGTCATGACGCACCAATGCCTAAACCTCGCGCCTCGGTCATCCAGGTGACGGAGCCTCCCAGAAAGCTTGCGCTGATCACCGGCGCTTCGGCGGGGCTCGGCGCGCAGTTCGCCAGGGCCTATGCGGCGCGAGGCCTGGATCTGGCGCTGGTCGCCAGGCGCGGCGAGCGACTGGAAGCCCTCGCCGCCGAGTTGACCGCTGCTCACGGCATTGAAGCTTACCCGATTGTCGCCGACCTTTCGGAGTTCGAGGCGGAGCGAGCCGTGCTGGAGGCCGTCGCGGCGCGCGGCCGGCACGTTGACGTGCTGGTCAACAACGCTGGTTTCTCTATCCCGCAAAGCTTCGCGGCCGTGCCGTGGGAGCGCCAGCGCGAATTCCTGATGACCCTCGTCGTCAGCGCCTGCGGCCTGGCTCACGGGGTGATCGCCCCGATGATCGAGCGCGGGGGCGGCTCCATTATCAACGTCGCCTCTCTGGCCGGCTATGCGCCGGGCGCCAAGGGTCACACCCTTTATCCAGGCGCCAAGAGCCTGACCATCAAGTTCTCGGAGGCGCTTGATGCCGAATACCGAGACCGGGGAATCCGGGTAACTGCGGTCTGTCCCGGGTTCACTCAAACTGAATTTGCCACCGCCAACGGCACCCAGGCGATCATGGACGCCTCGCCGCGGTTCTTTTTCCAGACCGCGTCGACGGTGGTCGAGGCGGCAATCTTGGCCAACGAGGCCGGCAGGGTCATCGTCATTCCCGGCTGGCACAACCGCCTGGCTGGATCGCTGCTTCGTCACCTGCCGCAAGGCCTCGTCAAGCGAGTGGTCCACGCCGGAGCGGCGAAGTATCACCTTGAGGCATAGGGACCGCAGGCATGGCTTCGCATTTTGACGTGATCATCGTCGGCTCCGGGGCCGGCGGAGCAACCCTGGCCCAGCGCATGGCGCCGAGCGGCAAGTCGATCCTGATCCTTGAGCGCGGGGAGCACCTGCCCCGCGAGGCGGAGAACTGGTCGCCCCGCTCGGTATTCATCCAGCACCGCTATCGCACCCAGGAACGCTGGTACGACCGCAACGGCCATCCGTTCACCCCCAACACCCACTATTGGGTCGGCGGCAACACGACGTTTTACGGCGCCGCTCTGATGCGGCTGCGCAATCGCGATTTCGAGGAGGTCAAGCACGCCGGGGGGATCTCGCCCGCCTGGCCGATCCGCCTTGCAGACCTGGCGCCCTATTACGATGAAGCCGAGCGGCTGTGGCAGGTGCACGGGGCCAGGGGCGA
>JAYTRF010000081.1:0-2535 GCA_043746375.1 Caulobacteraceae bacterium | reverse complement strand
ACCGCGCCGCCGCAGCCGGATCGTCGGTGGGCATATCGACGAAGATAAGGGTGTTTGGACTGGCCATGAGCGCGCCTCCCAGGTCGGCATAATAGAATGCTGCTAGAGTAGACCATGATCGAGTGGAATCTCTTAGAGTCTGACTCAAAATGATTGTTAGTGAATTCATAGGGTTGCGGCTCGCCTGACCATGAGTTGGACGGAGGCGAGCATGAGCCAGGCGGTGGAGCTTTTGATGGTCTCCTCGAAGTCCTTGGTCAGTCGTCGATTGCGACCGAGCCAAGCGAAGGTGCGTTCGACAACCCAGCGACGGGGAAGCAACTCGAACCCTTTTGCGACGTCGGATCGCTTGATGATCTCAAACGTCCACTCGCCCTTTCCTTGGAGGGCGGCCGCCAGCTTCTCACCAGCATATGCGCCGTCGGCAAATATATGTCGCAGCCATGGAAAAACGAAACGGACCCCGGCCAAGACTTTCGGTGCGCCATCCCGGTCCTGGATATCCGCGGTATGAACAACGGCTCCGACCAACAACCCCCCGGTGTCGGTTAAGATATGCCGCTTTCGTCCTTTTACTTTCTTGCCGGCGTCATACCCGCTCGGGCCGCCGCTCTCCGTTGTCTTTACACTTTGGCTGTCGATCACGCCGGCGCTGGGAGACGCCTCGCGCCCGTCCGCCAACCGCAAGATCGATAGCAGGCGGTGATTGATCGAATTCCACAGGCCAGTATCGCGCCAGGCATAAAAGTACCGCTGCAGCGTTGAAGCCGGCGGAAGGTCCTTCGGAGTCATCCGCCAAGGCAAACCTCCACGCAAGACAAAGAACAGGCCGTTCATAATTTCTCGCCATGACCATTTCGGCGGCCGACCCAGGCGAGAGCGAACCGGAAGCATCGGCTCGATCACCGCCCACTCTCCATCCGTCATATCACTTGAATATCGCAACCCTTTCCGGGCATGCTTCGCCCGGGTGATGTCAGTCCACACGTATCTCTCCGTCGATGCTTCGCAACACCGACAGAATCACAAGTCGCTGATATCACCCAACTTTCTTTTTGGGTCAGCCTCTTAGGGAAGGGGGCGATGCGGAGCGAGGCGCTGGCGCCGGTCTTTCTGATACGAATCCGCAACTCAATCTCAAAATGTTTGACAGTGATCGATATCGAGCCGGGCGGGGCCGGGCCGGGCCGGGCGGCGGTCAATATAGATTAGTCCGCCAGCACGTCCTTGGGGTCGGCGAGGTTGAGCAGCGGGCGGCCCGCAACGAAGCGTTCGAGGTTGTCGAGGAAGAGGTCGGCGTTGCGGTGGTTCTGGGCGCCGGTGACGCCCGAGGAATGAGGGGTCAGGCGGACCCTCGGGTGGTTCCAGAACGGGCTGTCAGCCGGGAGGGGCTCGATCTGGAAGACGTCGAGCACCACGGCGGCGGGGACGCCGGCGCCCAGCGCGGCAAGCAGGGCCGCTTCGTCGACGAGTCCGCCGCGACCGACATTGACCAGCACCGAGCCTGGCTTCATCGCCGCGAAAAAGGTGGCGTCGGCGAGATGATGGGTCGCCGCGCTGAGCGGCAGCGACAGCACCACCACGTCGGCCAGCGGCGCCAAGACGGCCAGATCGGCCGGGGCGGCGATTTGGTCGGCAAGGGGGTGGGAAGTCTGGTCGCGCCGCACGCCGGTGATCGTCGCGCCGAAGGCTCTGGCGCGCGTGGCCACAGCTTGGCCGATGGCGCCGAAGCCGACGATCAGCCAATGCGAGCCATTGACCTCCCGGAACGGGCGCGGCCTCCAGACGTGGGCGGCTTGGTCGGCGCGCCGCTCCGGTCCCTTCTGGAACACGTCGAGCACCCCCCAGAGCGCATAGTCGGCCATGCCGACGGCCTGGCCGTGGCTGATGCTCAGGCTCGCGCCCTTGGCGACGATCGACTTGAACAGCGGGTTGTCGAAACCGGCGGCGGCGCTCTGCACCCAGGTCAGTGACGGGGAGGCGAACATCGCCTTGAGGAACGCGCCGGTCGCCTTGCTTTCGAACAGACCCTGGTCGAGCCAGGCGATGTCGGCCGCCGCGTCCTGGGTCGAGACGGCCTCGCCGCGCAGGGTGATGGCGCCGGCGCCGTCCATGGCCAGGATGTCGAGGCCCGGCGCCCGGGACTCGATTTCGGCGGAGACGGTGTCGTGCGAGGGGGCGTAGATCAGCAGTCGGGTCAAGCGCGGGGCATCCTTCGAGCGGAACGGCAATTGGGCGAAGCGTCCCTATTGCCGGGATTTCAGTTGGCGAGCCAGTCTCGACAGCCCTGGCGAGACACGGAGGCGGCGGCTATCGCTGAACATCACGAACACGCGTGGCGGGATAGACCGATGGATCTTCTGGGCGAAGGTGCGACCCGGAGCTGGGCTCAGCCGGAACTGGCCGGTCTCGGCCGGCTGCCCGCGCGCGCCACGCTGTACCCGTTTACCGACGTCCAGACCGCCTTGACGCTCGACCGCGAGGCCTCGCCCTGTTTTCTGTCGTTGAACGGGGACTGGCGTTTCCGGCTCGCGC
>JAYTRF010000080.1:0-20861 GCA_043746375.1 Caulobacteraceae bacterium | reverse complement strand
GCGTCGCTGCGGCCCAACGGCTTGCCAATGATCGGGAAGGCCAAAACCGCAATCGCCCCGACCACGCCGACGGTGGTCAGCACGCCGAAAAGACGTGATCGTTCATGGTACTGGGTTGCGAGGCGCGCGCCCCAGGCCGACTGGGCCAGGCCCATGGTCGAGGTGCCCAGGTACATGACCAGCAGCCATACCACCAGATATCGGGTACCGATGCCGGCGGGGGCCATGAACAGCTTGTACAGCGCCAGCATCAGGACTGGCGCTCCGATGATCATCCACACCCGGTAACGGCCAAGGGGCGTGCGGGTCCGATCCATGATCAGGCCCAGGATCGGGTCAACGCCCACATCGATCATCCGAACCGTCGCCCATACCCCGCCGATGATCGTCAGGCTGACGCCCAGGTGGCTCGCGAAATAGGGGGGCAGATAAACGAAAACCGCGACGCCGAGGGCGCTGAGGGGCAGGCTGGTGGCTGAGAAAGTCAGCATCGCCAAAAGTGATAGCCGCGACGACGGGATGACCCCATTGTCGACCTTCAAGATGATGCTCCCTTCAGCCGTGGGTTGTCGCAGCGATTGCGACCCTCATATCAAATGACGCCACTTCCATGGGTCATGGCAAGGCGCGCCCGTTGCGCTAGGCTTGCACCGGTGAACACACGGGCGGGGAAAATCGGGACGTCAGGACGATGGCCCTAGAGATCGACGCGATCGTCAAGCGGTTCGGGGCCCATGCAGCGCTCGCCGGCGCTTCCTTCACGGCGCGCGACGGCGAATTTCTGGCGCTTTTGGGACCATCAGGTTCCGGCAAGACGACCATGTTGCGCGTCCTGGCCGGCCTTGATCGTCCGGACGAGGGAACCGTGGTCCTGGCGGGCCAGGATTTTCTAGCCCTGTCGATGCGACAACGCGGTGTGGGCATAGTGTTCCAGCACTATGCCCTGTTCCCGCACATGAGCGTCGAAGCCAACATAGCCTTTGGCCTGAGCGTGCTACCGCCGAGCATGCGTCCCACCCGCGCCGAGACGGCCAGACGCGTCGAGGAGCTTCTCGCCCTGGTAAGGATTGGGGGCTTGGCCCGCCGCTATCCAGACCAACTCTCCGGCGGTGAGCGACAGCGGGTCGCCCTCGCCCGCGCCCTCGCGCCGCGGCCGCGACTGCTGCTGCTCGACGAGCCATTCGGCGCCCTCGACACCACCGTGCGCAAGCAATTGAGGGCCGAGTTGCGTCTGATCCATGACGCGGCCGGCGTGATCACCATCCTGGTCACCCACGATCAGGAAGAGGCCGCAAGCCTCGCCGATCGGATTGCGCTGATGAAGGACGGCAGCATCGTGCAGATCGGCGCGCCGGAGGCCCTCGACCAGGCCCCCGCGTCGTCGTTCGTCTTCGAATTCATGGGCGATTGCAACGTCATCGACTGCGAATTCACCGATGGTGTTGCCTGTTGTCCAGGTTTCGAGGCGCGTTGCTTCGGTCCCCACGCAGAGCCGGGCCCAGGGAAGGCGCTGTTTCGGCCGTGCGAAACGCAGCTCTCGGCCGAGCCCGGCGCCGTCGGCGCGCCGGTGACCGTAGTCGGCGTCAGAAAGCGCGGCCCAATGCGCGAAATCTACTGCGTCGACGCCGAGGCTAGACGATACGCCGCATTGGTGGCGGAAACATCAGCCGATCAATTCCGGCCCGGCCAGTCGCTTAGACTGTCGACGCGCCGGGTGGTCGCCAGATCTAGGACCTGAACCTAGGCGACCCGTCTGGTTTCGGCCTCGGGCGCGATGGCGCCGTTCAGCGCGGCGAGAAGATCGGCGACGACGATCGGCTTGGTCAGGTGGCTGTCCGCCCCCGCGGCGTGGCTCGCTTCGCGGTGCTCCGGCAGCGCATTGGCGGTCAGCATGATTACCGGCGTGCGGGGGCGCGCGGATTTCAGCTCGATTTCGCGAATCTTCCGCGTCGCTTCGAGGCCGTCCATGACCGGCATCTGCATGTCCATCAGAACAACGTCATAGTTGCCGTTCCTGAAGGCCCCAACCGCCTCGGCGCCATTGTCGACGCACACGCTTTCGATGCCGAACTGTTCGAGCATCATGCGAATGACCGTTTGGTTGGTGCCGTGGTCGTCGGCCAGCAAGACCCTGACGGGGCGCTCCTCGAAAGCCCCGAAGATCTGTGTTTCGTCACGTTCGGCCTGGTGGTCGGCGGGCGGAAAAGGCGCTTCGAACCAGAAACGCGAACCCTCGCCGACCTGGCTCTCGCAATCGAAAGTTCCGCCCATCAGCGAGGCCAGCTGGCTCGAAATCGCCAAACCGAGGCCGCTGCCCCCAAACCGCCGAGTGATTGACCCGTCCGCCTGCTGGAAGCGACCGAACAGCCGTTCCTTGTCCTGGGGATCGAAGCCCACCCCGGTGTCCCTGACCACGAAGCGCAAGCGGCCGGGGGCGGGCATGTCGGCGAGTATGGCGACTTCCCCCGCTTCGGTGAACTTTACCGCGTTGCTGACTAGGTTGGTCAAGATCTGGCGGACGCGTGTAGCGTCGCCAAGAAACCAGCCCTCCAGTTTGGGATCGACGCGCACGGAGAGCGCCAGGCCCTTTTCGTCCGCCCGGAGCTTGGAGAGGGTCGCCACCGAGCGGGCCACCTCCCCGGCCTGGAAGGGCGCGGTCTCGATGGTCATGCGCCCCGCTTCGACGCGAGCCAGGTCGAGCACGTCGGAAAGCAGTCGCTCCAGCGACTGGCCCGAACTTCGGATGATCTCGACCATTTCGCGCTCGCGCGCCGGCAGGTTGGCGCCGGCTAGCAGATCAGCCACGCCGACCACGCCGTTGAGTGGGGTCCGAATTTCATGGCTCATGTTGGCCAGAAACTCGCTCTTGGCTCGGTTGGCGCTTTCGGCCCTGAGCTGGGCGGAGCGCAGCCGCCGCGCAACGCGTCTCTGCCAGATGAGCACGACCAGCGCGAAGCTGAGGAAAAGTCCGCTGATCGCGGCGACCCAGCGCTGCTCTCTGATGACGTCCTGTTTGAGGTCGGCATTGCGCCGCGCCGTTTCGAGTTGAGTTTGCAGTTCGCCGGTGATCTGACGCACGCCGGCGTTGAAGCGGCGCGCATCGAGGATGGCGCTATCGAGGGAATACTCCCTCAGCTTTTTGAACGCCTCTGCGTAGTTGCCCCGCGCGAGGAGAATTTCCGCCTGAATCTGTGGTTCGCGCTTGAAGGCGGACGGCTCGAAAAGCTTGGAGGTGCGTAGCTGTTCAAGACGAGCGAGGTCGGCCTCCGCCTCGTCCAGCCGGCCAAGCCGGGCTTCGGCGATGGCGCGCATTGGAAGGATGTCGGTGGCGAGATACCGCGCATCAGTGAGCGCCCCATTTAGCGGAGCGAAACAAGCGACCACCTGGGCCGGCGTGCCGAAAGTATCGGCGACCTTGCCGCAGAGATCCATGTCCCAGACCTTGAGGTGAGGCAGGTCCGAGCGCATGGACAGGCGGTGATGGATGGCCGCCAACTGAGCGGCGAGCGGCGCATCGCCGAGTTCGACGGCCATATGGGCCATGTTATACACCCCATCGAAATCGGGGCGAGGATAGAGCGGATTGATGTCCCGGAAGTCCGCGCGGTCGAAGGCCGCAGCCGCCCCCTGCAGGTCGTGCAAGTCCATCAGGCCAAGGCCGATAGCCTCCCAGACGTCGGCGTCCGCGGCGCCGGCATAGGGATCGTCCTTGGGGATCAAGTTCTGCGCGTCAGAGAGCAGCTTCAGCGCCGAGCCGGCCTGCTTCTGGATGACCAGGTCGATTGCCTCCACGCTCATCGCGTAAACTCGCGCGAACCAGTCAGGTTCGGTTCTCGCGATGCGGTCTATTTCCGCCTCAGCGGTCGCGTCGCCGCGGTCGTAGCGGCTCTTCAGCTCATTGACCCGGGACATGCTGAGATAGCGGGCGTCGCCGTCACGCAGCGCGTTGGCCCGCAGCAACTGGTTCCAATGCTCGAACCGGTCGAACTCCGACTGGTTTTCGAGCACCGTTGCGACGTGCTGGAGGCGGTTGAGCCGCTCGCGGCCAACGCCATGAGCGGCGGCATCGCCAAATCGCTCCAGTTCGGCGAAGCTGGTCTTGTCCGCCCGGCGCTCAATCGCGGCCGCCAGCGCGGCGGGGGACATCGGCGGGGTCGCCGGCGCGGCGCGAACGACGACGCTCACCGCGCAAAGGCAAAGCACCAGTGTCGACATTGCGATTCTGGAGCGGAACATTCATCCCCCGCAGGTAATTCGGCCCCGACCATAAACTCCAAGTCCTTTCCCAACCGCTTACGTCAGTATCGGTACCGCTTGTCTTCAGGCGGCGGGCCGTAGTCGGCTGGCGGCGAGAACTCCCGCGAGCGGCGCGCTGGCGGCCGCGGTTCACTGAGGGGGTCAGGGCCGTCGTAGCCGTAGGGGCGCGCGTCAGATGGCGGCGCCGCTCCCATGTCCGCGGGCGGATCGTCCTCCATGGCCCGCGGATCCTCGCGACTGACCGCCGATTGATTTTCATCTGACCCGTCTGGGGGCTGATAGTCAGCGCCAGGCCCTGTCTCGTTGGGCTCATCCATCGGTGGCGCCTCGCCCAGGCCGGGGTCAGCCTCAGTCAGCGTGTCATCAGGCGGCGGGGGCTCCGGTTCGGGGACCAGCCAGGAAAAATCGGCCGGCGCGACACCCTGCTCGGCGGCGGTCATGAAACGGCGCCAGATCGCTGCGGGCAGTTCCCCACCGGTCACCTTGCTCATCGGGCGGTTGTTGTCATTACCGACCCAAACGCCGGTGAGAAGGTCGGGCGTGAAGCCGACGAACCAGGCGTCGCGCCAGTTCTGGCTGGTGCCGGTCTTTCCCGCCGCCGGTCGACCGATGTTGGCGCCTGAGCCAGTGCCGGCGGTGATCACCGTCTTCATCATCCGCACCATCCGGCTCGCGTAGAGCGGGTCGTAGACCGGCGTCGGAGCCGAAGGCGGCTTGACATAAATGAGGTCGCCTCGTGTCGTCGTCAGCGATTGGATCAGGTAAGGCGTGGTCCTGCCGCCGCCGCTCTGGAAAACCTGATAGCCGCCCGCCAGCTCGAGGAGCGAGACCTCATAGGCGCCAAGGCCGATGGAAGGGCCTGGATGAGCCGGAATGTCGGCCAGACCGCATCGTCTGGCGAATTCCGCCACTTGGTCTGGGCCCACCTCCAGGGTCAGGCGCACGGCGACGGTGTTGATCGACCGCGCAAGCGCCTCTTGCACGCTGACCCGCCCGGCGTAACGGCCACCGTAATTGGTCGGCGACCAGCCACGATAGGCGATCGGCGCGTCCACCCGGGTATCGGTTGGCAGCACGCCCCTCTCCATGGCCGCGCCATAGACAAAGGCCTTGAATGCAGAACCCGGCTGGCGGCGCGCCTGGGTGGCCCGATTGAAGGCGCTCTTGTCGTGATCCAGGCCCCCGACCATGGCCCGGATCGCCCCGTCTGGCGCTAGTGCAACCAAAGCCCCTTGGGAAACGCCGCGAAACCGGCCCTGGCCCCGCACCGTCGCCTCGACGGCGGTCACGGCTTCCGCCTGCAGCCGGCGATCGATGGTCAGGCGGACCACCAGGTCGACCGCTCCGCCCGATAGGGCGGCGGCTTCCTCTGCGGCCTGATCGATTATGTAGCTGTAGGCGCCTTCGCCGGCCGCGGGGGGAGCAAGGCTGGGTGGATCGGCCAGGGCCTGGGCTTCTTCATCGGGGGAAATCCAGCCCTCCTGCCGCATGGACGCCAACACCTTTTGGCCGCGCGCCCACGCGGCAGGCAGGTTGTTGGTCAGGGCGAGACGCGTCGGCGCGTTGGGCAGGCCCGCAAGCGTGGCTGCCTGGGCCAGCGTCAGGTGGTCTGCGGGCTCGGCGAAGTAGGTGCGCGCCGCGGCATCCAGGCCGTAGGCGCCGGCTCCGAAAAAGGTCCGATTGAGATAGAGTTCGAGTACCTGGTCTTTGCCCAGCATGTCTTCGAGGCGGGCGGCGAGAACCGCCTCCTGAATCTTGCGTTTGAAAGTGTGCTCTGATCTCAGGAACAGAGTCCGCGCCAGCTGTTGGGTCAGGGTCGAGCCCCCCTCGGCGGCACGTCCTTCGATTAGGTCGCGCCTGGCAGCCCGGCCAATGGCCCACAAATCGACGGGACCATGTTTATAAAAGCGTCTGTCCTCAGCCGCCAGGAAGGCGCGCGCCACGTAGGGCGGCAGCCCCGCCAATCTGACCGGCGCTCCGTAGCGCGCCCCGCGGGTAGCGATGAACGCCCCGTCGCGATCTAGGAAGGTCATGCCGGGCGAACGACGCACTGCCCACAGCGCATCGCGCCCTGGAACCGTCGGAATGTCGGCAAGAAAGCTGGCCTGAAACCAGAACCCGCCCAGGGCGATGATCCCGACCAGCACTATCAACACCGCGCTTATGCGCGCTAGCCGCCGGCCCTGGAGGGCGCCGCGAGGCGCAGTCGGCGGCGCTGGACTGTCTGGAGAAGGATAAACAGGCAATGGCTTGGGAAGGCTCTGGCTGAAGCTTTTGCCGGGCGGCGCCTGAACCTATTGATCAGCGTCGCGAGCGGCAATCGCCAGACGCGCTTCGTCTTGGCACGAACCGGATTGAGTAGCGATCGATGGACGTTCCCAGCCTGCAGCTCGCAGTCTAGGGTTGGGGACCAGTGGCTTTTCGAGGCATTCCGATGATCGGGACAAACCGGCAGATCATTCTTTCGCAGATTCCTGAAGGCAGGCTGTCCGCCGACCACTTCGCACTGGCGGACGCCGAAATGCCGCGCCCAGGCGAAGGCGAAGTGCTTTTGCGCCCGCGATACATTTCACTCGACGCGGCCAACCGCGCCTGGATGCAAGGGGCGACCTACCGTTCGGCGCTGAGGGCCGGCGACGTCATGGCCGGCGGCGCGCTTGCCGAAGTGATCGACGCCAACGGTTCCCACCTTGCCACCGGGGATATGGTGTTCGCCGATACGGGCTGGCAGGAGTTCGCCGTCGTCGCGGCCAACCATCTGACCAAGCTGCCGAGAAGCGAACCTCTTAGCCATCTGCTCAGCGTCTACGGCGTCGCGGGGCTCACCGCCTATTTCGGCCTGATCGAGTGCGGCGCGCCCAAAGCCGGAGAGACTGTGGTGGTGTCGGCGGCCGGCGGGTCGGTCGGCTCACTGGTCGGCCAGATCGCGGCGATAAAGGGCTGCCGGATCGTGGGGATCGCTGGTGGCCACGCCAAGTGCATGATGCTGAAGGCGGAGCTCGGCTTCGATGAAGTCGTCGATTACAAGGCGGGCGACACCCGCCGCGCGCTTAGGGCCGCCTGTCCCGACGGCGTTGATGTCTATTTCGACAATGTTGGCGGCGATGTCCTCGAGGCCTGCCTGTTCAATATGAATCTCCATGGCCGCATCGCCTGTTGCGGTGCGGTCTCCCAGTATGACGGAGCCGCGCCCACCCACGGGCCGCGAGGTGTGCCTGGGCTGATCGTCACCAGGCGGTTGGTATTGCGCGGCTTCGTGGTCATGGATTTTGCCGAGCAGAATGAAAAAGCGCTAGCGGACCTGCGGGGATGGGTCGATTCCGGCAGGCTGAAGGTGCGCGAGGATATCATCGAAGGCTTCGAAAATCTGCCCGCCGCCCTGATCGGCCTACTGGCCGGCGATAACATCGGCAAGCGGATGGTAAAGCTCGTCTAGCGGCCGCCGGCGGCTAGTTTTTGCTCTTGGGAGGTCTGTCTGCATGGAATATCGACGTCTAGGGACGAGCGGCCTCAAGGTCAGTGAAATCGGTCTTGGCTGCAATAATTTCGGCATGCGCATCGACCAGGCCGGGGCCGACGCCGTGATCGGGGCCGCCCTCGATTGCGGGATAACTTTGTTTGACACCGCCGATGTCTACGGCGGCCTCAAATCCGAGGCCATGCTTGGCCAAGCGCTCCAGGACAAGCGCCATGATGTGGTAGTGGCGACCAAGTTCGCCATGCCAACGGGCGCCGGTCTCGACCAGCGCGGCGGGTCGCGTCGCTATGTAATCAGGGCCGTCGAAGCCAGCCTGAAGCGCCTTGGAACCGATTTCATCGATCTCTATCAGATGCACGCCCCCGACGCCGAGACCCCCATTGAGGAGACGCTTCGCGCGCTCGACGATCTGATCACCGCCGGCAAGGTCCGCTACATCGGCAATTCGAATTTTGCCGGGTGGCAGATTGCCGATGCGGACTGGGTGGCGCGGGGCCAGCATCTGAATCGCTTCGTTGCGGCCCAGAACAACTACAGCCTCCTGGAGACCAACGTGGAACGCGAGGTCACGCCAGCCTGTGAGAGGTTTGGCCTCGGATTTCTACCATACTTTCCGTTGGCATCCGGCCTGCTCAGCGGCAAATACAAGCGCGGTGAGCCGCCGCCCGAGGGCACCCGGCTGGCTGCATGGGGTGCGCGCGGCGCGCAGGCCCTGAACGACAAAAATTTCGCCAAGCTCGATAAACTGGAGGCCTATGCGCGAGACCACGACCACTCGCTGTTGGAACTGGCCTTCGCCTGGCTGCTAGGCCATCCAGGGGTCTCGTCGGTGATCGCCGGGGCGACGACGCCCGAGCAGGTCCGGGCGAACGCGGCGACCGCCGCCTGGCGCCTGACCCCCAGTGATGTCGCCGAGGTCACCGCGCTTCTGAAATGATCGCAGCCAAGCTACGACTGCGTCGGAAAGCAGGCCGTGGCGCTTAGGGGGATGCCATTCGACAGTGAGGTCAGAACCAGCGGGACCACGGTCTGAAATGTGTAGGCGATCGTCACCTGGGAAAACCCCGAAACCCCGGCGCAGGTGGTGCTGGCAGTGCTACTGATCGATGATGTGGGCACGGCGATTCCCCATCCATGAGCCACTGTCTGGGCATAGGTGGCCGTGTTGGCGCTGGAATAGACGCCGCCCGACGCACAGGAGGACTCGACAATGCCGGCGCAGCGGGCGGCGTCGATCGCCGTCTCCTGCAGCGCATTGTTGGTCCAGATCATCCGCCCGAATTCGATGATGCCAAAGAGCACCAAGACCAGCGGCCCGAGGACCAGGGCGAATTCGACTGCGGTCGCGCCTCTGCTGTCTCCGAGCATCGCCCGCAGACGGCGTCTCACTGCGACTGCACCGCCGTGGTCACCGAAATGGTATTGTTGGTGACCAAGCCATAGCCGGAAAAAAGCGGCGCGTAGGTTCTCGTGGCGGTGATGGTGACGAACTTGCCGGCAATGCCCCCGCCGCTGCACGGCGATGCGCAGGTCACCGCCGCGCCCCAGGCGAAATTCGGCGATACGGTCGGGCAATAACAGCTGTCGGCGTTGGCGGCCGTGCCCCCGCTGGACGAGGTCCCACCGGTGATGCTCTGGCTCGGACCGTTGTTGACGACAATGGCGTCGTCGGCCCATGTCGAACCCGCGTTGTTGGCGACCACCGTCGAAATGCTGTTGGCCAGCGTGGCTCCGCTTTGTGAACTGACGCTGGCCGCATTGACCATGGCATAGTTGGCGCCGGCCGAGACAGCGGCGTCGAGGCGGAACCTGGTAAGCAGCACGCCGCCGAAGTCGGCGATGCCCGCGAAGATCAGGCCGAAAATCGGCATCAGCAATGCGAATTCGACCGCGGCGATGCCGTCGTCGTTGGCGAGCGCCCTCAGCCAACGCGGCGCGCCCGGACTTAAGCGCAGGCGACGGACGATCATTGCACCAGCACCACGGAGCTGCTGGTCGTGGCGCTCGATATGCAGGTCGAGGCCGCCGCCGTGCCGCCGGCCAGCGTCACCTGGGAGCCGATCAGCTCGAGACACTGACCTGCCCCGTTGCCGACGCTGGCGCCGCCAGTCAGCGAGATGGGGCCGTAGGGAAAATAGAAGGCGCCGGAAATGCTGGTGTTGCTGGCCCCCTCGGTAAAGGCAGCGCCGCTGGTGTTCGAAGAACTGGTCGGGCCGATGACCGCCAGCTGCGCGGTGGGTCCCGACGTCGGTGCGGTGAGCACCACGTGGTTGTAGCCAGCAGCGATGCAGAACGCGGATCCTGCGCAGGATCCTGAGGTGGGCGTATGGATGCCGGAGGTGACGAAGGTGGCACCCGCCGCGTCCATGCCGACCGTCGAGCCGTTGCACGTCACGTCGCCGCCGCCGCTGCCGCCCAGTTCGATCGGGCCATTCACGGTGTAGACGCCGGCCCCCATGATGGTGCCGCCGGCTGTGGTCACCGAACCGTTGATGTCGTGCTGCGAGGCGGCTCCGATGGTCAGGCAACTGCCCCCGCCCGATCCCATGTTGAGATTCCCGGCAAGTTGAAAGAGGCCGCCGATGGCGTCGGCAAACGTCGTCATCGACCCGCCGCCGACATTGATCGAGTTGCCGTCGCTGGCCGCGCCGATGTTGAAGCTGTTGGTGTTCCCCGAGCCAAGCGTCAGGATTTCACCGCCCCTGTTGTAGACCCCTGCCGCGAGCACGAAGGTGCTGGGTCCACCGAAGGTCAGCTTGTCTCCGGTATTGCAGATGCTGTAGGGCACCCCGTTCGTGCACAGGTTGGCGCCCGCGCCGATATTGTAGACGCCCGCGCCGAATGTCGTGGTCGTACCCCCACCGGTGGCCACCCCCTTGGCGATGTTGTAGACGCCCGGCCCGAAGTTCACTACCGATCCGGTATTGTTTATCGAACCGCTGAAATTATAGGTAGTCGACGATGAACCACCGGTGTTGAAGTTGAGGCTGATGCCCCCGCCAAGGGTTATATTGCCGAAATTGTAGCTCGACTCTCCGCTGCAGGTCAGCGTCCAGGTTTTACTGGAGAAGCTGGCTGAACAGCCGTCTGCGGCAGCCTGGGCCTGGGTGGACGACAGGTTGTAGGCGAAATTGATATCGCCGCCGCTGGTCACGTTGGGGCCTCTGGGCGATGTCAGTGCGGATACCGCCGAGATGCGGCTGGTGGCGGTGGAAACGCCGGAATTGCCCAGCAGGGGGTCGGCGGTCAGCGTTTTGAGAATCTTCACCGCACCGGTTCCCGCAGGCGGCTGAATGCCGCCACACGGCTGGGACGGGGCAGACGATGAATCGTAAGCCACCGCTATGGTGGTGATCGTGTCGCCACAAGGCACGCCGACGGTGGCGTTGGAGTCCACGGCGCAGGCGTCGGCGGTGACGCTGGTGCCGCCGCTCAGCGCCACCCCGGCGCCGCCGGAATTAAGGGCGATGACACAGCCGGCCGCGTTGGCTCTCAGTTCGGCATAGGCAATCCCGCTGACCGGCAGGGTCGCAGCGGAGCCGATTACTTGCGAGAGCACCAGCGAGTTGCTTGTGGAAATGATGACTTTCACGGCCTGATTGCCGTCCCCCGACGGCGACGTGACCAGACTTCCGGCGACGTCCGCGGACGTGATGCCGTTCAGCGATGCGACCTTGTCGATCACCGAGGTCATCGTTGTCGTCGATGCCGTGGCGTTGTAGGCGGTGGCGCCAGCGAATGCGGCCATATCGGCTACCCGCTGGTCTTCAACCTTGGTCATCAAGCCATGACCGAATTCGGCCACGAGGCCGACCATGCCGATCAGCAGCGGCAATATCAGCGCGCCGACAATGCTTACGCTGGCCCTGCGATCTCTTAGCAACGTTGCGAACATCGTTCGGTCCGATCCTGATCGGGCTGGGTGCGTGAATGCGGCAGTGCCCCGGCCTAAGGCTTGTCACGGCTGGAATAACGCGCCGTTACGAAGCACGGTTAAGAATTCATGTTCGTCTATACTTCTAGCGGATCTCAAGCTGCTTCCAGAGGTCATGCCCTGGATACGGGAGAGTGCCGGCCGCCGTGGTTCAACACCTCCCGCCTGCGAGCCATGGCTACGCCGGAAACCCGACCCCACCCAAACCCCAACACGCCCTGGACTTTCACCATTGGCAGCGCCATGCCCCCGGTCACCGCCATCCACGCGCATTGCGACCGGGGCCGCGTTGGGGAGATTTCGTGAGCACGCCTCAGCCTCGAGGGCAGATGATCGACGTCGGCGATGGACGGCGCCTGCATCTGGTGCGCGCCGGACCCGTCACGACCATCGGTCCCGCCGTCTTGCTCGAAGCCGGCGCGTTTGGCTTTTCGGCGGACTGGGCCGCAGTTCAGGAAATATTGGCCGGGCAGGCCGTGCGATCGCTGGCCTACGACCGCGCCGGCCTGGGATTTTCCGACCCCGGGCCAGCGCCGCGCGACAGCTTGGCGGTGGCCAAAGATCTCGAAATCCTGCTGCGCGTGGCCGGCGAGGACGGGCCGCTGGTCCTTTGCGGGCACTCGATGGCCGGTCTCCATGTGCGCCTGTTCGCCAGTCGCAATCGCGTTCGAGTCGCCGGCATCGTGCTCGTCGACGCAACCACGCCCGAGGCCATGGACGTCCCCCTGACCAGCCAAATGGTCGAGCATTTCGGCCGTTTTTCCCAGCTGGCTGCGTGGGGAGCGCGGATGGGCTTGTTCCGGCCGCTGGCGCGAACGCGACTTGGCGACGCCATTGGCCTCGAAGGCGCCCCTGGCGTAGAAAAACGCTGGGCTTTCGCCCTCGCCTCTCACAATCACTGGGCGGCGGAAGAAGTCGTGCAATGGCCTGCCTCGGCCGAACAAGCCCGCCGGGCCGAAACTTTCGACCCGGCGTGGCCGGTAGCCGTGGTGCTCGCCGGCCACCCCCACGGCTTGGCGAACCTCAGCGACGTGCAGACGGCTCCGGCGCGCGCATCTCGGAGCGGCTTTATCGAGTCTGCTGCAGGCGCCAGCCATGCCACGGTCCTCAGCGGCGCCTACGCTCGCGCCGTAGTCAGGGGTATCGACCACGTTCTTGGCAAACCCCCGCTCATGCCCGCTGAGCCTGCCCAGAACCGGTGATAGAAGACATCGGCGAACGGTGATTCGGGGCAGGACAGAATGCAGGCGGCGCTGGTCCTCGAGAGGGTCACCAAACGCTATGGCGCGTTCACCGCCGTCGACGACCTGTCGTTTGAAGCCGGCGCCGGCAAGATCATGGGGTTTCTTGGTCCCAACGGCGCGGGCAAGACCTCGACGCTGCGGATGGCCCTGGGGCTCATCGCGCCGTCGAGCGGCGCCATCTCGGTGCTTGGCGCGCGAGACGCCGCGCAAGTGCGCTCGCGCATCGGCTTTCTCCCCGAGGAGCGCGGCCTCTATCGCCGCATGACGCCGGTGACGGTGATTGCCTTCCTGGCCGGCCTCAAAGGCGTCGCCGCGCCGGAGGCCCGGCGCCGCGCCCGGGCGCTTCTGGAGTCGCAGGGTCTCGCCGATGCCGCCGACCGCCAGATCCGTTCGCTCAGCAAAGGCATGGCGCAGAAGGTCCAGCTGCTTTCGGCCATCGCCCACGAACCGGATCTGGTGATCCTCGACGAGCCATTCTCGGGTTTGGACCCGGTCAACCAGCAATCGCTCGAGGGTTTGCTGCGCGACCTCGCCGCGCGCGGGTCGACGGTTATATTTTCAACCCACGTCATGCAGCATGCCGAACGCGTCTGCGACCAGGTGGTGCTGATGGCGAGGGGGCGAAAGGTTTTCGACGGAACGGTGGAAGCCGCGCGGGCGGCGGCGCCACGGGCCTTGATCGTGGAAGGCGTCTTCGAGCCTTCGCAGATGGCTGATCTGCCGGGGCTTGAAGCTTTGACGGTCGAGGGTCTGGAAGGCTCGGGAGTACGGGTCACCGCCGCCCTGAAGCCAGGTGCGCCGGCGCAGGAAATGCTCAGGGCGGCTTTCGCCAAGGGCCTGGAGATAAGCCGTTTCGAACTGCGTGAGCCGCGCCTGCACGACGCCTTCATCGTTCTCACCAGCGCCGGAGCGGCGGAGTGAGCCGCCTGATCAAGATCGCCCTGCGGGAATACCTCGCCTATGTCCGCACGCCGGGGTTCTGGCTTTCGATACTGTTGCTGCCGGTCGGCATTTCCGCCTACGGGCTGGCGCCGATCCTGATGGCGCGTTCGACGCCGGTTCCCACGCTAGCCGTTGTCGATTTTAGCGGCCGGGGGCTGGAGGGGGATATCGACAAAGCCGTCAGCGCGCGGGGCGACCTGGGCCAGCCCCTTGCCCGCGTCGTGGCCGCACCGGGAGCTCCGTTCACAAGCCCGGCGCAGGCGGTGGCGCGGCTGAAACCAGCCCTCGCCCGGGGCGGCCCGCTCGAAGCGGCGGCGATCCTGCGTCCGTCCGGCGACAGCGTGGCTATAGACTTCTGGAGCCGAAATGTCTCCGACAGATCGGTGCAGGGGGCGGTCGAGGCTGCGGTCGGATCGGCTTTACGCCGCGAGCGCCTGCGCGCTGCGGGCGTCGATCCTGCCGTTCTGGCTTCTATCGACCGAGTTTCGCCCCGCCTTATCGAGTTTTCGCCCGGATCGGACAGCGGCAGGGTGGCCTTGAAGGACAGGCTGCCAGGCATCGTCGGTTTCGCCATGGGCATGCTTTTGTGGATGGTCGTGCTCACAGGCGCCGGAATGCTCCTGAACAGTGTCATCGAGGAGAAGAGCAGCCGCATTCTCGAGGTTCTGATGTCGAGCGCGTCGGTGCCGGAGATCATGGGCGGCAAGATCCTCGGGGTCGCGGCCGTGACCGGCACCGTTCTCGCCTTCTGGCTCAGCATCGCTGCTGCGGTTCTGATCATTCGGTTTCCCGCCATCGCCGGCGACCTGGCGTCGATCCTGATGGCCAACGGCCTTTGGGCCTATTTCGGCCTCTACTTCATCGGCGGCTATCTGATGTTCGCCACGCTCTATGTGACGATCGGCGCCTTCTGCGAAACCACGCGCGAGGCGCAGACCCTGCTTGGTCCGCTGATGATCCTGATGAGCGTGCCGCTGGTGTTCATGAGCCAGGCGCTCACCCGGCCCGACGCGCCCCTGCTGGCTGCCCTGGCGTGGTTTCCGCCGTTCACGCCGTTCATGATGGCCGCTCGCGTGGCTACCAATCCCCCGCTCTGGCAGGTGGCCGCGACGGCGGCCCTGATGTTCGCCTTGACCGGCCTCGAGCTTTGGGTGGCGATCCCCGCGTTCAAATCTGGCGCCCTGGCCACCGGTCGCTTCGACGTGCGCCACTTCCTGCGCAGCCTTGCCGTGCGCGGCCGCGATTAGCCGGGGCCCTGTCTCCTTAAGCGGGAACAGGCATTCTTGCGAGACTAGGTGCGGACGATCTTCTTGGGAGGGGGGAGCAGGCCCTCGCGCTGCATGCGCTTGCGGGCCAGCTTGCGGGCCCGGCGGACCGCTTCGGCCTTCTGGCGGGCTCGCTTCTCGCTGGGCTTTTCGTAATGGACGTGCCGTTTCATCTCGCGAAACGAACCTTCGCGCTGCATCTTTTTCTTCAGCGCCTTGAGCGCCTGGTCGACATTGTTGTCGCGGACGAAAATCTGAACCACCGGCGCTCCTGGTCGCTTCCCGCATTTGGGAACAAGCTGCGGCTGTTACCAGCAAGGGCGCCTGATGTCCATGCGGAGACGCCGACGCCAAGGTTAGTATAGTATGGGTGGATGAGCGGCCAAGAAGACTGGGCCCGGGAGACCGAGGATCGCGTGCTGACCGCCGCCCTGCCGCACGTGCGGGCGCTTGGCTGGACACGATCGCTGGTCATTGTGGCCGCGCGGGACGTCGGCCTCTCGCCCGCCGATGCCGAGCTGCTGTTTCCAGGCGGGGCCCGCGACCTCGCCGCGTTGCTCAGCGCCCGCCACGATCGAGCGGCGCTCGAGGCGCTCTCGGAACTCGATTCGGCCTCGCTGAAGGTGCGCGAGCGCATTGGGCGCGCTGTTCTGGCCCGCTGCGATGCGGCGATGGCCGACGAAGCGGCCGTTCGGCGGCTCGCCGGCTGGCTGAGTTTTCCGGCCAACCTTGCCTTGGGTCTTCATCTGGTCTGGACCAGCGCTGACCGGCTGTGGCGTTGGGCCGGCGACGAGGCGACTGATGAAAATCATTATTCCAAGCGCGCGTTGCTTTCGGAAATCCTGGTTTCGACGCTGGCCACCCGGCTGGCCGGCGGCGAATCGGCCGCGGCCGCCCATCTTGACCGCCGGATCGCCGGCGTGATGGCTTTCGAGCGCTGGAAGGGAAGTATCAGGCCCGCCGCCTTGGCCGAACGCGCCGCCGCAGCGCTGGGGCGGGTGCGGTACGGGCGGCGCTAGAACCTGTCCGGTTTCGATGGATCTATCAAAACAGGGAAAGAGCCTCGGTTTGCTTTACAGCGGCCTCAGACGATTGACGTGGCCCATCTTGCGCAGCGGCCGCGCTTCGCCCTTGCCATAGAGCCACAGGCGCGTTTCCGGCTCACGGGCAAGGCGGGCCCACGCGCCCACATCGTCGCCAAGCAGATTGGTCATCTCGACATGGGCGGTGGCTGCTGTCGGTCCAAGCGGCCATCCAACGATGGCGCGTATGTGTTGTTCGAACTGATCGACCTCGCAGCCATCCAGGGTCCAGTGGCCGGTGTTGTGAACGCGCGGAGCGAACTCGTTGACCAGCAGCGCCCCGTCGTCACGCTCGAACATTTCCACACCGATCACCCCGACGTAGTCGAGGGCTGACAACAGCTTGGCGGCAATGCGTTCTGCCTCTCCGAGCGCCCTGGCTGACGCGCGCGCAGGGGCTGTGGCTCGTCGCAGGATGCCGTTCTCATGGTGACTTTCGGTCAGCGGATAGAGCGCGATCTCCCCGTCGCGGCCGCGCGCAGCGATCAGCGCCACCTCGCGACGGAAGTCGGCCGGCGCCTCGGCCATGGCCGGTCGCCGTCCGATCGTGTCCAGCGCCCTCTCGACCTCGCCGGAGTCGTTCACCCAAACCTGACCTTTGCCGTCATAACCGCCGCGTCTGGTCTTGAGCAGGAGTGGGGCGCCCAAGCGGCGCAGGGCGGCGCGCAGATCGTCCGGCCCATCGACCGCCACGAAGCCGACGGTGGCGATTCCGGCCCTGTTCAAAAATGTCTTTTCTTCCAGGCGATCCTGGGCGACGGCCAGAGCACCTGCCGGCGGCGCCACCTTGGCGCCGAGCGCCGCCAGCCGTTCGAGCGCCGCGGCGGGCACATTCTCGAATTCGAAAGTAATCACCTGGCAAATCGCCGCCAACTCGGCGAGCGCAGCTGGATCATCGTGAGCCGCGACCAGCGATCGGGCGGCGACCCGGGCGGCGGGCGCATCGGGCTGCGGCGACAGCACAGCGACATCGAATCCGAGGCGCGCTGCGGCCAGGGCCAGCATCCGGCCCAATTGTCCCCCGCCGATGACGCCGATCATCGCGCCCGGCGCTAGTGGGAACCCGTCCGTAGGTCCCGCCTCCACTCTAGTCCTCGACGCTCTGCGGCACGGCTGCCTCCTGGCGCTGACGATGGTCGGCGACACGCAACGCCAATTGCGTGTCGTTGAGAGCCAGGATACGCGCCGCCAGGATCCCGGCGTTGCGCGCGCCGGCCTCCCCGATCGCCATCGCCCCGACCGGCGCTCCGGCTGGCATCTGGACAATTGACAGCAGGGAGTCCAGCCCGCCCAGAGCCTTCGAAACCACAGGCACGCCCAGCACCGGCAGGCAGGTGAGCGAGGCGGTCATTCCCGGCAGGTGCGCGGCGCCACCGGCCCCGGCGATGATCACCTTGAAGCCCGCCGCCGCTGCCCCCTTGGCGAAGGCGTACAGGCGATCTGGCGTGCGATGGGCGGAGACAATCTGTGTTTCATAGGCGACACCAAGGGCGTCGAGACTTTCTGCGGCGCCCTTCATCGTCGGCCAATCCGATCGACTGCCCATGATGATGGCGACGGGTGGACCTGCGGACATCAGCGAACCCCTGCCTGCGACGATTATCGTTAGCCTACACGCCGCACCCGCCGAAGGGGAGACGGTTGACATCCGATCCCTTATCGCCCGAAAGCTTGGCGATGATCATCAGACCCCTCCTTGTCTTCACCTCGGCGCTGGCCGTCGCCGGGGCGGTCTGCGCCCAGACTTACGGGCCGCCGCTGGCCGGCGTCTGTGTCGTTTCGCGCGACCAGGCGCTTGGCGCCTCACAGGCCGGGATCAGCGCTAACCAGCAGCTGACCCAATTCGTTCAAGGCGTGCGCGGCGAACTGAACGCCCAGCGAAGCGCTATTCAAACCGACGACCGCGCGCTTGCCGCGCAGAAGGCCTCCCTTTCGGCGGCCGACTACCAGCAAAGGGTGGCGCAGCTTCGCGCCCGCTACCAGGCCCTCGACCACGCCAGCCAGGTCCGCGACGCCCAGCTGGCGGCCACGCGCAAGCAGGCTTTCGATCAGATCGGCGCGGTTATGGGGCCCAGTCTTACCGAGGTGGTCGCCGCGAGGCGCTGCTCACTGGTTCTAGAGCGCGCCTCGACCTATGGAGCCAACCCCGAGATGGACATCACCGCGCAGGTCATCCAGCGCATGAACGCCCGTCTGCCGCTGCTCAACCTGCGTCCGGCGGGGTCCTAGACGCTCTAACGGGCCATTCGGCTCGGGGCGAAACGACGCACCAACAGCGCTTGCCGACTGAGCCGTCACGGTTTAGCTATTGTTTACCGTGGGGGCGGGTCCCTCACTAAATGGCGAATTGACCGAGCGCCGCGCGCCCTAGGGGGGTGGCCGGACCGGTCTTGTGGGTGGGGTTAATCTGATGAGTGCTTCTAGCATCGTCACACTGCGCGCGCGCAGTCAGGATCAAGCGCGTCCGAGCCGGGGCCGGCTGATCGGGGCCTCGACCCTGGCGCTGATGGTCAGCCTGGGAGCGACCCCCGGCGCCTGGGGGGCGACGACAACGGCCGGCACGCCCAGCAATGGCCAACGCAACATCGTGACCAGCAGCCCGGCGCTGAGCACCGTCGGGTCGGGTGGATGCGAGGAGCAATACGCCGGCGCGATCAACAGCAATCTCGACAGCGCCAACGTCGCCAATGCCGTCGGACTGGCCGCCAACGCGGTCGGGGCCGCAGCTGCAGTCGCGTCCCTTGCCGCCAGCATCGGGGTCGCGACGACCGACACTGTCGGCTTGCTCGAGGCCGGCGCCGCTGTCCTCCTGGACGTTCCCCTTGTCGGCACAGCCGACGGGGCGGCTCCGGGCCTGATCGCAGCAGGCACCGCGAGCGGTGTGTGGACTGCCGCGCTGATTGCCCAGGAGGTTGGCACCGCCGCAAGCGTCACCGGCGTCGCTGCGCAGATCACCTCGCTGGTCTATCAGGACAAGGCGCAGGCTCTTGCCGATTACATTCCTGCCCTGCCTCATTGCGAGTCCGAGTTCACCGGCACCATTTCTGCCGACGCCGGGCTCAACTCGACGCAGGGCATCAGCGCCGATAACGGGGCTATCTGGCTGGGCGACACCAACGGCACGACCTATCAACCTGGCATCACCCTGGGCGGCGGCGCCCTGGCCGGCATCGGCTCGGGGGGTACTGCAGCCACGACCGGCGACCCGAGCGCCATCGCCATTGGCAATGGATCGCAGGCCACAAAGGTCAACTCCATCGCCCTTGGCACCAACGCCTCGTCGACCGGCGTCAACGCCATCGCCATCGGCCAGGGCGCCAGCGCCACCGGATCAGTCGCGGTCGGCTCGCTGGCTTCAGCCTCCAATGGCGGCGCCGCCTTTGGTGACAACAGCGCCGCCACCGGCACAAGCGAGAGCACGGCGCTTGGCAACACCTCGGTTTCAACCGGCAACGAGTCGCTTGCCGCCGGCGCCAAGAGCACGGCCAGCGGCGATTTTTCCACCGCGCTTGGCAGCGAAAGCTCGGCAGCGGGCACCGGCGCAATCGCCATTGGTTTTGGCGCGGCCACCAAGGGCAACTATGCCCTGGCCACGGGCTTCAAGGCCAACGCCAATGGCGACTATACGAGTGCTTACGGCTATTTGAGCGACGCCGGGGGAACCGGAGCCGGCTCAACCGGGGCTTCAGCCTTTGGCGACCAAGCCGCCGCGACCGCCAACTTCTCCACCGCGGCGGGCGCCTCCGCCACGGCTAGCGGCATCGGCAGTTCCGCGTTTGGTGAAAACGCCACGGCCAGCGGCGTCAACAGCGCCGCCTTTGGCTTTGAGGCCACTGCCATCGGCGACCATAGTTCGGCATTCGGCGACACCGCGACTGCGAGCGGGCCTGGAAGCACTGCGACCGGATACCTGAGCCTCGCCAAGGGTGTTTCGAGTTCGGCCTACGGTCAACAGGCCCAGGCTACGGGTGACCAGAGCACGGCCGTGGGTTTCGGCGCCACCGCTAGCGACGGGGGAAGCACCGCGATTGGGGAACTTTCGAACGCCAGCGGTTTGAACAGCACGGCGACGGGGGCCTTCAGTACGGCCAGCAAAACGGGGGCTTCAGCCTTCGGCGACAATGCCAACGCGAGCGGCCTGCAGAGCACCGCTAGCGGTTTCTTCAGCAAGGCGAGCGGAATCTCGAGCGCGGCCTACGGCGACACGGCGACGGCCATTGGGGACTTCAGCACTGCGTCCGGCTTCACCAGCAAGGCGAGCAACACCGGCGCATCGGCTTACGGCGACAATGCCAACGCCAGCGGCCTGCAGAGCACCGCCAGCGGCTTTTTCAGCAAGGCGAGCGGAATCTCGAGCGCGGCCTACGGCGACACGGCGACGGCTATTGGGGACTTCAGCACGGCGTCCGGCTTCACCAGTACGGCGAGCAACACCGGCGCATCGGCTTACGGCGACAATGCCAACGCCAGCGGCCTGCAGAGCACCGCTAGCGGTTTCTTCAGCAAGGCGAGCGGGCGCAGCAGTTCCGCTTACGGCGACACGGCCAACGCTGGCGGCTTTTATTCGACGGCGCTTGGCTTCATGAGCAACACGCCGGCCGACTTCGGCACCGCGACCGGTTTCGAGGCCAGCGCGACGGGGTTAGTCTCCTCCGCGTT
>JAYTRF010000079.1:0-5223 GCA_043746375.1 Caulobacteraceae bacterium | reverse complement strand
GCTCGCGCCGGCAAGGACATGGGATCGACACCTTGGCCGTGGCTGGTCGCCGCCGGGGCCCTGCTGGCGGCTGTGTCGCTGATCGCCAGCGTGATTTTCCACCAGGGCCGCGACACCGGCGTTTATGTCCCTGCCCAGGTCCGCGCCGACGGCACGGTTACGCCCGGCCACTTCGTCGCACCCATCTCGCGCCCGCAAAGGCCTTATCCATGAGCGCCACATCCGAAACATTGCGCCGATGACCGCAGATTTGCCTGTTCAGCCATGGATGACCGCACCCGCGACGGTCGCGGTCATGGAGGCGCTCGGCGCGGCGGGGGGCGCCCGATGCGCGCGGTTCGTGGGTGGTTGCGTGCGCAATGCGCTCCTGCGCCGGCCCGTCGGCGACATCGACATCGCCACCACCCTGGCGCCGGACGCGATCACCGTAGCCTTGGTCGCGGCAGGGCTGAAGGCGGTTCCCACCGGCGCCGCGCATGGCACGATCACGGCGGTGGCCATGGGCAAACCGTTTGAGGTCACCACCCTGCGCCGCGATGTCGAAACTGACGGACGTCACGCAGTGGTCGCCTTCACCGATGACTGGGCGGCCGACGCGGCGCGTCGCGACTTCACCTTCAACGCGCTCTACGCCGATGCCGCAGGCAAGCTGTTCGATCCCACCGGGGCAGGGCTGGCCGACCTGCACGCCGGCCGGGTGGTGTTCGTCGGCGATCCGGCCAGCCGCATACGCGAAGACGCCCTGCGCATTCTGCGCTACTTCCGTTTCCTCGCCTGGTACGGCAAGGGCGAGCCGGACGGCGCCGCCGTGGCCGCCTGCCGGGACCTGCGGGGCGACATCACCGCGCTGTCGGCCGAGCGGGTGGCGAAGGAACTGCTGGGACTGCTTGCGGCCGAAGACCCTCGGGCGGCCGTCTCGCTGATGGCCGCGACCGGGGTGTTGTCCCTGGTCCTGCCAGACGCGCGGGGGCTGGCGCGTTTCGAGGCCCTGGTCGGAATCGAAACCGAGATGCTGTTCAGCGAAGATTCGCTTCTGCGCCTGTGCAGCCTGCTGCCCGACGATCCGGCGGCAGGCGAGGCTGCCGCCCGGCGCCTGCGTCTGGCCAACGCCCAACGGGACCGCTTGGTCGCGGCGCTGAAACCTGCCCCGGCGCTTGTCTCGTGGATGAGTCCGAAAGAGGCGCGGCAGGGCGTCTGGCGCCTGGGCGTCCAGGCGTTTTGCGACCGGGTCACCCTGGCCTGGGCGGAGTCACGCGGGCAGGGGGCCATGCAGTGGCGGGCGCTGTTGCCGATGGCGCAAAGCTGGACCGCGCCGGCGCTGCCCCTGACAGGTGACGAGGTGGTCGCCGCCGGCGTGCCGCGCGGACCGATGGTCGGCAAGGTGCTGCGCGAGGTGGAGGCCTGGTGGGTCGACAACGATTTCATCGAGGATAAGCTTTCGGTGGTCGAGCGGCTGAAGGCCGTAGTCCAGGGCATGCTCCATTGAAGATCGGCGTTCTTGAGACCGGCGCGTCGCCCCGCGCGCTGCAGTCCGCATTCGGCCGCTATCCGGCGATGTTCGAGCGTCTGATGGCGGCTCCGGGCGATCAGTGGGTGACCTACGACGTGCGCAAAGCCGCTTTTCCGCAGGCGGTGGACGAATGCGCGGCGTGGGTGGTCACAGGCTCGGCAGCTGGCGTCTATGACCAGGCCCCGTGGATTTCGCCGACGATGGACTTCCTGCGCCAGGCCAAGGGCAGGGCGGCTCTGATCGGCATATGCTTTGGCAATCAGATGATGGCGCAGGCGTTCGGTGGAGAGGCAGTCAAGTCGCCCAAGGGGTGGGGAATCGGCTTGCACCGCTATCAGGTCGCCAGCCGGCGCCCGTGGATGGACGATACGGCGACTATCGCCGCCCCGGCGTCCCACCAGGATCAGGTGGTTCGCGCGCCGCCTGGAGCCATGGTGCTGGCTGCCAACCACTTCACGCCGTTCGGAATGCTTGCCTATGACGATCAGCGCGCCGTCTCGCTACAGCTTCACCCCGAGTTCGAGCCGGATTTTGCCGCAGCCCTGATTGAGGCTCGCGGGGCAACCCGCTATGGCGAGGGCCCGGCAAGAGCCGCAACCGCCTCGTTGACCGCCGCGAGCGACGGGCGCCGCGTTGGTCGGTGGCTGCGCACGTTCCTGGAAACCGCTTCCGTGATCTAAATGAGCCAACCGACCGCCGAAACGCATTTCCTCGCCGCCCGCGCCTTCGCCCAAAAGGATGATCATGCCAGGGCCGAGGCGTCGGCGCGCGCCGCCCTTGCCATAGATCCGCGCCATCCCGGCGCGGCCCACACGCTGGGCGCTCTGCTGTCGGAAGCCGATGATCTACCGCAGGCGCTGACCTGGCTTCGCATCGCAGTGGAAGGCTCGGCGAACGTCGCCCAGGTCCAACGTGATCTGGGCGTCGTCGAACTGTTCATGGGGGAGACCGAGGAAGGTCGGGCTCACCTCACCCGCGCCCTGGAACTGGAGCCCACCTCAAAGGAGGTGCTGCTCACCCTGGTGCGGATGACCCCCATGGCCGACGGGTCGCCGCGCGCCGCACATCTGTTCGAGATTATCCAGCGGCTCGCCGCGCGGGCCCGGAGCCTCACCGTCGAACAGAGGATCGAGGTCTATTTCGCGCTCGGCAAGGCCTACGAGGATCGCGGCCAGGCCGACCTCGCGTTCGCGGCCCTGCAGAGGGCCAACGGCGCGAAACGCTCGACCTTCCGTTACAATATCGATGGCCACGAAAGGCGTCTGCGCCGGGTGGCCGAGGTCTTCGATCGGCCCCTGATGCAGCGGCTGGGCGGCGGCGGCCTTGCCAGCGACCGACCGATCTTCATCTTCGGCATGCCGCGGTCGGGAACCACGCTCGTCGAACAGATTGTCAGCGCCCATCCGAAGGTTCACCCGGCTGGCGAAATTCCGCTGATGCCGCGTCTGGGGTTCTATTCACGCGGCCAGGGCGGCTCGGTCTTTCCCGAGTGGGTCCCGGGGATGAACGCCGCCGACTGCCTGACCTTCGCCGCAGCGTATCTGGACCAGCTTCCCGCAGCCCCGCCGGAGAAGCCGCGGATCACGGACAAGCGGCTGGAAAATTATGAACTGCTCGGTCTTATCCAACTGGCTCTGCCCAACGCGACCTTCATTCACTGCCATCGCGACCCGCGTGACGCCTGTCTATCGACCTTTGCGATGCTGTTCAGTGCGGGTCAGGACTGGGCCTATGACCTTGGCGAACTCGGCCGTTTCTGGCGCGCCCAGGAAGCGCTGATGGCGCATTGGCGCGCGCTGCTCGGCCCGGGGCGTATCCTTGAAGTCAGCTATGAGGCGGTGGTGGCCGATCTTGAGACAGAGGCGCGTCAGATCATCGCCCACTGCGCCCTCGAATGGGATCCGGCCTGCCTCGATTTCCACCGTTCGCGCCGCCCGGTTCGTTCAGCCAGCGTCACCCAGGTGCGCCAGCCGATCTATGATCGATCGATCGGCCGCTGGCGGCAGTTCGAAACCCATTTGGCGCCGCTGTTTTCCGCCATGGGTATCAATGGCGCCGGTGATCAGGCGGCGACCGGCCCCTGAGCGATCAGCGCCAGGGAGGCGATGCGGGTCTGCAGCGTAGGACCAGCTGACATCACGAAGAGTTCGTCCGCCCCGGTTGCGGCGATCTTCTCGGCTATCCGGGCGCGCACTTCAGAACCTTCGCCGACGATCGCGCGGGCGACGACGCCGATCAGGCGCGGATCGTCGCGATGTTGCGCCAGATAGGCTTCGGCGTCGTCGATGGTGATGAAGCGCTCACGCCCGCCCCCGAGATAGGCGAGGGAGGAGGCCCGCCGGGGGGCGTCGAGGCGCTGCGCCTCGTCGTGGCTGGTCGCCGCGAAGGCAATCGTCGCCACGCCGGCCAGCGGCCGGGCGCGGAACGCCGACGGGGTGAAAGCCTGGCGGTACGCAGCCACCGCCGGTCCGCCCTCGGCCCGGGCGATGAATTCGGCGAACACCATGCCGACCCCGGCGCGGCCGGCGAAGATGGCGCTCTCGACCGATGACGACAGCATGAAGAGGTCAGGGTGCGAAGGTCCGCTCGGGCTCGCGCGCACCCCGCTTGCAGGATGGCCGGTGGGAAACGGCTCGCGTCCGGCCGCGTCGAGCAGCCAGGCATTGAGAAGCGCGAACCAGTGCGGAAACACCTCCGAGCTCGATGAGCGCAGCGCCGCGCCGGTTTTCTGGTCGGCGCCGAGCGCGCGGCCGAGGCCAAGGTCAATCCGTCCCGGCGCCAAAGCTTCGAGAGCCATGAACGTCTCGGCGACCTTGAGCGGCGAATAGTTGGGCAGCATCACCCCGCCTGAACCGAGGCGAATCCTGGACGTGCGCTGGGTCAGGGCGGCGATCAGAACCTCGGGCGAAGCGCTGGAGATCGTCGCCATTGAATGGTGCTCGGCCATCCAGAATCGCCGATAGCCGAGCCCCTCGGCGGCCACCGCGACCGCGAGCGTGTCTCGGACCGCCTGCGCCTGCGTGCCATCCCCCGACACCGGAGACAGATCGAGGACGGAAAGCGGGAGGATCATGGGGGCCAATCCCAAACTTATCGCCGACGCACTTTCTTGACGATGGCCGAAAAGTTCAGCAGCGGACGGCCGGCCGTTTCCACAAGGCCTCGGATGAACACCAGCGAGCCGCCGGCGCGGACCACCTCGCCCCTGGCCTCGATCAGTTCGCCCTCGCGCGCAGCGTCGATGAATTCGCCATTTAATGAGGCGGTCACCGAGCCGCCGTCCGCCAGCGCCTCGTGGCCGATGCAAAAGAGGGCGTAGTCGGCGAAGGTCATCAGCGCCCCCCCATGCATGAAGCCGCCGCCGTTCATGTGCTTGGCCGCGGCGCGAAAGGCGCAGATCATCGCACCGGACGAATCCTGCCGGCAATAGAAGGGTCCAGACAGGATCTCATAGGGATCGGCGCTCCACACGCGCCAGCCGGCCCACTCTCCCTGGGTGACCTCGATCGGGCGCCAGGGGGCCTGTGCGTCGCCTCCGTCCATCATCTCAGGTTTCCTTTGAGGCCGGGGCGTTTGCGGCCGGTCGCCCGCGTCTCTAGTCTGCCTCATGGCCATCGATGCGCAAACCCGCGATCAGCTGATCGACACCGTTCGCCGCTTCGTCGCCGAACGGCTACGCCCTCTTGAAGCGCAGGTCGCCGAGGCAGACGAGG
>JAYTRF010000078.1:0-5118 GCA_043746375.1 Caulobacteraceae bacterium | reverse complement strand
AGCGCTCGATAACCCAACCCCTCAAGATAGCCTGGCGCGCTCCGTAGAACGGTTCGGGCCGCGCCCCATTGTAGATCGCCACTTCCGGTTGCTTGGACTGCCAGTAGAAGCATGAGGCTTTCCACGCGTGTAAGGCAAAACGCCCCTGCAATAATGATCGGCCGTCTCTTGCTTCCTGTGACCTGCTTACCGAAATCTGGACCATTTTGAGCTGGAACTTTCTCGTTTAGGGCCAAGGCCTGGGAACGAGGAGAGACCAAAAGACGGTCTCATACCAATCGCCCTTAAATTCTGACCTTCGCCCACTTTCGATTTCCGATTGAGTAGATGAGTTCGGGCTTTGCGGCGAGGGCGTTCCAGGCGTCGCAGCAGGCATCGACGATTTCGTCGTAGGTGTCCCAGACGCTGTGGGCGAGGTTGTTGCCGCGCAGATATTGCCAGATGTTCTCGGTAGGGTTCAGTTCTGGCGCGTAGGCCACTGCCGCCGGGCATCCGGGCTGAGGTCGTGAAGTCGGCGATCAGGCGATGATCGAGACACCTAGGCGTCAGGGCCTCGACCCGTAGGCCCATCTTGGGCGCCGCTCCGTGGACATCAAGCGGCGCCACTCGCCTTTCTGCGGCCCGACAGCCTCAAGATCAAACTGTCCAATGAAAGTGGCCCGGCGCCGAGTGCGATGATTGCAAGCGCCAGGGCGGCCCATGGGAGATGGAAATTCGCCCAGCCATCAGGCGCAACGAGCTGAATCACGCCGGTCATGGCAAGGAGCCCGAGCGCGGCGTACCTAGTCGCGAGGCCCAGAACCAACAGGATGGGGAGCATGATCTCGGCGGTCCCGACCAGATGCGCAACCAAGAGAGGTGCCGGGAAATCGTAAGCGCCGCCGAAAATGTGCAGCTTGAATTGGTTTTCGAAGAGATAGGCCGCGCTGGGCGAGAGCGTGAGAAAGCTATCCCAACGGGTCAGACCAGAGCGAAAGAAGGGAACGGCCAGCGCGAACCGGAGGAACAATGGCGCGAGGAAACGAGCCATCTTGGCGAGCTTCTCGGTAAAGTTCCGGACGAAATGCTGGACGCTGCCCATCCGCGACGGCCATGTCCGCGTCTCAGGTTCGCTCATGCTCTTCTCCTGGATTTCCTCGAGCCGGCTTCTTCGGCGAAGGTGTAGCCAACAAAGACGCCCGCGCTGATCAGTCCTGCGAGATTGGCCGACAAATCGAAACGATTGTCGGCGGTCATGGCGGTCTTGGTCGCCTCGACCACAGACTTTCCCGGGGCGAGCGCGTTGAGGAATTCGGCCCCAGCTGGCGGCATCGCCCGAACCTCGACTTCGGCGGCCGGACGAACGACGAGCGCATCCTCTCCACCGCCAGCCAGATCCACGGGCGCCGGTATGCCGTCGTCGACGTTCATGCGCCAGATCGTGAGACTCGGCAGCGGCGATCGGACGACGCGAACAGAGGGGTGGAGCACGAAAGAGACTCGCGGAAGCTGGTCGGCTTTGACCGCCCTGAGCGCGGCCGGCTCAAGTGGGGCCGCTTCCGGCGAGTGGTAAGCTTCCGTCCAGGCCCGCTCGATGCGTGCAACGCCTGACAAATAGGGGAGCGTCGCAACCGGTTCGAAGCCATCGATAAAATCCGGGAACCCGGCGCCGTAAACCAGGAGGATCGGTGAGCGCGGCGGCTCCAGGACAATGTAGGCCCTAGCCATCGCGCGGAAAAAATCCACCCCGACGATGCGGCAGACGGCTGGGAAGGCGGCCATCAGCGTTTCTGTCAGACCCGCAACGACGTTGTTTCGATAGACGGCAAACCTCTTCTGGCTCGGCTCTCCATCGGGCCCGATTAGGCCGGCCGGCACAGGCAGGGCTGGATCGAGCAGCGCCTCGGCGAAGTCACGTTGCCTTTCAGCCAGCCGCCACATGGCGTCCGCCCCTTCCCCGGGCAGCGAACATGATCGCTTCCGCGCGATCAGCTTCTGCCTTCAGTATCGACCAGACGGGCACGTCGGCGTCCCATTCGATCAGGGTAGGCGCCGGGCCAAGACTTTCTATCGCATGCTCGAACAGACCCCATACGAGATCGTCGACCGGACGATCGTGGGTGTCGATCAGAAGCGGTCTTTCCTTGTCATCGGCCTCCGTCGCATGTCCCGCGAGATGGATTTCCTTCACATGCGTGAGCGGATAGGCGTCGATATAGGCTATCGGGTCCCAGTCCTGGTTCGTCGATGAGACATGGACATTGTTGACATCAAGCAGGAGCCCGCAGCCGGTCCGGCGTACGACTTCGGCGATGAAGTCGACTTCCGAAAAAATGCTCTCCTCGAAGGCAAGGTAGGTCGAGGGGTTCTCAAGCAGCATCTGTCGACCGAGCGTGTCCTGGACCTCGTCGATGGCCCCGACAACCCTGGCGAGCGTTTCCGCCGTGTAGGGCACTGGAAGGAGATCGTCGAAGAAGCTCGCGCCATGCGTCGACCAGGCAAGATGTTCAGAGAACAGGCTAGGCGTGTAACGATCACACAGGTGCTTCAGTCGCCGCAGGTGATCCTTATCAAGCGGTTGGTCCGCACCGATCGACAGCCCGACACCGTGCAGCGATAGCGGATAGCGTTGGCGAATCTCTTCCAGGTAGCGGTGGGGCGGTCCGCCTGGTCCCATGTAGTTTTCGGCGTGGACCTCGAAGAAGCCGATGTCTGGGGCGCCTTCCACGATTGTCCGATAGTGGCGGGCCTTCAGCCCGACGCCGGCGCGATGAGGGATCACGTTCTGCCTCACGGGATTGGGTCGCTGGTCACGGCGACCTTGGAGGGCGAGCGGAATCGCCGCTCGCCCTCCAAGGCTCGTCTCAGGTCTTGATCGTCAGGCTTCCAGGACCCCGCGGCGTATGAATTGTCGTGCACGTGCCTGTTGGCACGAGCTTGAAGGCGTTACCCTGATAGTTGATCGTGCTCGTGCCGGCGCAGGTTGTGCCGGCGCCCGCATAACAATCGTTGTGGCCCTTGAGCGCCACGCCAAAGCACTCTTCCATCTTGCCGGAATGGACCTTTCTGGCGGTCATCTTCCGCATCTGCATCATCTTGTGCATGTTCATCGGCTTCATCATTGCGTCCGCGCTAGCGGACGCGACGGGAATGGAGCCAAGGGCCGTGGCAAACGCGCCGACGACCAGAGCGGAAAGCATACGATTGGACATTTTTGTTTCTCCGATTGTGGTTTTGCGGCGACCTTTCGCAAGTCGCCACCACGACGAACTGCTCACGGCTCACCTCGTGGTAAGTTCGTCGCCACGGACCGTCAGGTTACGCCCGTTCTTCAATCTCTCGCGAACCTCCCCCGCATCGTCGGCAAACTAGCGCGAGCTCGTCCGCCGAGAAGGCGAGCTCCGCCTACGAGCCCCTCGTGATAGGACCCACCCGAGGTGCTCCATCCGTCCCATCGCCCTGACCAGGAAGATGCCCTCTTCGCCGGCTCCGACACGGCGCTCACAACTGGGCCGGACGACGCGCCGTCCTGATCGAAACCCGCAAACTGAATGCCAGCGCCCTGTCGCCCAGCGCCAAGAACTCCCGCCGGTTACAGCTAAGAATTACGCCGGAGATCGGCAAAAAAGCCGCTTGACCTTGGAGTGGGCTCCAAGCCGTAGGGTTCAAGTCTGGCCCGTTCGCTTCGATGCCGGGCGCCCTTTGTAGGAGAAAAACGATGACGACCAAACGCAAGGTGGAAGTTTTCAGCGCCGGATGCGGCGTCTGCAAAGAAACGGTGGAACTGGTCACGAAATTGGCCTGTCCGTCGTGCGAAGTGACCGTGCATGACATGAAGACCATCGATGTCGCCAAGCGGGCCAAGGCTCTGGGCATTCGCTCCCTCCCCGCCGTCGTCGTTGATGGCAAGCTGGCGGCTTGTTGCGTCGACCGGGGTGTCGATGAGGCGGCGCTCAAGGCTGCGGGCGTTGGACAGCCTATCTAATTGGTTGTTCCGAGCACCTGGGAAGTCGGCAGCCTTCCCAGGTGCGGCCTTGCAGGCAATTTCAAAGCAGCGGTCGGCCCAGGAGACTTCATGTACACGATCGGGAAACTCGCCCCGGCCTCGGACGTCAGCTCCGACGCGCTTCGCTACTACGAGCGCGAGGGGCTGCTTACGCCCGCCGGTCGCAGCGCCAGCAGCTACCGGCTCTACGACAAGGATTCGGTCAGGCGGCTGCGGTTCATCAGACACGCCCAGACCTGCGGCTTCACCCTGACCGAAATCCGAGAGCTTCTTGCCGTGCGTGGCCGCGAAGCCGCCTGCTGCGGGGATGTGCGAACACAGGCCATCGAGAAGAAACTCCAGTTGGAGGCCAAGATCCGTTCGATGAAGGTCATGTCGCAAGCCCTTGACGGCCTGATCGAGGATTGCGTCCACGAGGATCATCCGGTGACCGGGTGCCCGATCTTGGCCGCCTTTGAACAAGCCGTCATGCCCGCGCCGGCAAAGTGATTTCGATGAAAGTCGAACTCTTTCACGCTCCCGGGTGCGCCCAATGCGCCACCGCCGAAGCGTCGCTCAAGAAGGCCGCGCTGAAAGTGGTCGCCGATCTATCCTGGCGCGAAGTCAATGTGTTGGACGAACTGGACTACGCCGTCGAGCTCGGCATCCTGACGCTCCCGGCCGTGGTGATCGATCGGGAGCTTGTTTTCGCGAGCCTGCCAACGCCTGGGCAATTGCGCGAAGCCTTGGTTCAGCGCGCCCAGGCCGCCGTCCGGTGACGCCGCAAACCCTTCGCGAGGCGGTCACTCACGTCAGCATGGCGGCGGCGGGGATAAGCTTTCTCGCCGGGCTCGTGTTCAGCTTCAATCCCGTGGCTTTCGCCGCCATCCCGGTCTCCCTGGCCTACGTCGCCAAGGCCCGCGAGCGGCCGCAAGCGATCCTCTTCGGCTCGATGTTCGTCCTCGGGATGATCGTCACCCATGCCGTCTTGGGTTTCATCGCCGGGCTTGGCGGCCACTGGGTGGCGTCGGTCGTCGGCCGGCAATGGGGGCTCGTGCTGGGTCCCCTGCTCATCTTTCTCGGTCTGCTATGGCCCGGGTGGGTCCGCATCCCGCTGCCCGCCTTCGCGCTGCGCGCCAAGCGGCCGACGGGCG
>JAYTRF010000077.1:0-2263 GCA_043746375.1 Caulobacteraceae bacterium | reverse complement strand
CCTGATCGCCCTGGCCAGCGGCGTCGCGATCGTCGACGCGCCGCTGCTGGCCCTACGCACCCTCGCCGACGCCGAACTGGTCCTAGTCGACACCGCTAGCTCGTCCCTCCTCTTTATGGGGAGGGACAGATCGCGAAGCGATCAGGGTGGGGAAGTTTCGATAGACGGAAGCGCTGAAGGGCTGCAAAGAGCCCCACCCCCGCCTTCGGCGGACCCTCCCCAAAATGGGGAGGGAAGCAATTTTTCTCGTCCCT
Organism: Caulobacteraceae bacterium; assembly: GCA_043746375.1. GTDB lineage: Bacteria > Pseudomonadota > Alphaproteobacteria > Caulobacterales > Caulobacteraceae > Acaudatibacter. The sequence continues at coordinate 2,009 of JAYTRF010000077.1, read as the reverse complement.
CACCTTTATGGGGAGGGAAGGATCGCGCAGCGATCGAGGGTGGGGAACGCTCGATCATCGGAAGCTTCAGCCGACACTGCCCATTGATTGAGGGGTCAGCAATCGAGCGTGCAGCGTTCGCCGACGCTGGGGCGGGAGACGCCGATGCGGGAGAGGGTGGGGAACCCCTCGGCTAAACGCTGGCGGAAAAAGAGGCAGAGGGCTTCAAGGGTCGGGCTTTCGAGACCGGAGTGATCGTTCAGGGTGGTGTGGTCAAGGGTCCCCGCAGCCACGACGAGCGCCGCCTGCAGGCGGTCCAGATCCTCCACCCAGCCCACGGGCGGGGCCGCCGGCCCCTTCAAAGTGGCCTCCACCTGAAACGAGTGGCCGTGCAGGGCGCCGTGGCGCCTGGCGTCGGGGGCGTCGGGCAGGCGGTGCGCGGCGTCGAAGGTCGCGGTCTTGGTGATCTCGAACAGGGGCTCGGTCATTTAAGGTCTCAGGGCAGGCCGAGGTACTTATGGGTCTGGGCGCTCAGACGCCAGCGCGGATGGGCGAGGCAATAGGCGACGGCGGCGCGCGTTGCGCCCTCGCGGTCATCGCCATCCATCGGCTGAAGAAAAAAGTGCTCGAAAGCGAGCCTCGCGAACCGTTCAGGATCCACGCCCGGCTGCGGAAAGACGAGCTTCAACTCCTGCCCGCTGGTCTGTGCCAGGGGGGCGTCCGCCTTGGGGCTGACGCAGATCCAGTCGATCCCGGGCGGTGCGGCCAGAGTTCCGTTGGTTTCGATGGCGACCTCGAAACCCTGGGCGTGCAAGGCATCGATCAGCGGTGGATCCAGCTGCAGGAGGGGCTCGCCGCCGGTGCAGACGACCAAGCGCCGCTCGGGCGGTCCCGGCCATCGCGCCGCCACCGCTTGCGCCAGATCGTCGGCTGCAGCGAACTTGCCGCCGCCGGGGCCATCGGTTCCGACGAAATCGGTGTCGCAAAAGGTGCAAACCGCTGCGGCGCGGTCCTGCTCGCGGCCTGTCCACAGGTTGCAGCCGGCAAAGCGGCAGAACACCGCCGCGCGTCCAGCCTGGCCACCTTCTCCCTGTAGGGTAAGGAAGATTTCCTTGACGGAATAGGTCATGGATCGGGGCCGGACCGGCCGCCGGCGACCCACGCGTTCCAGCCGTTGGCCCGCAGCGTACAGGCCGGGCAATCTCCGCAGCCGTAACCCCAGTCATGGCGAACGTCGCGACGTCCGAGGTAGCAGCTGTGACTGTGCTCGACGACCAACTCGACCAGCGCCTCGCCGCCGAGGCCCATGGCCATCGCCCAGGTCTGCGCCTTGGTCAGCGCCATCAGCGGAGTAAGAATTGGGAAAGGGCGATCCATACCCAGGCTCAAAGTCGCCTCCATGGCGTCCAGGGTCGCGCGCCGGCAGTCGGGATAGCCGGAAAAGTCGGTCTCGCACATGCCGCCGACCAGGCTTTCCAGCCCGCTCCGGTCGGCAAGCGCGGCCGAATAGGTCAGGAAAACCAGGTTGCGCCCAGGTACATAGGTCGACGGCAAGCCCCGCTCGCCGGTCTCAATGGCCCGCTCCGAGGTCAGGGCGGTGTCGCCGATCGCGCCGAACGCACGGATGTCGAGCACGCGGTCCGGGCCCATCCGAGCGGCCCAGCCCGGAAAGGCAGCCCTGATCGCCTCCCGCACCGCGTCCCGCTGCGTCAGTTCAACGCGGTGCCGCTGGCCATAGTCGAAGCCGACGGTTTCGACGCGGACGAAACGCTCAAGCGCCCAGGCCAGGCAGACGCTGGAATCCTGGCCGCCGGAGAACAGCACGAGGACGCTTTGGGCGACTTCATTCATGCGCCCTGCCTTACACCCAGGCGCCGGCTGCGGAACGCTCGAAGGCGTGGCCCACGGCGAGAACCCGAGCGTCCGACCAGGCCGGCCCGATGATCGACAAGCCGACGGGGAGACCGCCCGCGAGGCCCATCGGCACGGTAAGGTGGGGATAGCCCGCCACGGCCGCCCAGCCGCCAAAA
>JAYTRF010000076.1:0-4379 GCA_043746375.1 Caulobacteraceae bacterium | reverse complement strand
GAAGCCAGACGAGCGAAAATCTCCGAGTAAAGGGGATTGAGACGGGCTCGCAGCTCGTTTTTTGCTAGGTTTTTACTAGATGAAGTTTTCCTACAAGGTTTTCGTCGCCATCCTCTTCGTCTCGATCACGGGATTGTCCATATCTGAAGCCGTGATCTTGAGGCGCCTCAGTTCCCAAGCCGAAGCCGATTACGTCCGGCAGTATCGGAACTACTCGCAGCAGATCGGCGATACGCTCGATCAGATCGACGTGGTCACCGAGTTGCTGATGAAGAACGCGACCTACGTCCTACGTGAAAAGGAAAGTGTGAGCGGCCTTCCGTCGACCGAAGAGCTGAAGAAGCTCCGAGATGAGCTTCACATGTTCAACCTCTACATCACGGACGATCAGGGGCGCTACATCCGTTCCACGTTCACCTGGCCGATCGAGAAAGAAAAGCCCCTTTTCAGCTACTGCGCGGGCTATCGCGGGCTGATCACCGGGCGCACGATGGTCGCGCGGACCCCGATCCTTCGGGCGCCGGACCTTTCTTGGCCGTTTAAATTCCTGATGATCCCGAACCACGACAAGACTCGCATCCTGGAAGCGAGCGTGGCGATGGATTTCGTCGGAGATACTCTCAACAACGCAATGAAGCCGGATAAGAACATCGTTTCAATCGGGCTTTTCACGCCGAACGGGAACGTGTTAGGCTACGTGCACTCGGACGGAAGAAAAGCGCCGACGTCGGACCGTCTCGACGTGGCGGCCGTTCAGTTCGCCTCCCCGGAATCCTCGAGATCCGGGTTCGTCTTCTTCAGCAAAGTCCCCGCGACGATGGAGGACTGCTGCGAGTGCAGGACGAAAGGCCTCACCCTTCCGGACGGCAAGTATTACTACGTCCTGAGGACGGAGGTCTCCCGGGCGAGCCTCGATGAGAAGCTCGCCAACATCAGGAAGTGGTTCTTCGCCGTTAGCGTGATCACCTTGCTCCTGAGCGTCGTCATGGCTTATTTCATCTCCCGGCGCCTCGTTCAGCAGCTGGTGCTAATGGGCGAGAAGGTGAAGCTGATCGCGCGCTCGGGCGACTGGAACACCCGCTTGGGGATGCGCGGCCGCGACGAAGTCAGCGTCCTCGCGGAGAAATTCGACGACATGCTGGAGCGTCTCAACGCCAGCCAGGCTGAGCTCGCGGCGGCGGAAAAGGAGAAGGCGCTCGTTGAGCTGGCGCGCCAGGTGGCGCACGATATCCGAAGTCCGCTGGCGGCGCTCGATTCCGTCGTTGGGAAAGTCGCGCAGATCCCCGAAGATGACCGCATCCTGATCCGCAGTGCCGCCAACCGGATCAAGGATATCGCGAACGACTTGCTAGAGAAAAACCGCAAGCATCGCGCGGCTCCTCTTGACGTGGGGCCGGGCGGCTCGGCCTCGACGGATGATCCGGCCAACGTCCAGCTCCTTTCAAGCATCATCGACCCGCTGATCACTGAGAAGCGGATGCAGTTCCGCTCCAAGATCGGGATCGCGATCTACAGCCAGATCGACTCTGAGTCCTACGGCCTGTTCGCGAAAGTGCAGCCGATCGAGTTCCAGCGGGTGCTTTCGAACCTCGTCAACAACGCGGTCGAGGCCCTCGGCGAAAAAGGCACCGTATGGGTACGGCTGATCGCGGAGCCGGAACGCCTGCGGCTGGAGATCCGCGACACCGGCAAGGGAATACCGCCCGAGATTTTCGCTTCGTTGGGGCGGCGCGACGAGACCTACGGCAAGGCCGGAGGCTCAGGGCTCGGGCTTTATCACGCCCGAACGACGGTGGAGTCTTGGGGCGGATCTCTTGAGCTGAACTCAGAACCCGGGCAAGGCACGACGGTCGTCGTGAGTCTTCCCTTGGCCGAACCTCCGAAGTGGTTCGTTTCGGTTCTGGAGGTCGATCCGAATAACGTCTTGGTCGTGCTCGATGACGACACCAGCATCCATCAGGTTTGGCAGGGTCGTTTCGACTCCCTACGCTCGAAAGGCCGGGCTTTCGAAACCCGGCACTTTTCCACGCCTGAAGAACTGCGTGATTGGGTCAAGAGCGATGGGAACCGGGTGAAAAATGCCGTTTATCTGATGGACTACGAACTGCTCGGCCACAAGGATACCGGTCTCTCGCTGATCGCGGAACTGGGTCTAGGCAGTCGGGCGGTCCTGGTCACAAGCCGCTTCGAGGAAAAGGCGATCCTCGAGGAGTGCCTGAAGCTCGGCGCGCGGATGATCCCGAAAGGTCTCGCCGGATTCGCTCCGATCCGCGTCCGTGCGGCGAGCGACGCCCGGCATGCGGCGGAGGGCTCGAACTTGCCGCTCGAAGCGGTGCTGGTGGACGACGACGTGCTGACGCGAGCTCTTTGGGACTCGGCCGCGAAAGAAGCGGGCAAGAAATTCAAGGCGTATCCGGACGCCGGCTCCTTCCTCGCCGATTTACGCAACGCCGTGATCGTCTTCCCAAAGGACGCGGCCCTTTACCTCGACTCGAACCTCGGCGACGGGATCAAGGGCGAAGATATCGCCAAGGACCTTTATCGCCAGGGGTTCACGAACATCAGGATCGCGACGGGATATGATCGGTCGGAATTCGGGGAGATGCCCCACGTTCGCGAAGTCGTCGGAAAAGAGCCGCCCTGGGGCTGAGCCCGCGTCGTTATTCGACGACGATCTTCTCGGCCTGAAGAGGGCGGCTAGGGGCGTGATCCAGAAGCCGCTTGACCGCCGCCGCGACTTCCGCCGGCTGGATCAAGTTCATGCAGTCCATGTTGTGCGGGCAGTTCTTGATGATCCAGCAAGGCGAGCAGGACACCTTGCCGGTCAGATTGATGTTGGCCGAGTAGCCGGACTGGCTCGGCGCTTCCCTGCCGCCGTAGATCACGACCGAGGGGCAATCGACCGCCCGCGCCAAGTGCATCAACCCTCCGACCTCGCCTATGTAACAGCGGGCCTGTTTTAGGATTCTTGCCGCTTGGCGGAGATCGGTCTGGGCACGCAAGTCGTCCGCGCCGGCTATCAGAGGTTCGGACAGTCCGCCGAGCTGCACGAGAGGGATGCCCTTCCTGAGAATTCCAGCCAGAGCGTGAAATCGATCTTGAAACCAATTCTTGGTCAGGACCGCATGGGCGCCGACGCCGCTGATCGCGATGAAGTCTTTTGGGACGTGCCGGTAGCGTTTGGTTTCGACCTCGAAATAAGGGCGTAAAGTAATTTCACCGAGCGCGCCGGATTGACGGCACATCTCGCCGAGAATGTGACCTTGAGGGGCGATTTCCCGGTCTTCTTCGAGGAGCGCCCGCGCGTAGGCTGGATAGATGATCTTTCCTCCCAGCCTTTGCACGAACCATTCTGTCTCGTAGGTCTGCGGCATAGTCCCATCGAAAACGGATTGGTCGGCGAAATCGTCGGCCCAACGGGTCTCCAGCCAGATGTTCTTGACGCCGCGGCGCCTCAGCTCATGAGCGACGGTCGTACACATCACGGTGTCGCCCATGCCGCCCTTGTGGCTGATCAAGAGCTCGATCTTGGGGTGGGTCTTGAGCTTGGAGGAAAACTTCGTGAGCAGCTCGCCGTCGGAGGGGAAAGGCGACGGGCGGCTCGTTCCGAACCAAGCCGCGGCATTGATCAGCCCGGCCCCGGGAGATTCGTAATTGCAACGTTTGGAATCCCAGCGATCCATCGTCAATGACAACCTCCCACCTCATCACTGTAGCAAAGCCCAGGCGCTATCGCCGTCCTTCGGCTCACGATCTGGCGTGTTGAGGTTCAGAGCCTAGGAGTCCGTCCGAGTAATCCCGTTTAGCGACGCGCGTGGGCGCAGAACGTCGTCCGAATTCTGTGTGTGCCTGAAAATGCCGCGATTACGCGCCAAAAACGCACTCATGCGGCTCTGTACGCCAGTCTCGGCGTCAAACCCGACGTCGCCCGCCATAATTTGAGCAAGTTGTGCGTTGTGCAGATCAACGACCACTCGCCTTTGACCTTCTTTAGGCCACGCAACAAGAACTGCCTGAAGCCTCGACACCTTTTGGTCTGACCAAAAACCGGCTCGACGATTTCTTTTCGCTTTGCGTAAATCGCCCGCCCCTTCTTGGTCAGCAACTTGCGGCGCATTCTATCCAGCACCGACAGCTTCTCCGGAATGCGGCCTCGCGGCGCGGCAGGAACAACATCGCCGTGTTTCTTGCGGCTCGTCGCGATGAACGCCTCCGACCCCAACGCCTCCACATCGACGATATTGTTCTCGCTGGCATACCCAGCATCCATGCTCACTTTATCCGGAGCCTTTCCCGTATTCTTTTTCACCTGCTCCATCATCGGCTTGGCCTGCTGGCTGTCGTTTGTCTGCTGCGTCGTGTCGCACGCCACGATCACC
>JAYTRF010000075.1:0-5604 GCA_043746375.1 Caulobacteraceae bacterium | reverse complement strand
ACCAGAGCCGGGGTCACCCATAACCTCGAACTCAACCTGGCCCGATGGGACGATCCCGTCGTCGGCCAGGCCCAGGCCTGGTACGAGCGCCTGTGGGATGAGGCGGTTCCGTATGACCTCGTCTACCTGTTGGAGGAGGTTCTCGCCCCATTCACACCGTTCCAGATATTCCTGCGCACACTCTTTCAACTCTACGGCCAGGAGGTCTCGGAACTGGGCGAAGAGGATCAGGGTCTTCCTCTCACCAGCTTCCAGAAGCACGGCGTAGCCAGGGCCCTGCGGCTGATTAAAGATACCGGTGGCGCGATTGTGGCCGACGAAGTGGGCTTGGGAAAGACCTTCATCGCCGGGGAGATACTCGACCTATACGTGAAACGGCGACAACGTTGCCTTCTCGTATGCCCGGCCCAGCTACGAGATTCCACATGGCGAAAGTTCCTCAGCCGGTTTCAGCTGGGGATCGAGTGCGTTTCCTACGAAGAGCTCGCGATGGACCCGCGGTTGATGGAGCCCGGGGATGGGCCCAGGCCGCCATTGAAGTTGCTCAACCCGCTCCATGAATACCAACTCATCGTCATTGACGAGGCCCACAACTATAGAAACCCAGATACCCCAACCCGCGCCCAAATCCTGCGCAGGCTGCTCTGGGGCGAACCCAGGGATGTGCTGATGCTCACGGCGACGCCGGTGAACAACTCGCTCTGGGACCTCTTCCATCTCATCCGCTACTACCAGCGCCAGGACGCGTTCCTGGCCGACAAGGGTATTCTCTCCATCCGCGAGCGCTTCGAGCACGCGGCCAAGGAGGACCCCTCGGCCCTGTCACCCGACGTACTCTATCCGATCATCGACGCCACCACGGTCAAGCGGACCCGGCAGTTCGTGAAGAAGCACTACAGCGGCGACATCATCCGCCTGCCGGACGGGACCGAGGCGACGATCGTCTTTCCCGAGCCGCGGGCGATGTCGGTGCGCTATGAGCTGCCCGAACCGATGCCGGTCCTTTTCGATCTAATCGAAAGGGCTTTGGACCCCGATGGCGGCGCGGGAGCCATCACCTTCGCCCGCTATGCGCCGGACACCTACTTGCTGCCGGCGGCGGGCGGCGACCTACTGAGCGACGACGATGCCCAGATGGCCGCTACCGTAGGCTTGCTGCGGTCCGGCCTGCTCAAGCGTTTCGAATCCTCGGTCCACGCGTTCCGCCGAACCCTCGACAAGCTTATCGGCGAACATCGCGCTTTCCTCGCCGCCCTGGATAAGGGCCATGTGGTCTCGACCCGGTTCCTGCAGGAACTTTCTGGGACCGATGACGAAGCGCTAGACGAACTGCTCGACGCCAGCGGAGAGAACAGCCCCGCCGGCGACTACGAGGTCGGCGACCTGCGCCGGGCGGTCAGCGGCGATTTGAAGAAGCTGGAAGACCTCTTTCAGGCGGCGCGGCATGTGACGCCAAACAAGGATCCCAAGCTCGCCGCCCTCGTCGAAGCGCTTACCGCCATCTCGCGCGAGGCGGAGGAGGACGCGCTGAGCGACGAAGACGCCCGGCAAAAGCGCAAGGTCATCGTGTTCTCGTTCTTCGCCGACACGGTCGGCTATGTCCGAGGGGAACTGGCCAAGGAGATCGAACGCAATCCCGATCTTTCCGCGTTTCGCGGTCGCATCGTCGCCGTTGCGGGCAGCCGCAACGTGGAACCAGAAGAAGTCGGCCGCCAGGGCGCGGTCACCGGCTTCGCGCCTCTCTCGACCGAGGCGATCGAAGCCGAGGATCGGTTCGACATCCTGATTTCCACCGACGTGCTCGCCGAGGGCGTCAACCTCCAGCAGGCGCGCAACATCATCAATTACGACGTGCCGTGGAATCCTATGCGCCTGGTCCAGCGTCACGGCCGGATCGACCGGATAGGGAGCCCGCACACGAGAGTGTTCCTGCGGACCATCTTTCCGGCGCAGCGGCTCGATCAATTGCTGAACCTGGAACAGCGGATCATGCAGAAGATCGCCCTGGCGGCGGCCAGCGTCGGCGTTGTTTCGCCCGTGCAAGGCGGGGCCGGCGGAAGTCAGGTGTTCAGCGAGACGCGCGAGGAGATCGAGCGCCTGCTTCGCGAAGACCCGACCCTCTTCGAGCGCGGCGGCACGGCGGGCGCCGGTCAGACTGGCGAGGAATACCGCCAGACCCTGCGCAAGGCGCTCGATCATGACGCTGAAGCGATCACTAAAATGCCGTTCGGCGCCGGCTCAGCGATGGCCAAAGGCGAGGGGCAGGGGGTCTTCTTCTGCGCGTCGGTGGGGATGCGGACCTATCTGCGCTTCGTGCGGACGACGGCTGCATGGTCGGTCGCGGGCGACGCGCCGATCATCTCCGAGCTCGGCACATGCCTTCGGCTTATTGAGTGCGACGAGACGGCGCAGCGGCAAATGCCGCCGGCCTTGGAAGGCGCCGTCTTCGACGTCTGGGAGGCGGCCAGGGCCGATATTCACGCGGCCTGGATGCTGGAGACCGATCCGAAAAACCTCCAGCCCAAAGTTCGCCCGCTGAACCGCCGGGTCGCCGAGTTCATCCGCGCCCACCGTCCCGCCGATGATGACGGCGGCAAGGTCAACCAGGCGCTCGACATCCTCGAAGCACCCTGGCCGCGCCGCGAGGAACTAATCCTTCGTGAGTGGTTCGCGGACGCTGCGCACGATGGCCAGGAGAAGGCGCGGCGCATGGTCGCCGGCATCCTCGACACCGGCCTCGAACCATTTCAGCAGCCACCCGCGCTGCCGCCGATCGAGCCGGAGGATGTTCAGCTCGTTTGCTGGATGGGTCTGATCGCGGCCTAAACACAAAGAGTGGCCGCCGTGAGTCGAGCCGAGAAGAGGGCCGGACGCGTAGCTCAGCGGAAGAGCACTACGTTGACATCTCAGGGGTCGCTGGTTCGATCCCAACCGCGTCCACCAAATCCCTTAAGCGCCTGCCGGGCAGGGAAGTCCTGGCGCGGCAGCTGATCATGTTAAGCGACTTAACATGACCGGCGCGTCACGTTAAAAATTGGGCGATTTCTTTACATGACGTGGCCGAATTGGGGGCGATATCCATGACTCTTAGCGTGGTGGGGGCAGGGCTTGGCCGCACGGGGACAATGTCGCTGAAGCTGGCGCTGGAGCAGCTTGGGCTGGGGCCGTGCTACCACATGGCCGAGGTGTTCAAGAATCCGGCCGCTCCCGCCTATTGGGAAGCGGCGGCCGACGGTCAGGCGATGGACTGGGAGCAGGTCTTCGACGGCTACCGCGCCACCGTCGATTGGCCGAGCGCCACCTTCTACAAGACGCTGGCCGATGAATATCCGCAGGCGAAGGTGATCCTGACCCTGCGCGACCCACAGGCCTGGTTCGCCTCGACCCAGGCGACGATCTTCGCGCGCGATTACACCCGGCCGCCGACGACGCCCTTCGAATCGATGGTTCGCAAGGTGGTCGGCCGGATGTTCGACATGCGCATGCATGACCGCGACTGGGCGATCTCGGTCTTTCAGCGGCACAATGCGCAGGTGCGTGCGGCGATCCCGCCTGAGCGTCTGCTGGTCTATGAGGTCGCCAGCGGCTGGTCGCCGCTGTGCGAGTTCCTGGGCAAAGCGGTTCCGGACGGCCCGATGCCGCACGTCAATTCGACCGAGGCGTTCCGGTCGAACTTCGGACCCGACGCGCCGGCCAATCGCGGCGCGCCGGCCTGAGACTCTGAGAGCCGGCCCGAAACTGGGGTAGCCGCGGAGAGCCCCACCCCCGCCTTTCAGGCGGACCCTCCCCAAAACGGGGAGGGATGCAGTTTTTTCTTCGTCCCTCCTCTTTATGGACAGATCGCGAAGCGATCAGGGTGGGGAACGCCGGGTCGACTGGAGCGCCCGGTTCCGACTAAAGTCATCGTGCTCTAGACGCGTCGGCGGCGGCGTGACCAGACGGCGGCGGGGCCGCCCGCAAGGCCGAAATAGAACCCGACATCGTAGGCTACCGATGTGTTCTTCAGCTCATAGAGACGCCATGGCCAGGGAATGACGCCCGGCGCCAGCTTGCGGATCACCTCCACCAGGAGGGTCACCGGGGCGATGAGACCGTGCCAGAAACCCAGGACCAGCTGCGAGAGCACGCCGCCGGCCAGGGCCTGGTGAGACTGGGCCGAGCCTGCGGCGCACGCGGCCAGCAGCAGGGCCAAGCCCACGACAACGACGATTCCACTGAATTTTCTCATCACCAGCTTCCCTACAGCGGCTTTTGACGCGCATTCCATCGCTCGCCACGGCCGAGGTCAAGGCGGCCGACGATTTTCGTACGCTTAAAGCGCTCGCGCGGGGCGCGGGCGGCCATTAGGCTAAGGGCCAGAGAAAAAACGCAGAGGGAGAAGAAAGCCGTGAGCACCAGCGATCCGGAGGCGGAACTCAACGACCTGAGGATGTCGGATAAGGCCCAGCCGCTGTTCGACGCCGTCAAGCGGCATATCGCCGACAACGTCGCCCCGATCGCCGACGCATTTTATCAGCTGGGCGAAGGCCGCGCCGATCGCTGGAGCTGGGCGCCCGGCCAGCTCGAACTGCTCGACGAAGCCAAGCAGAAGGCCAAGTCGTCGGGCCTGTGGAACTTTTTCCTGCCTGACGCGGAGACGGGCCAGGGCCTGAAGAACCTCGACTACGCCTATATCGCGGCCGAACTTGGCAAGCAGCCGCTGGCGTCGGAGACGCTGAACTGTTCGGCCCCGGATACCGGCAACATGGAGGTTCTCGAACGGGTCGGCACGCCGGAGCAGAAGGAGCGATGGCTGAAACCGCTGCTCAACGGGGAGATCCGCTCGTGCTTTGGGATGACCGAGCCGAACCTCGCCTCATCGGACGCCAAGAACATCGGCACGCGGGCCGAGCTGGTTGGCGATGAGTGGGTGATCAACGGCGAGAAATTCTACATCTCCGGAGCCGGCGATCCGCGCTGCAAGGTGATGATCTGCATGGTCAAGACCAGCCCGGAAGCCCCGCGGCAATTCCAGCAATCGCAGATTCTGGTGCCGATGAACACGCCTGGCGTCGACGTGCTTGGCCCGATGCACGTCTTTGGACACGACGACGCGCCGCATGGCCACATGCACATCAAGCTCGACAATGTGCGGGTGCCCAAGGAAAACATCCTCCTGGGAGAGGGCCGCGGTTTCGAGATCTCGCAGGTGCGGCTCGGCCCAGGACGGATCCACACTGCATGCGCTCGATCGGCCAGGCCGAACGGGCGCTGGACCTGATGGTCAAGCGCGCGACATCGCGCGAGGCGTTCGGCAAGCCGCTGATCCAGCTGGGCAAGAACCTAGAGCTCGTCTCCCGGGCCCGCATCGAGATCGAGGCCATGCGCCTGATGGTGCTGAAAGCCGCCAGGGCCATGGATGTGCTGGGCAACCGCGAAGCGCGCGTGTGGGTGCATATGGTCAAGGCCATGGTGCCAGAGCGGGTCTGCCAGATCATCGACCAGGCGATCCAGATCCACGGCGCAGCGGGGGTCTCGCAGTGGACGCCGCTGGCCGGGATGTACACCAGCCAACGCACCCTGCGCATCGCCGATGGGCCGGACGAGGTCCACCACCTGGTCGTC
>JAYTRF010000074.1:0-3033 GCA_043746375.1 Caulobacteraceae bacterium | reverse complement strand
CTGCTCCTGCGCTGGCGCCATGAGGGCCCTGACCAGCGCTATGTGGCGATGATCAAGGCCGCCAAACAAAAGCGCGGCTGGGGCTTCGCGCTCAGCAGCCTGCTGTTGGTCTTCGCCCTTCAGGCGCCACTGCAGTTTATTGTCGCCCTCCCAGTGCAACTGGGCGAGGCGGCCGGCGATCGCGCGTCGCTGGGTCCGCTGGGCTTCGCCGGCGTTGCCCTGGCCGTGTTCGGTCTGGTCTTTGAGACCGTCGGCGATCGACAACTCAGCCGCTTCAAGGCCGATCCGGCCAACAAGGGCGTGGTCATGGACAGGGGTTTGTGGCGCTACACGCGCCATCCGAACTATTTCGGCGATGCCTGCCTGTGGTGGGGCCTGTTTCTCATTGCCGCAGAGACGCGTTACGGTCTCTGGTCGGTCCCTGCTCCTATTCTGCTCACCCTTTTGCTAACCCGCGTCAGCGGCGTTCCCACCGTCGAAGGCCGGATGCGCGGGCAGCGGCCCGGTTACGAAGACTATGTCCGGCGGACGTCAGCGTTCATCCCATGGTTTCCGAGAGCGCGCGCGCCGTGACGACCCGCCCTGCGAGCCAAGTGTCCCTCCCGTCGTATCGCCACCGGCTCAAAGGCCCGTGACTTGACAGGCGCGGGTGCTGACCGCAGCGTTTCAGGCGAAACAAAGGCGGCACTTATGGGGGACGACCAAACGGCGAGCACCGGCACCGGGAAAGGCCGGGGCTTTAATGCGATGACCGAAGGCGACCAGGCCGACTGGGCGGCGATCGCGCAGGGGGATGCGACGTTTGCCGAAGGGTTGCCGGGGCGATTGCTTAGCCACCTGGCCCAGCTGCGCGATGACCGTCATGGCTTCCTGGTAGATCGGCTCGAGCACTGCCTGCAGACCGCGACGCGCGCCCATCGCGCCGGGCGCGAGGAGGAATATGTCGTCTGCGCGCTGGTTCACGATGTTGGCGCTCTGCTGGCGCCCGATGACCATGCCGAGTTTGGGGCGATGATCCTGCGGCCCTACATTTCGGAGCGAAACCATTGGATGATGCGCCGGCACGCCATCTTCCAGGGGTACTATTTCTACCATTTCTTCGGCATGGACCGCGATCTGCGCGAACAGTTCCGGGGCCACCCGCACTTCGAGTACACGGCTGAGTTCTGCCACCAGTTCGATCAGAACGCCTTTGATCCCAGCTATCGGTCCATGCCGCTTGAGGCCTTCGAGCCCATGCTGGGTCGATTATTGGCCGTTCGTAAGCACTGATTGGGCGAAGTGATCGTCAGATGACGGACGATGAGCTACTCGATCACTCTCTGTCTAAGCTGAGAGACACCGGGTCTATAGAGTATAGTGGCGAATACGGGGCCGAGATCGCCACCTTTATTCCGTTCGTCGGCTGGCTGAAACAGCAGGGTCTGCTCAGATCGCGACGTGTGGTTACCTATCTGGGAATGCGGCCATACTACTACTTTCTGGACGACGGCGAATATGCCGAAAAGCCGGGGCCGCGCGAATGGCTGCCTTCGGACGAGCGGCTTTGGCCCAGCAACAGCACCTACACAGCGACCAGGCAGCCCTGGCACGTTCCACCCGACTACCGGACCAGATATGCCAGCCAGGGCAGCACCTTTGCCAGGCCCGTCCTGTTTATCCAGAACAAGTTCAGCGTCGAATGGGGCCGCGGCCCGATCAACTATCTGCCCTTGCGGATGTTGGTGGCCCTGTTCCAGCTTTCAGAGGACCGTTTCGACGTTGTCTACAGTCGGCCCCGCGCGACGCCGCCGGGGGGAGATTACTCCGCCGACCATAACACGGCCTGCGACTATCCTGATTTCGCCATCGCCGGTGAATTTGGCAAGGTCCTGGTTCTCGAGGACTTCTGCGCGTCCGCGGGCGTTCCCTACAATCAGACAAAGCTGGAGGTTCTGGCCAAAAGCCACCTCTTCGTGGGCGTACAGGGGGGAGGAGCCCATTTGCTGGCCTGCTTCGGCTCGTCGGTGCTGCTTGTCTTGCATAACCTCGGCGAGGAGCATCCGCATGCCTACGCCCACGGGCCCTACAAGTACCTCGCCGATCCTCCCCCGACGCTGCTCGTGGCCACGGATTACGACCAGTTGGCGATGGGTGTCGACCTCATCGGCGCGCTCCGGCAGGGACCCACAGGCCTGCAGCTCGACGCCGCCTGGGTACCCGGGCTCGAAAAGCTGCGGCTCTAGCCATGCCCGCGGCCAAAGTGCTCATCATCGGCGCGGGACCGGCGGGGCTGGCGCTCTCCCATGCCGCGCCCGACTCGGCGGTCATTCTGGAAAGGTCGGACGGGGTTGGCGGCCTCTGCCGGTCGATGGAAATCGGCGACGGGGTTTTCGATATCGGCGGCCACTCGTTTCACTCGCCCCACCCAGAGGTGGTTGAGCTGGTGCGCAGGCTTATGCAGGGGCGATGGCATACGCAGCGCCGGGACGCCCGGGTGGCATTCAAGGGTTCGTTGATTGACTATCCGTTTCAGGACCATTTCTCGCAGATCTCAGATCCTGCGGTCGTCGCCGAATGTCTGGAGAGACCCGCTGCGGCGAGGGCCGCCGCGGGCGCCGCGAACTTTGAGGAATGGATCGTCCAGCGCTTTGGCGCCGGCGTCGCCCGCTACTTCATGCTGCCGTACAACCGGAAACTATGGGCGCGGGACCTGCGGGAGATGAGCTGCGAATGGGTGACCGAGCGGGTAGCGGGAGCCGAGCCCGGGCCCGCTCGCGGGCCACCGCGCCGAACCCCACTGATGAGGCAAAGCCAGGTCGGCTACCCGGCCTACGGTGGGTTTGGGGAGATTTTCAGGACCCTGGCAAAGGGTTGCGGACCCATCGAGTTTGGCCGCGAGGTCTGCTCGGTCGATCCGATCGGCAAGTCTGTACGCACCAGCGATGGCGCTGTTTGGCATTGGGAACGGCTGGTCTCGACAATGCCTGCGCCGCTCCTGCTGCGGGCCATCGCCGGCTGCCCGGCAGATCTGGTCGCCGACGCAGACCGCCT
>JAYTRF010000073.1:0-2531 GCA_043746375.1 Caulobacteraceae bacterium | reverse complement strand
GTATAGGCAGGGATCTTCTGGTCGGGATATTCATAGTCCCAGTTCCACTGCCGTCCCGTGACCTTCACGGTCATATAGGGCCGCGGCATGTCGTGTTCTTCGAACAGAAGCTTGAACGAAAAGACGGCGATGAACACCAGAATCAGCACCGGGATGACTGTCCACAGCACCTCGATCGGGGTGTTGTGGCTCCAGCGCGCTGGCGTCGGATTGGCCTTATGATTGAACCTGAAAATGCAGATCAGCAGTAGGACGGCCACCAGAAGGGTGATGAGAACGACGACCGGCAACAGTATGTGATTATGGAAGGCCGCGACGTGACGGCGGATCTCGGAATCCGCGGGCTGCAGGCCAATCGCGGCGTTGGTAGGCTGGCCGACCACGTCGGCGGCGGCGAGCGAGGCTGTGAGCAGCCAGACTGCAGTCCCGGCCGCAAGGGCCGACGTCAGGCGCGCGATCCCGGAAATTCTAGACGTCATATCCCTTACGAACCTGTTCGAATTCGCCCGCCGACCCGGGCAACCCGGCCCCCGGCAAGCTCGGCGGCTCCCGGCGTCGCCCCGGCGCTCCGATGGCCGGGTGCATACGCGGAACGGGTGGCCTTGCCAAGGCAAGAGGGCGGTCGCAAACGCGGCGTCGCGATTGGCGGTTTCGCCGCCGGCCTGTAAGCCCTATTTGTCCCTCCAAATCGCCGGCGCCATGTTGCCGGCCATTTGAAAGGTCCCACCGCCAATGAATGCCCCTCTCGCCGCCGCATCGATCCTCGAAGCCTCGGGCGTCGAGCCTTCGCGGGCCGGCGATCTGCTCAATGACGCCCTGCGCGGAGCCGACGACGGAGAGATTTTTCTCGAACGTTCGCAAAGCGAGATGCTGGTCTTCGACGACGGGCGATTGAAGTCCGCGGCCTACGACTCGACCGAGGGTTTCGGCCTGCGGGTCATCGCCGGAGAGACCGCCGGCTATGCCCACTCAAGCGAAATATCGGAGGCCGCCATCGCCAGGGCGGCAAAGTCAGCGGCCTTGGCCAAGCGAGGCTATAGCGGCGTCGCCGCCGAAGGACCGCGAGCGACCAATGTGCGGCTTTACGGCGACTCCGACCCGCTGGCCTCGCCCGATTTCGCCCAGAAGGTTGCATTGCTTCAGGAGATAGACGCCTTCGCAAGGGCGCGCGATCCGCGTGTCGCCCAGGTCATGGCCTCGATCGCCGGCGAGCGGCGGGTGATCGAGATCGTTCGCGCCGACGGTCGCCTGATCCGAGACGTGCGGCCTCTGGTGCGGCTCAACGTGCAGGTCACGGTCGAAAAGGACGGGCGGCGCGAGAACGGATCCTCCGGCGCCGGTGGTCGCGCAGGCTTCGAGGAATGGATTCGCCCTGAAAGCTGGCGCGAGCAGGTCGAGGAGGCGCTGCGCCAGGCCCTGGTCAATCTGGACGCCGTCGACTGCCCGGCCGGAGAGATGGATGTGGTTCTTGGCCCCGGCTGGAACGGCGTCCTTCTGCATGAGGCGGTCGGCCACGGCCTGGAAGGCGACTTCAATCGCAAGGGAACCTCGGCGTTTTCCGGCCGCATCGGCGAGCGGGTGGCGGCGCCAGGCGTTACCGTCTTCGACGACGGGGCGATAGCCGAGCGGCGGGGCTCGCTGAGCGTCGACGACGAGGGCACGCCGACCGCGCGCACCATCCTTATCGATGACGGCATCCTGGTGGGCTACATGCACGACCGCCAGAGCGCGCGCCTGATGGGCATGGCCCCGACCGGAAACGGCCGACGCCAGTCCTATGCCCACCTGCCGATGCCCAGGATGACCAACACCGGCATGCGAAGCGGCGGCGACACCCGCGAAGCGATGATCGCCTCGACGGGACGCGGCCTCTACTGCGCCAACTTCGGCGGCGGCCAGGTCGACATCACCAACGGCAAGTTCGTCTTCCAGTGCACCGAGGCCTACCTGATCGAGGACGGCAGGATCGCAGCCCCGGTCAAGGGCGCCACCCTGATCGGCGATGGCCCGTCGGCCCTGACCCGCGTGACCATGATCGGAGACGACTTCTGTTTCGATCCCGGCATCGGCGTCTGCGGCAAGGCCGGCCAAGGCGTGCCGGTCGGCGTCGGCCAGCCATCGCTCAAGATCACCGGCCTGACCGTCGGCGGGACGAGCGTCTAGGGATTGCCTGCCCGGGCCGGCAGTGCGAGCGCGTTAGCGGGGGCAGGCACCGTTACCTCGAATGCACTGGCGCGGGCGCCGCGGGGCGGCCAACACACGGGCCTGAAAGGGTCCGGCATGAGTCTGGGTTTTTTCTGGGCGCCCTGGCGGCGCTGATCCCAGTGGCCGCGGCGGCGGAGGCGGAGGCGGAGGCGGAGGGGATCGCCAGATATCCAGCCAGCTTCATTGCCCACTCGCCGCCGAATACAGCGTTCGACTTGATGGCCAAGCTGGCCGGTTTCACCCGCGACGCCGGGCCGGCGGTTAGGGGCTTCGGCGGCCAGGCCGGCAATGTACTGATCGATTGCCGTATTTCCGGACAGTCCGCC
>JAYTRF010000072.1:0-3903 GCA_043746375.1 Caulobacteraceae bacterium | reverse complement strand
GGCGAGCCGCCATAGTCATCGGTGCGGCGGTTGGTCTCGGGGGACAGGAACGCGCATAGGATGTAGCCGTGCGCGCCATGGATCTCGACGCCGTCGAACCCCGCTCGCTCCGCGCGCGCCGCCGCAGCGACGAAATCCTCGATCAGCGTCTCGACTTCGCCGGTGGTGAGCGCGCGGGCGCCTGTCTCGGAGTCTTCCGATGGCCCGACCGGCGTCTCGCCAATGAGGTGGCGCGGTGATCGGATGCCTGCGTGGTGGAGTTGCAGGGAAGCCACCGCGCCGTCCGCCTTGATCTGCGTCGCCAGCCGCCTCAGGCCAGGCAGGTGGTCGTCGGCATAGACGCCGAGCTGGCCGGGAAATCCTTGGCCCTGCCGCTGAACGTGCGATGCGCACGTCATGACTAGGCCAAAGCCGCCCTTGGCGCGCATGGTCAGCCAATGAAATTCTTCGTCGGAGAGTCGCCCGTCCGGGTGACTCTGAGTGTTTGTCAGCGGCGCCAGCATGAAGCGGTTCTTCCACGCTGGTCCGCGGGCGAGAGCTAGGGATGAGAATGGATCGGTCAAGGGCGCGGTCTCTGCAGGTTTAAGCGAGGCTGCGCCATAACCCAGGATGGAGCCGCCGTCATGCGCCGGTTTTGCAACGCCGGGGCGCATGGCGAGCATTGCGCGCCTCATCGTGGATGTCTTACGGTCGGCCGGACAGTGAACGCCGATCAGTAGAGCACGGACGGCGGCGTCGGATGGAAGGATAGCTGACGATGAAATTCACCTGGTTCAACCTCATGCCGTGGCCATTCCTGCCGGATGACTTCCGCGAGAAGAACCACTCGGTGTGGGTGGATATCGACCAGCGCCTGTTCGATCCGGTGAAGAGCAATGCGGTCTACAACACCTACATGGATCTATTGGAATACGCCGATACCCTCGGTTTCGACGGGGTCGGGGTGAACGAGCATCACCAGAATGGCTACGGCATCATGCCGTCGCCGAACATCATCGCCGCCGGCCTCGCACGGCGGACCAAGAACGCCGCCATCGTCGTGCTCGGCAATTCCATCGCCCTCTACAATCCTCCGGTTCGCGTGGCCGAGGAGTTCGCCATGCTCGATTGCATTTCGGGCGGTCGGCTGGTGGCCGGCTTTCCCGTCGGCACGTCGATGGACACCAACTATTGCTATGGCCAGATCCCGGCGCTGACACGGGAGAAATACGCAGAGGCGCACGAACTGATCATCCGCGCCTGGACCGAGCGCGACCCGTTCGCCTTCAACGGCCGCTACAACAAGCTGCGGCACGTCAACATCTGGCCAAGGCCCATTCAGCAACCGCATCCGCCGGTGCACATTCCGGGCGGCGGCTCGGTGGAGACCTACGACTTCTGCATCGACAACACCTATTCGTATTCATACCTCAGCTTCACCGGCTATCTTAGGGCCAAGGCGCTGCTGCAGGGGTATTGGAACCGGGTGGAGGAACGCGGCGCGCCGGACAAGTCGCCCTATCGCGCCGGGTTTGCCCAGACCATCTGCGTGGCCGAAACCGACGAAGAGGCTGAGCGGCTCTACTGGCCGCACATCCATTACTTTTATAACCGGTGCCTGCACGTCTATCCTGGCTTCGCCGACGCGCCGGGCTATCGGACGATCAAGACCATCCAGGCCGGAGCCTTGTCGCAATATGCACCGCCAAAGGGTTTTGGCGAGCTGACCTGGAAGGACCTCACCGAAGGCGGGCATGTCATCGCCGGCTCTCCCGAGACGGTGCGCCAGCGGATGGAGGATCTGATCAAGGGCCTCAACGTCGGTAACATCTTCTGCTTGATGCATGTCGGCGACATGCCGGCCGAGAAGTGCATGTATTCGTCCAGGCTGTTCGCCGAAAAAGTGATGCCGAAGCTGCGCGGCCTGTTCCCGGAGTGGGAGGCCGATGAGCGGTTCTGGTGCCATCCGATTGCCGACCGCGCCGTGCCGGGCTCGCTTCCCGCCGCGCCGACCATGGCCCCCGGCGCGGCGCCGCGCGCCACCGTCCCCGCCGAGTAGAAGTCCATGAGCGCGATGCAATCCAAGACTGTGGAAACGCGGCATGCGACGGTCCGCTACCTGGAGGGCGGGGCCGGCGAGCCGCTGGTTTACCTGCATGGCGCCGGCGGCATGACCGACGGCGACCCGTTGCTGGCGGAGCTGGCCGAGGCATACCATGTCCACGCCCCGTTCCTGCCCGGCTACGGCGATACCGCCGAGTGCGGCAGCTTGCGCGACATGCTCGACTTCACCCTGCACGGCTGGGATGTCGTCGAGGGCCTTGGTCTGAAAGACCCGATCCTCGTCGGCCACTCTATGGGCGGGATGATCGCGGCGGAAATGGCGGCGCTGGCGCCCAACGATGTCTCGCGCCTGGCGCTGATCTGCCCCGCCGGCCTGTGGCTCGATGACACGCCGATCCCCGACATGTTTTCCCTGCTGCCCTTCGAGTTGCCCAAATTCCTGTTCCACGATCCCGAAGCCGGCGCCAAGCTGATGACATCGGGTCTCGACATGAGCGATCCGAAGTTCCTCCAGGATTACTTGGTCCGCAACGCCCGCCAGATGGGCATGGCGGGGAAGATTCTTTTTCCGGTGCCCGAGCGCGGACTGGCCGAACGCCTTTATCGGGTCAAGGCCAGGACGGTGATCGTCTGGGGCATGAGCGATAGGATGATACCGCCGGCCTACGGACCCGCGTTTCGGGCCGCCATTGCCGCCGCGACGCTGGTCAACGTGCCTGATGCCGGTCACATGGTCATCCTCGAACAACCCGCCGAGGTAGCCCGGGCCATAGCGTCCGTGGCCTTACGGCGGTGAAGACGGGGGACCTTGGGCCAATCCAGAACGTCAGTCGCCTTACCCTGGGCGGCGGCGGGATCGGCCAGGGGTGGGGACCGACCAGCCGCGAGGAAGCCGCGGCCACTCTGCGCATGGCCGTCGACCAAGGCATCACCCTGATCGACACCGCCCCGCTCTACCGTAACTGCGAGGCGATCATCGGTGAAACCTTCGCCGGGGCGCCGCCGCCTCAGGTGCGGTTCACCAGCAAGTGCCGTCTGGGCACGCCGCCGCCCGGGGAAACCGCTTCTCGCCTGACCATGTCGCTTGACGCCAGCCTTGCGGCGATGCGCCTGGAGCACATCGAACTCTTTTTCCTGCATACCAATCTGTGTGCGGATGATTATTCATTCGCCGTCCGACCCGACCGTCAGGACGTCTTTGCTACGCGCTGGCGTACCTATGCGGAGGAATTCATTCCGGCGATTGAAGGGCTGCGGGCGGCGGGCAAGATCGGTCATTGGGGCATCACCGGCGTCGGCGTCCCGGCCGCCGTCCTGCGCGCCCTTGACCACGATCCGCCGCCCGCGGCGGTGCAGGCGATCACCAACCTGCTGGACAGCGCTGGCGGCATGAAGAACTTCGCCGAATCTGAAGGTCCTCACGAAATCATTGCGCAAGCAAAGGTGCGCGGCATCGGCGTCATGGGCATTCGCGCCGTGCAGGCCGGCGCGCTGACGGCCCGCCTCGACCGCGATCTGCCAGAAGGTCAGGCCGAACGTCGCGACTTCGATCGGGCCGCGCCATTTCGGGATCTCTGCCGCGAGCTCGGCGAAGACCCCGCCGGTCTGGCGCACCGGTACGCCCTCTCCATGCCTGGGATCGACACGGTAGTCCTTGGCGTCAAGAACCGCGAAGAGCTTGGCCAGTGTCTCGCCGCCGAAGCGGCCGGGCCGCTGGACGCCGCCGTGATCGCCCGGATTGACGGGTTGGGTCTGCGAGGATCTTATACCAACCGCCCTTAAGCTTGACCACTGAGCGCCCATGGTCGGGTTGCGATTGAGGCGATGCGGGCGGGGTCGGCGAGAAGGCGGTTCCAGGCG
>JAYTRF010000071.1:0-6034 GCA_043746375.1 Caulobacteraceae bacterium | reverse complement strand
CGCCGGGCCTGAGGCGAGGTGGCGACCGGTGATCCGCCAGATGGCGATCGGCGTCAGGCATTGGCGATCGCTTCCATCCCACCAAGCGCCGTGCGTCTCGCAGCGCTGCGCCGGCCAGACGAAGACCATCTGGTAGGCGGCGGCCGCCAGGCTGGCGATGAAAAACCCGGCGAGGGCTATGAGCTTGGCATTGGTGATCCAGCGGGTCATTCTTCCGACGGGCCTCCTCAAAACAAAGCGGGAAGTGGGCGACTTGCAATGCGCGTGCAAGGCGTTATTGCCCCTTTGCATCGGCGGCAGGCGCCGCTCTAGTCCGCCACAGGTAGGCGCCTGGCCGCGCCGCAAGGCGAGAAAGACAAACGGAGTAGCCGATGAAGCTCTTGGTCCCGGTCAAGCGGGTGATCGACTACAACGTCAAGCCGCGGGTGAAGTCCGACCAGTCAGGCGTCGACCTGGCCAACGTCAAGATGTCGATGAACCCGTTTTGCGAGATCGCCGTCGAGGAAGCGGTGCGGATGAAGGAGAAAGGCCTTGCGGAAGAGGTCGTGGTGGTTTCGATCGGGCCCGCCCAGGCTCAGGAGACCATCCGCACCGCGCTCGCCATCGGCGCCGATCGCGGCATCCTGGTGCAAAGCGACGCCGATCCTCAGCCGCTGGAAGTCGCCAAGCTGCTCAAGGCGGTAGCGCAGACCGAGGCCCCCGACATGATCATCATGGGCAAGCAGGCCATCGACGGAGACAACAATGCCGTCGGCCAGATGTTGGCTGCGCTCCTCGACTGGCCGCAGGCGACGTTCGCGTCGAAGATCGAGCCGACAGGCAAGGTTGTGCGGGTGACCCGCGAAGTCGATGGCGGCCTGCAAACCCTCGAACTCGACCTGCCCGCGGTGGTTACAGTCGACCTTCGCCTCAATGAACCGCGATACGCCTCCTTGCCCAACATCATGAAGGCCAAGAGGAAGGTCATCGACGTGAAGTCGGTTGATGATTACGGCGGACTGGCCGGCGGTCATATCGCAGTGGCGAAGGTTACCGAGCCCGCCAGGCGCGTTGCCGGGGTCAAGGTTGAAAACGCCGCAGAGCTTGTCGCCAAGCTGAAAACCGAAGCGGGAGTGCTTTGAGCCATGGCCGTTCTCGTCGTCGCCGATCACGACAACCACACGCTCAAGGATAACACGCACAAGATCGTCACCGCCGCCAAGGCGCTGTCGCCGGACGTCGATGTGCTGGTCGCGGGCGTAGGGATCGCGGAAGTGGCGGCCCACGCGGCCAAGATCGACGGCGTGCGCAAGGTCCTTACCGCCGATAGCCAGGCCCTCGGCGCCGGCATCGCCGAAGCCATGGCCGCCTGCGTCCTGGCTCTGATGGCGGAGTATGACGCGGTGCTGATCGCTGCGACCTCGGCCGGCAAGAACTTCGCCCCTCGCGTCGCCGCGAAACTCGACGCAGCACCGATATCGGAGATTATCGAGGTGATCGACGCCGACACCTTCGTGCGGCCGATCTACGCCGGAAATGCGCTGGAGACAGTAAAGTCGGCAGACGCCAAGAAGGTCATCACCGTGCGCGGGAGCGCCTTCAAAGCGACCGGCGAGGGTGGCTCGGCGCCGATCGAGCCCGTCGACGCAGGCCCCGGCGCGCCCCATACCCGCTTCATTTCCGACGAGATCGCCAAGTCCGATCGTCCGGAACTCGCAGGCGCGAAGATCGTCGTTTCCGGTGGAAGGGCTATGGGTTCGGCCGAGGAGTTCCACCGCGTCATCGAACCGCTGGCCGATAAACTAGGCGCCGCCGTGGGGGCATCGCGCGCGGCGGTCGACGCCGGCTATGCGCCCAATGACTATCAGGTCGGCCAGACCGGCAAGGTTGTCGCCCCCCAGCTCTACGTGGCCATCGGCATTTCAGGAGCCATTCAGCATCTAGCCGGGATGAAGGACTCGAAAGTCATCGTCGCCATCAACAAGGATGCCGACGCGCCGATCTTCCAGGTGGCGGACTATGGACTGGTTGCCGATTACAAGACCGCCGTGCCGGAATTGATGGCGGCGCTGACGGCTGCGGGGAAATAGCGACAACAGCAGACACCCGTTTCGCTGCAATGCAGCAAATGCTTGGCGCCGGCGCCGGGGGCCGTGTTAGAAGATTGTCATAGTGGCGGGCGCTTAAAAGCGTGATGCGCCCCATCCCAGCGCCGAGGCAGGCAAAATGGCGGATATCAGGACGGTCGGCGTAATCGGCGCGGGCCAGATGGGGGGCGGCATTGCGCACGTCTGCGCCCTGGCGGGTTACGATGTGCTGCTGCACGACAGCGCGGCCGGCAAGGTCGAGGAATGCCTTGCGCTGGTCGACCGCAACATGGGCCGTCAACTCGCCCGCGGCCTGATCAGTGAGGCCGACATGAAGGCGGCGCTGGCGCGGATCCGGCCGGCTGCCGGACTCGAAGCGATCGGCACGGCAGACCTGGCCATCGAGGCGGCGACCGAGGACGAAGAGGTAAAAAAGCAGATTTTTCGAGCCCTGCAGCCGCATCTGTCCGATGGGGCGCTCCTGGCGTCAAACACCTCCTCGATCTCGATCACGCGCCTAGCCTCGACCACCGACAGGCCGGAGCGGTTTATCGGTCTGCATTTCATGAACCCCGTGCCGCTGATGAATCTGGTCGAGATCATCCGCGGCATTGCCACCGATGCGGCGACCTATGAGATCGCTGTGGCCTTCGCCAAGTCGCTGGGCAAGACCACCGCTAACGCCGAGGACTTTCCGGCCTTTATTGTCAATCGCGTGCTGGTGCCGATGATCAACGAGGCGATTTATACGCTTTACGAGGGCGTCGGCACGGTGGCGGCCATCGATACGGCGATGAAGCTCGGCGCAAATCATCCGATGGGCCCTCTGGAGTTGGGCGACTTCATTGGTCTGGACACAGTGCTCTCGATCATGAATGTGCTTTACGACGGCCTCGCCGACTCCAAATACCGGCCATGCCCGCTATTGGTGAAATATGTCGAGGCCGGCTGGCTCGGCCGCAAGACCGGCCGCGGATTCTATGACTACCGCGGCGAACACCCGCTTCCGACACGCTAGTCGCTCCGCCTACCAGTCATACTACTTTGCAAAACGCAGCGGCGCGGGAACCGGGAGACGCGGAATGACCCGCCTGGTCGGCGGTTTGTCCGAGATCGCGCCGGGCTATGATGTCCTGCTCTGCGACGTCTGGGGCGTGATCCATAACGGGCGGGAAACTTTCCCGTTGGCCTGCGCGGCGCTCGCCCGCTGGCGACGCGAGCGCGGACCTGTCGTGCTGATTTCCAATTCGCCCAGGCCTTGGCGCGCCGTCGTCGATCAGATCGACGACTTGGGCGTTCCGCGCGAGGCGTGGTCTAGCGTGGTCACCTCGGGGGACGCCACCCGGGCGCTGTTGGCCGCACGTGCGCCCGGGCCCGCCTGGCGCATCGGGCCTGGCCGCGACGATCCGCTCTATGCAGGACTGGGCTTGACGTTCGCCCCGCTGGAACAGGCGAACTTCATCGCCTGCACCGGTCCTGACGACGACGAGAACGAAACCGCCCTGGACTATCGCCAACGGCTGGGCCGGGCCGCCGAGCGCGGCCTGGAGATGGTTTGCGCCAACCCTGACAAGGTCGTTCAGCGTGGTGATCGCCTGATAATCTGCGGCGGGGCCCTGGCCGAACTGTACCAGACCCTCGGCGGGGAGGTGCGGATGGCGGGCAAGCCCTGGCCGCCGATCTATGATCTCGCGCTGGCGAGAGCGGCCGCCGACCGTGGCGACGCCGTGGACCGTCTGCGCGTGCTGGCCATCGGGGATGGCATGGCCACCGACATAACCGGGGCAAATCGCCAGGATCTCGACGCGCTGTTCATCGCCGGCGGCATCCACGGCGCGGACGAATTGATCGACGAAGGGGGACTCGCGCTGGCCGCTGTGGAGCACATGCTCGCCGAGAACGACGCGCGTGCGCGTTTCTCCATGCTCGCCCTGATCTGGTGACAACCTTCGCCAATCGCGCCGGACAAGCTAAGACCGCAATCACGGAAAGACAGGTGGACCTTGGGCCGATTGTGTCTGGAAGATTTGCAGGTCGGCCAAAAGGCCGAATCGACCCGCGTCGTTGGCGAGCGCGATCTTCGCATTTTCGCTGCGGTCACTGGAGATGACAATCCCCTGCATCTGGACGAGGCCTTTGCGGCGGCGACACCGTTCGGCGGCCGGATTGCCCACGGGATGCTCTGCGCTGGATATATCTCGGCGGTGATCGGCGCCGAGCTTCCCGGAGAAGGCTCAATCTATGTTTCCCAGACCCTGCGATTCAGGCGCCCGGTACGGATCGGCGACGCGGTGACAGCACGCGCGCAGGTCACCGCCATCGATGAGGCGCGGGCGCGGGTGACTCTGGCCACCACCTGCCTGGTGGCCGGCAAGGTCGTGGTCGATGGCGAGGCGGAGGTCATCGCGCCCCGGCGGGGACCGCCGGCGGCGCCATGAACGTTCTCCACGGCTGGAAAGCTCTTACCCCAAGGGACCGTGGCGCCGCCATTGCGCACGGCGCTTTCGACGGTGTCCATCTTGGCCACCAGCGCGTCATCGCCGATGCGGCAGAAGCCGCCACTCGCCTGGGCGCGCCGTTGGGGGTGATCAGTTTCGAGCCCCACGCACGCATGCACTTTCAGCCGGACGCGCCGCCCTTTCGGCTGATGAACGCCAACCAGCTGGCGCGGACCGTCGCGCGACTGGGGGCTGATCGGCTCTATCTGCTGCCCTTTGGCGCCCAGATGGCCAGCTTCTCGGACCGTGACTTCGTGCGCGAGGTGCTGGTCGAGGGGTTGGGCGTTCGCCACGTGGCCGTCGGTTTCGATGTCACATTCGGCAGGGATCGCACAGGCGATCCCGATTCCCTGCGCCGATATGGTGAGGAATTTGGCTTCACGGTGTCGGTGGCCCAGCCGATAGCGGCCGGCGGCGTCAAGATCTCTTCAACGGCGGCTCGCGAAGCCTTGCGCGAGGGTCGCCCGGAGGTGGCGACCGCAATCCTCGGCCGGCCGTTCGCCATCGAAGGGCTGGTAAGGAAGGGCCGTCAGCTTGGCCGAAAGCTAGGCTTTCCGACCGCCAATGTGCTGCTTGGGGACTATGTGGCCCCAAGGTTCGGGGCCTACGCGACCCGGACTCGGCTGGCCGACGGACGTCAGCTTGCCGGCGTCGCCAACGTCGGGGTCAATCCAACGACCGGGATCGTCGACCCGCTGCTTGAGGTCTGGCTTTTCGACTTCGACGAGGACATCTATGGCGAATCCATCGAGACCGATCTGATCGCCTTCCTGCGGCCTGAGGAGAAGTTTCCAACCATCGAGGCGATGGTCGAACAGGTCCGGCTGGACGAACTTCAGGCGCGAGCCCTCGCACGCCTCTAGCCCGGCCAAGCCACCTCTGTTACATGCCTTTTCCGATGATGACGGTTCGGATAGGCCCGCGAACTGCCGCCCCGGCGTGACGGCTGCGGACGATTAGGTTCGAAGCGTGCGCCGAATTTGCCTAACCCCTAAAGTCTGCACCCTACTGGAGCCGTCATGCAGGGCGACGCCGAACCAGCCAAGCGCGATTACCGCGAGACGGTGTTTCTTCCGCAGACCGCATTTCCCATGCGCGGCGGCCTGCCGCAGCTCGAACCGCGGATACTGGCCGCTTGGGGCGGTCTTTACGCCACGCTGAGATCCCAGCGGCAGGCCGCCGCCGCGCCACTGTTCGTGCTGCACGATGGCCCCCCCTACGCCAACGGGGCGATCCACATAGGCCACGCGCTGAATAAGCTTCTGAAGGATTTCGTCGTTCGATCCCGCTTCGCACTCGGCTGGGATGTCGACTACCGGCCCGGCTGGGATTGTCATGGACTGCCGATAGAATGGAAGATCGAAGAGCTTTTCCGGGCCGAGGGCCGAGGAAAAGCCGATGTCTCGAAGGCGGAGTTCCGCACCCGCTGCCGAGAGTATGCGGCCGGTTGGATCGACGCGCAGACGGCCG
>JAYTRF010000070.1:0-11584 GCA_043746375.1 Caulobacteraceae bacterium | reverse complement strand
TCTTGGCGCCACGACCTGGGAAGTCGTCAGCCATGTCAGCCTGCCCTACACGCGATCGGCCGTGGTCGGGGCGATTTTCCTGGGCCTCGGCCGCGCTCTTGGCGAAACCATGGCAGTCACCTTCGTTCTTGGCAACGCCCACGATTTCTCCCTGTCGCTGTTGATGCCTGGCAATTCGATCGCGGCCGCCATAGCCAACGAATTTACGGAGGCCGACTCGCCGATCTACGTATCGTCGCTGATCGCGCTCGGTTTTCTGCTGTTTGCCGTCACCTTCATCGTGCTCGCGCTCGCCAAGCTGATGTTGCTGCGCATGGGCCGCCTGGAGGGGCGCGCCTAGTGTCGACGACCTCGCAATCGATCATCCTGCGCCGCCAGATCACAAACGTCGTGGTCTTGCTCGCGGCGACGCTTTCGACCGTCTTTGGACTGTTCTGGCTCGGCTGGATCTTGTGGACCACCGCCTCCAAAGGCGCAGCGGCGCTGAAGCCGGCGCTGTTCACCCAGATGACGCCACCGCCTGGCAGCGACGGGGGCTTGCTGAACGCTTTCTTCGGCAGCTTCGCGATGATTGTTCTGGCCATCCTCATCGGAACCCCTGTCGGCATCCTGGCCGGAACCTACCTGGCCGAGTTCGCCCGGCGCACGCGGCTTGGGGCCGTCATCCGCTTCGTCAATGATATCCTGTTGAGCGCGCCGTCGATCGTGATCGGACTTTTCGTCTATCAGCTTGCCGTCCGGCCATTTGGACATTTTTCGGGCTACGCCGGAGCGATCGCCCTGGCCATGATCCTGTTGCCGGTCGTCGTGCGCACTAGCGACGAGGCGCTGCAGCTCGTGCCCGATCCCATGCGCGAGGCGGCGCTGGCGCTCGGCCTGCCGCGCTGGCGCATAACGACTAAGGTGATTTATCGCGCCGCCGGCACCGGCATCGTCACCGGCATCCTTCTGGCTGTCGCGCGAATCAGCGGCGAGACGGCCCCGCTGCTTTTTACGGCCCTGAACAACCAGTACTGGACCAGCAATCTCTCCCAGCCGCTTGCCAACATCCCGGTGGTGATCTTCCAGTACGCGATGAGCCCGTACGAAAGCTGGCACGCGCTCGCCTGGGCCGGGGCCCTGATCATCACCCTGTTCGTTCTCATTTTGGGCGTCATCGCCCGGGCCGCATTCAGGCAGAGAACCTACGATGGATGACGCGACAAAGACCTTGGAGAGGCACGGGACCGCCGCAGCAGGCCCGCAGGCCGCAAGAGCCAAGATCGAGGTGCGCGGCCTCGACTTCTTTTACGGAAAACATCAGGCGCTAAACCAAATCGCCGTCGATTTTCCGCCGAACACCATATCGGCGATCATCGGGCCGTCCGGGTGCGGAAAATCCACGCTCCTGCGGACCATCAACGGCATCTACGAGCTTTATCCAGGGCAGCGCGCGACGGGCAAAATCCTGCTCGATGGCGAGGACGTGATCTCCAGGCAGTACAGCCGGGTGGAGCTTCGCCGTTCGGTGGGCATGGTATTCCAGAAACCGACGCCGTTCGTGTTGTCGATCTACGAAAACATCGCCTTCCCGGTACGCCACTATGAAAGGCTTTCGCGGGCCGAAATGGACGTGCGCGTCGAGCAGGCCCTCACCCAGGCCGCGCTTTGGGACGAGGTCAAGGATAAGCTGCGGCGAAGCGCGTTGGCCCTCTCTGGAGGTCAGCAGCAGAGGCTGTGCATTGCGCGCACCCTCGCGGTGCGGCCGCAGGTGCTGCTTCTGGATGAGCCGACATCGGCGCTTGATCCCATTTCAACCGCCAAGATCGAAGAACTGCTGACGCAGCTCGCCCGGCGCCTGACGGTTCTCATCGTTACCCACAACCTTCAGCAGGCGGCCCGAATCTCCCAAAGGGTGATCTTCATGCTTGATGGAAAAGTCATTGAAGCCGGCGATCGCGAAGAGCTTTTCGTCAATCCGCGCGATCCCCGGACGAGCGACTACGTAACCGGACGATTCGGCTAACCTCGTCCAACAGGAACGTTGCACCATGGACCACACGGTACGCGCTTACGACGAGGAGCTGGACCTGATCACCGCCGAGCTGTCCCGGATGGGCGGTCTCGCGGAGGCGGAAGTAGTTGATTCCATAGCCGCGATCGTCCGCTCCGACGCGGCGATGGCAGAGTCGGTCATCGTCCGCGATGAAGGACTGGATGTTCTGGAAGGCGAGATCGAGCGCAAGGTGATTCGCCTCATCGCGTTGCGCCAACCCGTCGCGGCTGACCTTCGCCGAGCGGTCGCGGCGATGAAGATCAGCATGAATCTCGAGCGATGCGGCGATCTGGCGAAGAACATCGCCAAGCGCTGCCTCGCCATCGTCGAGTCCGGACCTCCGGCGCCGCTCAGCGGGTCCATCGAGCGGATGGGCGAGCTGGTCTCGGGCCGCCTCAAGGATGTGCTCGACGCGTTCAGCTCGCGGGATGTCCAGCGCGCCCAAAACGTGTGGCGGCGGGACCACGAAATAGACGAGCACTACGACGCGATCTTTCGCGAGCTGCTCACCTATATGATGTCTGATCCGCGCACGATCAGCGACTGCACCCACTTGCTGTTCGTCGCCAAGAACCTGGAGCGCATCGGCGACCACGCGACCAATATCGCGGAGATCGTTCACTACGAAATCACCGGCGTCGAGATCGCCGAGCCTCGGCCGAAGTCTGACGCCCTCGACCGGCGGCAAAGCTGACGGAGCGGCAAGGTGGATCCCTGCCTTATGGTGGTCGAAGACGAGGATTCCCTCGCCATTCTCCTGCAGTACAACCTGGAGAAGGAAGGTTATCGGGTGCAGCTCTGCGCCGATGGCGAAGAGGCTCTCGTCGCCATCGATGAGCGGCAGCCAGACCTTGTCATTCTGGACTGGATGCTTCCTTCCGTGTCCGGAATAGAAGTTTGCCGGCGGCTGCGGCAACGCGCCGCCACGCGCAATCTGCCGATCATCATGCTCACCGCGCGCGGGGAGGAGAGCGACCGGATCCGTGGCCTCGATGTCGGGGCGGACGATTATGTCGTCAAGCCGTTCTCGATGGTCGAGCTGGTCGCCCGCGTCCGAGCCGTGCTGCGGCGCATCCGCCCGGGGCTTGCGCAGGAAAGCGTCGCCGCCGGCGATATCGTCATCGACCGCACCGGGCACCGGGTGAGGCGCGCGGGCGCGGAGGTTCGCCTCGGCCCAACTGAGTATCGCCTGCTTGAGCACTTCATGCAGCACCCGGGCCGGGTGTTTTCGCGGGAGCAGTTGCTCGACGCCGTCTGGGGCTCGGACAGCTTTGTCGAGAGCCGCACCGTCGATGTGCAGATCGGCCGCCTTCGCCGAGCCCTGACCCTCAATGGGGCCGTCGATCCTATCCGGACCGTCCGCTCAGCTGGCTACGCGTTCGAGGCGCCTTGAGCGGCCCTCACGGTCAAACCAGCTTTGCCTTCTGGAGTGTCTTGTAGGCCTTGATCACCCGCTGGAGCTTGTGTTCGGCGGAGCGGTCGCCGCCGTTGGCGTCCGGATGGCAGCGCTTGACCAGCTCGGTGTAGCGCACCCGAATCGCGGCGCTGTCTGCCTGGGCGTCGAGATCGAGATCGGCGAGGGCGCCGCGCTCCATCTTCCCGAGGCGCCGTTCATGGGCGGCGCGTTCGTCGTCCTGTTTCGACTTGGCCGCGCCAAAAATTCCGAAAGGATCGCGGAAAAAGCCTCGGTTCGGCGCCGCCTCCCTATTGCGCGCGCCGCGTCCCAGCGACCATGTCGGGCGCCCGCCGGTGGCGATGTCCTCGGCTACGCGCGTGCGAATTTCCCCCTCACTCATTCCGGCGAAGAAGTTCCATGAGCGGTTGTACTCCGCCGCATGCGCCTGGCAGAACCAGTAATGGTCGCCGGGAAGGTCGCGTGACTTCGGCGCCCGGGCATCGGCCTTTGCCCTGCAGCCGGCGTGATCGCAGGCGCGCTCCCCGGGCTTGAGGGCGTGCACATCATCGGCTGGCGCTTCATCGCCGGACTTCGGCGGTCGCACGCGGATGTCGATGAATCGCGGTCGATATTGAAACGCGGTCGTCATGGGGCAAAGTATGTAGGCAAAGTTTTACCGTTCAAGAATTGACACGCCGGTATTTGGAGGGCGAAATTATGGGCAGTCTCGCCAAGGTCATCACTGATAAACTCAGCGCGACGTTTTCCCCGACCCGGCTGGAGATTATCGACGACTCGGCCCGCCATGCCGGTCATGCCGGCGCCCGCGCGGGCGGCGAGAGCCACTTTACCGTCGCCATTGAAAGCCCGGCCTTCGACGGCTTGACCCGCATCGCCCGCCAGAGACTGGTTTATCTTGCCTTGGCGGAGGAATTGTCGGGGCCGGTGCACGCCCTGTCGTTGAGCGTGTCCGCGCCAAGCGACTTAAAGACAGCAGGCTAGGCTGGTGTTTCGCGAAGCGCTTCGTTAAGCGCGATGGCGAGCTCCGAGGCCCGAAACGGTTTTTGCAGAACCGGAGAGCCACGGTCGATCTCGCGCAGTTCGGCGTCAGCGTAACCGGTGGCGAAAATCGCCGGCACGCCCTTGGCCCGCAGCGCGTCAGCCACTGGATACACCGGCTGGCCCGCCAGATTGACATCGAGCAACGCCACGTCGAAGGGCTCGACACAGACCATTTCCAGCGCGTCTTCGAGGCGGTGAGCAGGCCCCACGACAACGCAGCCGAGATCGGCCAGCATGTCCTCGACCAGCATGGCGATCATCATTTCGTCTTCGACCACAAGCACCCGGCGACCGCGCAAAGCATCATTCTCGTCCATGCTGTGCTCTTCAAGCTTCGCCACGCGCGCACCCTAGGACACGGCGGCCCACTCGGCCAGCGCTAGACCTCGGCATCGCGCTTCAGCTGAGGTCCGACGTGGAGGGCGGTGATCTGGTTTCTCTGGCGGCGCAGGATCTGGAACTGGTGGCGATGGAACAGGAACTTCTGCCCGGGATCCGGAATGGTCTGGGCCTCGTGGATGACAAGGCCGGCGATGGTCACCGCGTGATCGTCGGGCAGATCCCAATCCATGGCCCGGTTGAGATCGCGGACGGTGACGTCGCCGTCGACATGCACCGAGCCATCGGCTTGGCGGCGAAGGCCGGTAACCGCATGGTCATGTTCATCTTCGATTTCGCCGACGATTTCTTCCAGGATGTCTTCAAGCGTCACCAGTCCCTGGAGGGCGCCGTACTCATCGACGACGAGGGCAAAGTGCGTCCGACGCTTCAAGAAGGCGTTTAGCTGGTCCTTCAGCTTCGTGGTTTCGGGAATGAACCAGGGTTCGCGAACGACGGCGGTAATGTCGATTTCGTCGGCGCGCCCCTCGGCTGCGGCGAGCGCCTTCAGAAGATCCTTGGCGTGCAGCACCCCGATGATGTTCTCCGGCTCGCCGCGGTAGAGCGGCAGGCGGGTGTGCGCCGAGCGCAGAGCCTCGGCCACCAGCTGGCGTGGCGGCAAAGCAGCGTCGATCATAGAGATCGATTTGCGGTGGGCCATTACCTCCGAAACATCCATGTCCGAAAGGTCGAGCACGCCACCCAGCATCCGGCGGTCGCGGCTCTCCACCGCGCCTTCCGAGTGGTGGTACTCGACCGCACCGCGGATTTCCTCGTGAGCGGCAAGGACATCGGCACCCATGTCCAGCTTCACGCCGAACAGGCCTAGAGTATGCCTCACCACCCACTGAATGGCGTAGATCACCGGCCCCAACACCCGCACGACCAGCAGCATCGGGCCGGAAAGGCTACGCGCGACGTCGTCCGCGCGGACGATCGCCAGGGTCTTGGGCAGAACCTCGACGAAGACCACCACCAGCACCGTCATTACCGCGGTTGCCAGCGCCACACCCAGCGCGCCGGGGACGACGCTGGTGATGAAAACCGTGGCCAGCGACGACGCCAGGATGTTGATGACGTTGTAACCGATGAGCACCGCTCCGATCATGGTTTCCTGATCGGAGAGCAGCGTGTTCACGCGACCCGCCGCGTGATCGCCATCGCGCTCCAGCTGATGCATGCGCCCGCGACTGGCTCGGGTCAGGGCCGTCTCCGCTGCTGAAAACACCGCAGAAACCGCCAACAGGGCGATGATGAACGGCGCTGCGGCCCACAAGGCGGAAATCATCGCGTGGCCCCTTCCTCGATGAGGAAAGCGCGCAAGGCTGCCTTGTCGATCCCCTTGGCGACGAAGGCTTGGCCTATCCCGCGCACCAGGATGAAGGTCAGGCCGCCGGCGACCGCCTTCTTGTCCTGCGCCATGTGACCGATGAGGGCGTCGGCGGCGAAAGGGCCCCCACCGACCTGATTTAGACGCGTAGGCAAGCCCGCAGCGGCGACGGCGAGGCTGGCCCGGCCCGCATCGTCGGGGCTGCAAAGGCCCAGTGAAGCGGAAAAGCGGAAAGCCATGGCGCAGCCGAGGCCGACGGCCTCGCCGTGCTTGATCTGGTCGCCAAAGCCGCATTCCGCCTCGATTGCGTGGCCGAAGGTGTGGCCGAGATTGAGTAAGGCGCGCGCGCCATGCTCGCGTTCGTCCTGCGCGACAATTCGCGTCTTCATCTCGATGGACCGCAAAACGGCATGGGAGAGGCAAGCGGGTTCCCGCTGCAGCACCGATGCGCCGTTGGCCTCTAGCCACCCCAGAAACTCGACGTCGCCGAGCAAGGCGCACTTGAGCGCCTCGGCGTAGCCGCAAGCCATCTCGCGAGCGGGCAGGCTGTCGAGCAGCCCCAGGTCGGCGATCACCAGCCGCGGCTGATGGAAGGCGCCGATCAGGTTTTTCCCGCGCGCGGTGTCGATCGCGGTCTTTCCGCCGACGGACGAATCCACTTGAGCGAGCAGCGTCGTGGGCGCCTGCACGAAGTCGATCCCGCGCTTGTATATGGCGGCCGAAAAGCCCGCGAGATCGCCAACGACGCCGCCTCCAAAGGCTATGATCATGTCGCCGCGGTCGAGTTCCAGGGCCAACAGGTTGTCGCAAAGCTGTTCAAGACCAGTGAAGCTCTTGGCGCCCTCGCCTGGGGCGATGACGATCGGTTCCGCGCAGATGCCGGCGGCTCTAAGAGAGGCCAGCAACCGGTCCCCGTGCAGGCCCTCGACCACCTCGTCCATGACCACCGCCACGCGGCCGGACGCCAGCAACGGCGCCACGAGCGCGCCGGCTTCGTCGATCAGTCCGTGTCCGACCATCACCTGATACTCGCGGCGGCCAAGGCCGACGCTGATCGCTACGTTCATGAGGGCGCGGACGCCGCCCGCGCGGCCAAAGCCTTGATGATGGCGTCGACAGCCACATGATGGGCGGTTTCGCCGGTCTCGACGACGATATCGGCCTGCGCATAGATATCGTAGCGTTCTGAGGCCTGCTGCTCGAGCACAGCCAAAGGATCCTTGCCGGCCATCAGCGGACGGGTGTCCTTGCGACCGACCCGCCGCGCCAGCACGGCCAGGTCAGCCTTCAGCCATATAGAAACCGCCCGCCGCGAGATCACCTGGCGGGTTTGCGCGTCCAGAAACGCACCGCCGCCGGTCGCCAGCACATGCGGCGGCCCCTCGAGCAACCGCGCGATCACTCGACGCTCACCGTCGCGAAAGGCCGCCTCCCCATAGTCTTCGAAAATATCGATCACTGATCGTCCGGCCGCAGCTTCGACTTCCGAATCGGCGTCCTGAAAGGGCATGGCCAGCGCGCTCGCCAGTCGCCGGCCGATACTGCTCTTGCCGACGCCCATCAGCCCGACCAGGGCTATCGTCTTGCGGTTAAGGATCGGGAAGGCGTTCATGGCGGAGAGCTGATGTTTACACGACACCGCGCCGCGCGCCAATTTACCGGCGCTAGGGGCGGCGAGACGTTCGCGCTCAAGGAGAGGCGCGCCAATGGCCGGAGCGCAGTGGAGCGAAGCCTTCCTCGAGATGATGGCCTCCGAACGCGCGGCCGCTGCCAACACCCTGATAGCCTATCGGCGAGACTTGGCGGACGCTGAACGATTTCTGGCCAACCGAAGCGAGCGAGATCTGGCGTCCGCCACGCAGCACGATATCGAAGCCTACTTTATTTCGCTGGGCGCCCGCGCGCTTGCCCCGGCGACGGCGGCGCGGCGGCGGGCCGCGATCCGGCAGTTCTATCGCTTCGTCGTCGCGGAGGGATGGCGCAGCGACGATCCTGGCCGGCGCGTCGATGCCCCGCGTCGCGGCCGGCCTCTGCCGAAGGTGCTGAGCCGCGATGATGTCGAGCGCCTGATCGCTGCGGCCACGGCGAGGGATGGTCCTGCGGGTCTTCGTCTGGGGGCGATGGTCGAACTGCTTTACGCCGCCGGCCTGCGGATCTCCGAGCTGGTTTCGCTGCCGCTCAGCGCGTCGGTGGGCGATCGCGCCTTCCTGATGGTCAAGGGTAAGGGCGGCAAGGAACGGCTGGCGCCATTGAATAAGCCGGCGTTGGCCGCGGTGGCAGCCTATCTGCCAGTCCGGCCCAGCCATTTCGCCAAGGGGGTGAAATCCAGCCCCTGGCTGTTTCCATCGCGCGGGAGCACCGGCCGCTTGACGCCACGGCGGTTCGGCCAGTTGCTCGACGAGGCCGCTGTCACCGCCGGCATCGATCGGGCCAAGGTCAGCCCCCACGTGTTGCGGCACGCCTTCGCCACCCACCTGCTGGAGGGCGGCGCCGATCTGCGCGTCGTCCAGACCTTGCTTGGCCACGCGGACATCGCCACCACACAGATTTATACCCACCTGACCCAGGATCGCCTCCGAGAGGTGATGGAGACCCGCCATCCGCTGGCGGAACACCCCGGACGGCCGCAGTCTGATCCGGCGCTTGGATGATTTTGACCTTGACCGACGGGATCGGTCGATGAACCACATCGAATGATGTCAAAGCCGCCGCGCGCGTTCTTCCGCCCCATGGCCCAGGGCGCGCCAGAGCCGCTGCGTGAGCTGCCGGTGGGCCTGGGTCGGGTGATCCACTTCCTACCGCCCCACATCGAAAAGCTGCGCGCCCGCGCCGCTGACGCCGCCGGCGAGATCGATGTGCTGTGCGGCAATCTTGAGGATGCAATTCCCGCCGACGCCAAGATCCAGGCCCGCGTCGGCTTCATCGCCCTGGCCCGAGAGGTCGACTTCGCGGCCAAGGGAACAGGGCTCTGGGTGCGCATCAATGGCCCTGCCGCCCCCTGGCACTTCGACGACGTCACGCAAATCGTCGCGGAGGTCGGCGACCGCCTCGACGTGATGATGGTCCCCAAGGTGGAGGGGCCGTGGGACATCCATTACATGGACCAGCTTCTGGCCGTGCTCGAGGCGCGCCATGGGCTGAGGCGCCCGATCCTGCTGCACGCGATCCTGGAGACCGCGCTTGGGGTCACCAACGTCGAGGCGATCGCCCAGGCCAGCCCGCGAATGCAGGGGATCAGTCTCGGCCCCGCCGATCTGGCGGCGAGCCGGGGCATGAAGACCACTCGGGTCGGCGGTGGCCACCCAGCCTATCGCGTGCTTGCCGACCCTGGCGAGGCGGGCGCTCCAGCGGCGCGCGAAGGCGTCCAGCAGGATCCTTGGCACTACACGCTGGCGCGAATGGTTGACGCCTGCGCCGCGGCTGGAATCAAGCCTTTCTACGGCCCGTTCGGCGCCATCGACGACCCCGAAGGCTGCGAGCAGCAGTTCAAAAATGCATTCGTGATGGGCTGCGCGGGCGCCTGGAGCCTTCACCCCAGCCAGATCGCCATCGCCAAACGCGTGTTCTCACCCGATCCGGCCGAGGTCGCCATCGCCCGCCGCATTCTCGAAGCGATGCCCGACGGCGCGGGCGTGGCCATGGTCGACGGCAGGATGCAGGACGACGCAACCTGGAAACAGGCCAAGGTCATGGTCGACCTCGCGCGCCAAGTGGCGGCTCGCGAGCCGGCGATGGCGAAGGTGTACGGTCTGTGAAGCGCCGTTGGCGCGCGGTCAGGCCAGCCCGATCCTGGAGGCGGGCTCACGTGCCGGGGCCTCAACCGTTGATCGGGATTTCAGCGGCGTGCGAGGATGCTTTGAGCCGGCGGCTCTTCATCCACATCCTTGCGAGCGCGGTAACCATCGTCGGAGTCGCACGGCCCCTTACGTTTGCAAGATCGGGCTCGGCCAGGAAGTGACCATCCTGCGGCGAAAACAGCCGGTGTAAATCCGCCTCGGACACTCAAGACAGCGCCATTGCCGGGGCCGGCAGCTTCGGTCGCGGCCGAACAGAATCACGCGCCGGCGCTTCCCCCGATCTTTCGAGTTAAGTGGTGAACGCTGTCGCCCGCGCCGCCGCGGTGGTCAGCCGTCCCAGCCTCCTTCGCCGTCTGGAGCGCCTCAAGCAGGAGACGGGCCTTGATCGGTTTGGCCACGTGCCCGTCCATGCCGGCGGCCAGGTATTCGGCCACCTGATGCGGCATCGCATTGGCGGTAAGCGCGATGATCGGGGTCCGGGCTCGGCCTGTCATGGCTTCCTGCCGTCGGATCAGGCGCGCGGCAGTCGGTCCATCCAAGCGCGGCATCTGTACGTCCATCAGGACGACGTCCCACTCGCCGGTCTCCCAAGCGTCGACGGCTGCCTGGCCATCGGCGACCACCATCAGATCGACCCCGATCTGATGCAGCAGAGTCTTGAGCACCAGTTGATTGACCACGTTGTCTTCTGCCGCCAGGACTCTCAACGCCAGAGCGGGCGGTTCACCCTTGGTGGGTGGAGTCTGCAGGCCACTGTCGGGATCTTCCTCGCCAACGCGCGCCAGTGGCACTTCCACGCTGAAGGTCGAGCCGCGGCCAAGCTCACTCTCGACGGTCAATTCTCCACCCATGAGCTGTACGAGTTCTCGGCAGATCGAAAGGCCAAGGCCCGTGCCGCCAAACCGGCGGGTGGTCGAAGCGTCCACCTGCGAGAACCGGACGAACAGTTTGGCGAGCCCCTCCGCATCGATGCCGATGCCGGTGTCGGAAACCCCGAGGCGCAGGCGTCCCTCGGCGTGGCTGGCGGTCACGCGGATCTCGCCGTGCTCGGTGAACTTCAGGGCGTTGGAGATCAGATTATACAGAATCTGCCGCACGCGCGTGGGATCACCGTGATAGACGCCCCGGGCGGCCCCGACGTCGAGCGCGAAGGAAATCCCCTTCTTGTTGGCCAGGGCGGTGAAGGCGGCATGGGCCCCTTGAGCGAGCATGCCCAGGTCGAAATCCACGGCCTCCAACTCGAGCTTTCCGGATTCTATCTTTGCTAGATCCAGGATGTCATTGAGGATGGCGAGCAGCGATTCGCCCGATTGTTGAATGACTGAGATCCGCTCGCGTTGAACCGGCGCCAGCGCGTCGGCGGCCACGGCTTGAGCCATGCCCAGCACCCCGTTCAGGGGCGTGCGGATCTCGTGGCTCATGATCGCCAGGAAGTCGCTCTTGGCCGCATTGGCAGTTTCGGCGGCGATTTCCCCTTCGCGCGCTCTCTCACGCGCTTGACGCAGGGCGCTGCGCGAAGCGTCCAGGAGCCGGCGCGAACTGTTCATGAGGTTCCACAAGGCAACCGCCGAAGCCGTCAGAGTGAC
>JAYTRF010000069.1:0-9051 GCA_043746375.1 Caulobacteraceae bacterium | reverse complement strand
GCGCGCGCCGCTGGTCAGCAATGTCACCGCCAGGCCAACGCTCGATCCAGAAGCCATCAGGCGGCTATTGATCGATCAGGTTGTTGGCCGCGTCCGCTGGCGCGAAAGCGTCGCCTGGCTGGCCGGGGAGGGGGGCGTCACCCGATTCGCGGAGGCCGGCGCCGGCAGGGCCCTTACCGGCATGGTCGCCCGGATTGCCCTGGAAGCCTCGGCCAGCGCGCTGAACGCACCGGCCGATCTCGAGGCTTTCGCCAAGACGCTGTGACGCGACAAAGGAGACCGCCCCGATGTTCGATCTTTCCGGCAAGACCGCCCTGGTCACCGGCGCCACCGGCGGCATCGGCGGGGCCATCGCCAGAGCGCTGCACCGACAGGGCGCCGGCGTCGTCGCTTCGGGAACGCGGGCCTCCGCATTGGACAGCCTGGTCGCCGAACTGGGTCAGCGCTGCTGGGCGGTCGCAGCCGACCTCGCCGATCCTGTCGCTGTCGACGGGCTGGTCGGGGCCTCCGAGACGGCGGCGGGCAGTCACATCGACATCCTCATCGCCAATGCCGGCATTACCCGCGACGGCCTTTTGGTCCGCATGAAGGACGAGGACTGGGGCCAGGTTTTGCGCGTCAACCTGGAGAGTTATTTTCGGCTGTCGCGCTCTGTGTTGCGGGGCATGATGAAGCGGCGGGCGGGGCGAATCATTGGCATCACCTCGGTGGTCGGCGTCACTGGCAATCCCGGTCAGGCGAATTATGCGGCCTCGAAAGCCGGGATGATCGGCTTTTCGAAGGCTCTGGCGCAGGAAGTCGCCAGCCGCAACGTGACGGTCAACTGTATCGCGCCAGGATTCATCGCCAGCCCGATGACCGATGCGCTGAGCGAGGCCCAGAAAGCGCAGATAATGAGCGCCATTCCCTTGGCGAGGCTGGGAGCGGGAGTCGACGTGGCCGCAGCCTGCGTCTATCTCGCCAGCGAGGCGGGCGCCTACGTGACCGGCCAGACCCTGCACGTCAACGGCGGCATGGCGATGATCTAGGCCCTTGCTTGGCTAGCCGCGTGCGAAGGAACATGATAGGCGACAGCCGAATTCTGCAACGCCGGCTTTCTTTTTCGTGGCATCACGGTCAAGGGGCTGGCTTTTAGACACATCCGCGCGGCGACGAGACGGGCTAGCGCCCATGGACGCCAACCACAACGAGGGACTTGAGCCTAGATGTCCGACATTCTTGAGCGTGTGCGTAAGATCGTCATCGAACACCTGGACGCCGATCCTGAGAAAGTGACCGAAAAGGCGAGCTTTATCGACGATCTGGGCGCCGACAGCCTGGACAACGTCGAGCTGGTGATGGCCTTCGAGGAGGAGTTCGACATCGAGATTCCCGATGACGCAGCCGAGCACATCCAGACGGTGGGCGACGCGGTCAAATTCATCGGCGAGCGGCTGGGCGCCTGAGGCGGCTCTGCATTCATGGTTGGTAGGGCGGGGTTTTAGTCCCGTGGCAATCGTGCTTCCGGGTCGCCTGCGCTAGCGCGTCAACCGGGCGGTCGGGGAGGGTGTAGGCCCATGCGTCGCGTCGTGGTTACCGGACTGGGCATGGTCACCCCCCTGGGGTGGGGCGTCGAGACGACCTGGCAGCGGATTTTGGCCGGCAGGTCAGGCGCCGGGCGGATTACCGCCTTCGATCCCACCGACTACGCCTGCCAGGTGGCCTGCGAAGTTCCCCGCATCGATGGGCGGGGCGGCGGCGGCGCCGATATTCCAGGCTCATTCGATCCCGACCAGGTGATGAGCCAGAAGGATCAGCGCCGCGTCGACGATTTCATCCTCTACGCCATGGCCGCGGCGGACGAGGCGGTGCGCGACTCGGGCTGGTCGCCGCAGAACGAGGACGACCGCGTCCGCACCGGGGTCAATATCGGCTCGGGCATCGGCGGGCTCTCGACCATCGCCGACACGGCGGTCGAACTCGAAGCCAAGGGGCCCCGGAGGGTAAGTCCGTTCTTCATCCCGTCGGCGCTGATCAATCTCGCCTCCGGCCAGGTTTCCATCCGCCACCACTTCAAGGGGCCGAACCACTCGGTGGTCACCGCCTGCGCCACAGGGGCCCACGCCGTGGGCGACGCCATGCGCCTGATCCAGTACGGCGATGCCGATGTCATGGTCGCCGGCGGCGCGGAGGCGGCGGTGTGCAAGATCGGCATCGCCGGCTTTATCGCCTGCCGGGCCATGTCGACCAGCTTCAATGCCTCGCCGGAGCGCGCTTCGCGTCCCTATGACAAGGATCGCGACGGATTTGTCATGGGCGAAGGCGCGGGTGTGCTGGTGCTCGAGGAACTGGAACACGCCAGGGCGCGGGGGGCGAAAATCTACGCCGAGGTGATCGGCTACGGTCTGGCTGGGGACGCCTATCACATCACGGCCCCGGCCGATGATGGCGATGGCGGCTTTCGCGCCATGAAGGCGGCGCTTGGCCATGCTGGGGTCGAGCCGGTCGACATCGACTACATCAACGCCCACGGGACGTCGACGCCGCTGGGCGACGAGATCGAGCTGCGCGCCGTCGAGCGCCTGTTCGGCGAGGCGGCTGCGCAGACGACTATGTCTTCGACCAAGTCCTCCATCGGGCACCTGCTGGGCGCCGCCGGTGCGGTGGAAGCGGCCTTCACGGTGCTGTCCCTGCGCGATCAGATTGCGCCGCCGACGATCAACCTGGAAAATCCCTCGGTGGATTCGCCGATCGACCTTACGCCCAATCGCGCCAAGCCGATGAAGATCGACGTGGCCCTCTCCAACAGCTTTGGATTTGGCGGCACCAACGCCAGCGTCGTCTTTTCGAAGGCGCCGTGATCAGAACCGGTCTCGACCCGCAGCCCAGCCCCGTCGGGCCGGCGCGCCGGCGCCTGATCATGGGTCTGACCGCCCTGGCGGTGTTTGCATTCGCGCTTGGGCTGGTCGGACTGGGAGCCTTCGCGGCCTATGAAGGCCAGGGTCCCGCGGCCGCCAGGGGTGGGCGCGTTACCGACGTTATTCTGCGGCAGGGGGCAGGCTTGCCGGAAATAGCCGCCACCCTGCACCGGGCCCACGTTATCTCATCGCCTTCGCTGTTCATCGCCGCGGCGCAGATGACCGGCGCAGCCCGCCGATTGAAGGCCGGCGAGTACGCGTTCGTCTCGCGCGCTTCGATGGCCAAGGTTATGGCGGCGATCGAGGGCGGCAAGGTCGTGCGCCACTTGGTCACCATACCAGAAGGGGTCACCTCCGACGCGGTTGTCGGCATCCTGATGCGGGAAAATTTTCTGACCGGCTCAGCGCCGGTGCCGCCGGAAGGCGCGGTGCTTCCGGAAACCTACCAGGTTCAGCGCGGCGAGGACCGCGCGGAGGTCTTGCAACGCATGATCACCGCGCGCGACCGGTTGCTGGCCAGCCTCTGGGTCCACCGGCGCGCCGGCCTGCCCTATCAGACGCCGGAACAGGCGGTGATACTCGCTTCGATCGTCGAGAAGGAAACCGCCAAACCCGATGAACGCCCGCGCATCGCCGCAGTCTTCATCAATCGCCTGGAGAAAGGCATGCGGCTGGAGAGCGACCCGACGACCATCTATGGGCTGACGCGCGGGGTTCCGCTGGGTCACGGTCTGCGGGTGTCGGAACTGGCCTCGCCGACGCCCTACAACACCTATCTGGTGACCGGTCTGCCGCCGACGCCTATCGCCAACCCGGGACGCGCTGCACTCGCCGCCGCTCTCGATCCGCCGCGTACAGACGACATCTATTTCGTCGCCGATGGGACGGGCGGGCACGTGTTCTCGGCAACATTCGACGCGCATCAGAAGAATGTCGTGCGCTGGCGCGCCATCGAAGCGGCCAAGGCCGCCCAGGCCAGGCGCCGGCCATGAGCCCCCCAGCGCGCGAACCAGCCGACCACGGCGCCGGTCAGCGCCGCCAAGGCCTTCTGCTGATCATCTCCAGTCCGTCCGGGGCCGGCAAGACTTCGCTGTCACGTCGGCTGGTGACCGATTGCCCTGATCTCGAACTCTCGGTGTCGGTCACCACGCGCCCGCCGAGGCCTGGTGAACAAAGCGGCCGGGAGTACAGATTTGTGGGTGGACCCGCCTTCGCGGCTCTCGTCGGCGCCGGCGAATTCATCGAACATGCCGATGTCCACGAGCACCGCTATGGCACGCCGCGGAGCCCCGTCGAGGCGGCGCTGAACACGGGCCGGGATGTGCTCTTCGACATTGACTGGCAGGGTGCAAAGACGATTGCCCAGGCGTACCCCAGCGATGCGGTTCGGGTGTTCATCCTACCTCCCTCGATGGTTGACCTTCAGCGGCGCCTCAAGGCCAGAGCGCAGGACAGCGCCGATGTCATCACCCGGCGCCTCGGCCGTGCAAAAGCCGAGATCGCGCAGTGGGGCGACTATGACTATGTGATCGTCAACGACGACTTCGAACGGGCCTACGCCGAACTCGCGCAGATCTACGCCGCTGAGCGGATGCGGCGCGCCCGCAATCCATGGCTCTTACCCCTTGTCGAGCGCCTGTTGGCGGAGCCGCTCTAAGGGGCCTGATCTCGGGCCATCTCGGCACGGGCCAG
Organism: Caulobacteraceae bacterium; assembly: GCA_043746375.1. Lineage (GTDB taxonomy): Bacteria > Pseudomonadota > Alphaproteobacteria > Caulobacterales > Caulobacteraceae > Acaudatibacter. The sequence goes on along the minus strand of JAYTRF010000069.1, from coordinate 4,462 downwards.
CTGGAGGAATTGAGGCACGGTCAAAGTCTCGGCCCGCACCTCAGGATCGACGCCCGCCGCTTCGCACAACGCCTCGCCACCCAGACTGCGCAACGCCGACCGCAACATTTTGCGTCTTTGCCCGAACGCCGCCATGGCCACTTTTTGCAGTGCAGCGATCACCTCTGGGGCCAAAGGACAGGCGCGGCGCGTCAGCCTGACCACGGCCGAGGTCACCTTGGGCGGCGGCGTAAAGGCGCGCGCCGGCAGCTCCATGACGATCCGCGCCTCGCAGAGCGCCTGGGCAAGGACCGCCAGGCGTCCGTAGTCGCGGCCGCCCGGCGGGGCGACGATCCGCTCCGCCACCTCCTTTTGAAACATCAAGGTCATTTCAGCGGGCTGGAACGCGCCGGTAAGCCATTTGACCAGCAATGGCGTGGCGATGTTGTAGGGAAGATTGGCGACGATCCGCGCACGGGACGCCGGCGCGATCAGCGCTCCCTCGTCGATCTCCAGGGCGTCTGCATAGGCAACATTTAGTCTGCCGCCGGCCGTCAGGGCCAAGTCCGCCAGCCTTGGCGCGAAGCGGACGTCTTTTTCCACGGCGAAGACAACCGCGCCCGCTTCTATCAGGGCACGGGTGAGGCCGCCGGGCCCTGGGCCAATCTCGATCACTGTCGCCCCCGCGAGCGGCCCGGCCAAACGTGCGATCTTGCGACAGATGTTGAGGTCCAGCAGGAAGTGCTGCCCAAAGGCCTTGTTCGCGACTGGCTCGGCCCGCCCGACGCCGCCCGACAACGGCTGCCGCGATCTGTTGCTCACGCCGCGCGGCGCGCTGCGATTTCGGCGGCCATGCGCAGCGCCGCGATCAGGCTGTCGGGTCTGGCCACGCCCCGCCCGGCTATGTCGAAACCGACCCCGTGGTCCGGAGAGGTGCGGACGATCGGCAGGCCAAGGGTGATGTTCACGCCGCCCCAGAAGTCGAGCATCTTGACCGGGATCAGGGCCTGGTCGTGATACATGCAGATGACCGCGTCGTACCGCGCGCGCGCTTCGGGGTGGAACAGGGAGTCGGCGGGGTGCGGGCCGCTAACCTCGAGACCTTGCGCCCGCAAGGCGCGAACCGCCGGCGCGATGACGTCGCCCTCTTCGGTGCCGATGGTTCCGGCTTCGCCGGCGTGTGGATTGAGAGCCGCTACGGCCAGCCTTGGCGCCACAATGCCGAAATCCTCCTTGAGAGCCCGCGCCGTGACCATGGACACTTTGACAATCGCCTCAACATTCAGGCGGGCGGGGACATCGGCCAGCGGCTCGTGCACGGTGACCAGGCTGACGCGCAGATCCTGCGCGGTGAGCATCATCACCGGACCGGTGGGTCCGGGTCGACGCGAGGCGGACGTCAGTTCGCCAAGGAACTCGGTGTGACCGGGAAACCGGAAGCCGGCCGCATAAAGCGGAGCTTTGGCGATCGGCGCGGTGACCATGCCCGAGACTTTGCCTGACAAGGCCAGGCCAGCGGCTGTCTCGATCCAGGCGATCACCTGGGTGGCGGCCCCCTTGGACGGCTGCCCGGCGACCACGGGCGCGAGCAACGGCAGGTCGAGCACCGGCAAGGCGCTGGCGAAGATGGCCGCCGCGTCCTGAGGTCCGCCGACTGTCCGGACAATAGAACGACCGGCGTTCGAGGCCGACGCCAGTGACTGGGCGTCACCGACGACCATGAAGGGGGGACCCGAATCTCTCAAGCTTAGCCACGCCTTGACGATGATCTCCGGGCCGATGCCGGCCGGATCGCCAAGGGTGAGCGCGAGAGGGGCGCCGGTCACCGCGATTCGATGGTCGCGGAGTTCCTCAGGTCGCGCAGCTGACGCTTGGCGATCATCGCCAGTTCCTGACCGTACAGCCGGTTTTCGATCTGATCGTGATCCATCAGATCCGAGCCGCTGCGGCGTTTGCCGCAGATGGCGATCAGGTGCAGGCCGGCGTCGGTGCGGATCGGCTCCGATACCTGACCCACAGCAAGAGCTTCGGCGGCTTGCCGGAAGGCGGGGGCGAGATCCTTGGTCTCGGCCTCGCCCAGATCACCGGAGACAACGCCGGGGATTTTCGCCGCCTGAACCTCAAGGTTGTCGCACCCGTTCAGCTTTGGGCGCAGAGCCTCGAGCTTGGCTTGCGCCGCCGCCACCTGGTCCTGGCTCGCATCTTTGGGAAGGGCGATAGCCGCCTGCTTGAGGCTGATCAGCGTTTCGTCGCCACCGGCCCGCCGATCGCGAAGATAGATGATGTAGACGCCGTCCTTGACCGGGATCGGGGCCGAGAGCTGGCCGGGGCGGAGCGCGGCCAGCGCCTGATCCACTTCCGGAGGCATTTCACCGGGCGATATCCAGCCGACATCGCCGCCGTTGGCGGCCGTGGGGGATGCGGAAAACTGCTTGGCCACGGCGGCGAAAGGTGCGCCTTTCTGCAACTGGCCGATCAGCTGGGTAGCCCCCTCGATCGCCGCCTGTTCACTTCCGGCGCGGCCCGCATCGATGAACACTTCGCTGATCTGATACTGCGGCTTGCCCGCTTCGGCTTCCAGCCGGGCCTGGTAAGCCTTGATCTGGTCCTCGCCGATCGTCAGGCGGGACCCGTAGCGGCCCCGAATCCAGCCGCGCCAGCTGATCTCGGCCCGCAATTGGTCCTTGAAGGTGTCGGCGCCGAGGCCCTGGGCGGCGAGCTGCGCCAGGAGCTGGCTGCTGCTGGTGTTGTTGCTGCGGGCGATGTCGGCAATCTCGTCATCGACTTCCGCGTCGGACGCGATCAGATTGAACTTTTGAAGCTTTCCCTGGTGCGCCAGTTCCTGCATCTCAAGCCGCTCGTCGATCAGAGAGCGAATGGCTTCCCGTTGGATTTCCGGCAGGCTCTGGTCTGTGGGTTGAATGCCCGAGGTGACGATCAACAGGCGCATCCGCTGGATGACGTCATAGGTCGAGATGATCTCGTCATTGACCGTGGCGACGACGCTCTCGGAGAGGCCCGACGCTTCGGGCTGCAGGCTGGCGGCCGGCGACGGGGTCGCCTCAGCTGCGGGCGCGGCGTTCTGCGCACCGGCCGAGCTCGCCACGAGCAGCGCCATCACGCTCAGGAACACGACGCAGGGGCGCGGGGGCGTCGCGACTTCGTCAAGCCAACGCATCTTACTGGGGGGTCCTTTTGGCATCTTTCTGCGGCCCCTGGCACGGAGCTCTTTAGGTGACTAACGGCTGTAGCCTGAATTGCCCAATGTGGCGAGGTTTAGGCGGAGAACCACGGCGCTCGAGGGACCAAGCGTGTTGTTGAACGTTTCATCGCGGCGATAGAGAAGTTCGACCCGAATGCAGGCGTCGCGATAGACTATGCCGATGTCGCGTTTACGCCACTCACCGCTCTGAATATCGCGAATGGCGTAGGCAGTAAGACCCCAGTGCCGGGTCGCAAAGACCTCCCCGCGCAGGTCGATGCTTTTGACCGGGACGCCGGTGGGCGAAAGGGCCTCCTGCAGATAACTGATGTAGCCGGTGACGCGCGCCGTGGTGAAATTCGCGCCGGCTTCAAGCCGGTTGATGCCCAGGCTGTTGGAATCGAGACGCCATCTGGAGAACAGGTTGATTCCGCGGATGGGCGTCGCCTCGGCGCCGATGATATAGTCCGAGAGCGGCGTCTGAAGACCGGTCCGTTCCGGAAGATAGGGGTCCAGCCTGGCGCGGAAACTTCTGCCGACCAGGATGCTGGCGTTGCGACCGTCCGGCAGGAGCACGGTTGCGCGGCCCCCCAGATTGATCCTCTGTCCCCCTTCGTAGAGGTCGAATCCGGGCGACTTGTCGACCTGGAAGAGATTGGTCTCGTCGAACTCGAATACCTCGCTGTCCTCATTGGGAATGCGAGGGTCGAGCCGGGTGTCGGGCGAAATGGCGATCTGGGCCAGGGGCTCGAGCAGATAGGTGATGTCGCCCGACTGTTTGATCAGCGGATAGCTGAGGTTCACCCCCAGGGTGCCGAAGGCTCGGGGGATTGTCGCCGTTGAGGCATAGGGGGCCGGCAGGTCGGAGAGATTGTAGATATCGCCCCGGGCGTCGACAAAAGGCTGCAGGCGCAGGCCGTTGGCAAGGGTGAATGTCCGCAGCCAGTTGGCCTCCAGTGTGGCGCGTCGGCTGTTGATCCCCGGCTCTGCCGGATCTGCAGGCGACTGGTTACGCGTGAGCATCACCGCACTGCCGTCGATGCGCAGGCGTCCGCCCAGTATGTCCTGGCGCGGCTCCCATCGACCCTCGATCAGAGGTGCTATGGTTGGAAACGTGCGGTTTATGTCATTCGACCGCAGTCCCTGAACGCTGATCGCCGCGACCGAGAGAAATGACAGCTGGTCCTGCCGGACCGCGTAGGCCTGCGAGATCAGCCGGCGATCATCGGCGGCATAGAGGCCGCGGTCGCGAAAGACTCCGCCGATTTCGTACTTGTCGAA
>JAYTRF010000068.1:0-2316 GCA_043746375.1 Caulobacteraceae bacterium | reverse complement strand
TCCGAGCTGTCGGGCGGAATGATCAAGCGCGCCGGTCTGGCGCGCGCGTTGGCGCTGGATCCCGAGCTGTTGTTTCTTGATGAGCCGACGTCGGGACTGGATCCGATCAGCGCCGCAGCCTTCGACGAGTTGATCGCCGATCTGTCCGACAGCCTCGGCCTTACCGTGTTCATGATTACCCACGATCTCGATAGCCTCTACACGATCACCGACAAGGTCGCGGTGCTCGCCGACAAGAAGGTCGTGGCGATGGGACCGGTGCACGAACTGGAAAAGTCAGATCATCCGTGGATAAAGAGCTATTTTCTAGGCGCCAGGGGCCGGGCCTCGGCTGAAGCGCGCGCGGCGGCCCGCGCACGGGGGGCGAACTAAATGGAGCGAAACGCCAACTACGCCCTCGTGGGCCTGGCTTCGGCGATTTTGTCTGTCGGGCTCTTGGTATTCATAGTCTGGTTGACTGGATCGGGGCTCGATCAAAACTATGACCGCTACGACATCGTCTTCAAGGGGCCCGTACGTGGCCTCTCGAAGGGGGCCGAAGTGCATTTCAATGGCATCAAGGTTGGAGATGTCACCGATATCCGGCTCGACAAGAAGGACCCACGCCTTGTGATCGCCAGAGCCAGGGTGACCGGCGACGTCCCGATCCGTCAGGACTCTTATGCGACCCTGGAGCCGCAGGGGATCACCGGCGTCAACTATGTCCAGATCACCGCCGGCACCGCCTCCAAACCGCTGCTGAAGGACACGGTACCCGAAGGCCAGGTGCCGGTGCTCCGCAGCGAGCGCGACGCGCTTTCCGACCTTCTGGCTGGCGGCGGCTTCGTCCTGCAGAAGACCGTCGATGCCCTCAACCGTGTCAACCGCATTCTCTCGGACGAAAATATCCAGACCATCTCGGCGACTTTCAGCGACGTCCAGGCGGTGACGGCCGAACTTCGCGAGCGCAAGTCGATCATCGCCGACGCCCAAAAAACGATGCAGAGCGCCGACCAGGCGGCCCAGTCGATCCGGCAGTTGGCCGACTCAAGCAAGGTGCTCGTCAATGGCGACGCCAAGCGAGCGGTAGGCAAGCTGGCCGATGCGGCGACCGAGCTAGAGGGCGCAACCAAGCAGGTCCATTCGATGGTTGCCAAGCTTGAGGGCCCGACGAGCGATTTCGCCACCAATGGCCTGCCCCAGCTGACTGCCACCCTTGGCAGTCTGCAAAGGGCGACAGACAACCTCGATCAGCTGCTGGCCGAGGTGCGCAACAATCCCCGCGGCCTGATCGGGAAACCGGCGGCCAGGCAAGTCGAGGTTAAACCATGATCCCGATCGCTAGCTTTGGGCGCGGCGTTCTCGTCGTCATTCTGGCGGGCCTGGCGAGCGGGTGCATATCGCTGTTCCCCAAAGAGACCCCCGCCCAGCTCTACCGATTCGGCGCGGCCGCGCCAGCCGCCGCGCCGACCGCGGGGGGGGCTCGCTTCACAGTCCTTGAGCCCATCGTGTCTTTCGACCGCGAAGCGGCCGGCGACGGCATCCTTACGGTCACCGGCGATCAGGCAGCGTACATCAAGGGCGCACGATGGGTGTCTTCGGCCTCGACCTTGTTTGAATCGGCGCTCGAGAACGCCTTTTTCGGCGACGGTGGACCGGCGCGGCTGACGGCCCTGGGCGAAGTCGGCCATGCCGACTACGCCTTGCACCTCGACGTGCGTGAATTCGACGCGCGCTATGACAACGGCCCGGGAGCCGCGCCGGAAATTGTCGTTCGCCTGCATGCCGGTCTCACCCGCCTCAACGAACGCAGTCTGACCGGTGATCGCCTCTTCGAGGCTCGCGTACCGGCTTCCGAAAATCGCGCCGGGGCGATTGCCCAGGCCTTCGATGAGGCTGTCGGCAAAGTGCTTGTCGAGCTAGTCGCCTGGGTCGACGCCGGGGGCGCCGGCTGAAGACTTCGCCGCGCTGGCTTTCACCACCCGCTTGGCGTGTTTTCGGATGAGGCGCGCGAGGGCGCGTTCCTGAACCGCCGCGGCCGCCTCTTCCCACGAAAACCAGGCGACGGTCCGCTGGCCTTTTTCCCGCCAGAGCGCCTTCTGGCCGGTCACCTCGAGGGCGAAGACCCTCACCTTGCAGGCGCGGCCTCTGCCGCTCTTCAGGAACTTCATGTAAACGTAGGCGCCAAGCGGCCGCTTGGCGATCTCACCCTGCAGCCCGGCCTCTTGCATCGCCTCCTTAGCCGCAGTAGCCGACGCGGACTTTCCCTTCATCGGCCAGCCCTTCGGGATCACCCAACGTCCAGTTTCCCGCGAAGTGATCAACAGGATCTCGACG
>JAYTRF010000067.1:0-1893 GCA_043746375.1 Caulobacteraceae bacterium | reverse complement strand
AGCAGCCGGCGCGTTTGCGCCACCGTGACGGGCGCGGCGCCGAGGTGCTGGCGAAAAAGCCGCCGTAGTTGCCGCTCGCCGATGCCGAGCCTCGCCGCCAGGGCATCGACATCGCCGTCATCGAGCGCGCCGCCTTCGATCAGCTTCAGCGCCCGCGATACCGTCGCGGACGTCCCGTTCCAGGCCCCAAGATCTGGCGAACTTTCCGGCCGGCAGCGCAGGCAGGGCCGAAAACCCCTTTCCTGAGCGGCCGCCGCGCTCGGAACAAACCGGCAGTTTTCGAACTTCGGGGCCCGCGCCGGGCAGATCGGCCGGCAGTAGATGCCGGTCGTCGTCACGCAGGTGAAGAATCGCCCGTCGTACCTCGCATCGCGGGCCAGCACGGCGCGGTAACAGGCTGCGGGGTCGAGTTCCATGAGCCCAGACTATCACGTCGACGCGGACGGTCTGGCGGTTTTCGGACGCGAAGGCTGCTCGGCTATCGGTCGATTTTCGTGGAAAGGACGATGGAGGAAGTCGTGCGCTCGACCCCTTCGAGCGCGCCGACCGCGTCGATCAAGGCGTCCATGTCTGCAGCTGACGGCGTTGCCGCTTCGCCGATAAGATCGAAAGATCCGCTGACCGATTTCAAAAGGCGCACGGCCGGCATGCGGGCCATGGCGGCGACGACGGCGGCAGTGCGCTTCGGCGCAACGGTGATCATCACATAGGCGTGGATCAGCCCGCGTTCGTGCGCCTCCGAAATGCGCGCGCCGTAGCCGGTGATCACCCCGCCGCGTTCCAGACGCTCGATCCGGCTCTGCACGGTGGTCCGCGAGAGGCCGAGCGATCGGCCGAGTTCGGCCACGCTTGCCCGCCCATTTTCGCGCAGCAGGTCCACCAGTCGGCGGTCGATCTCGTCCATCTGCAGGATCTTCTCGGCGTTCTGTCGAAAGTAATGGGTCGTTTCGTTGGTTCTACAATGGAAACCGCCGCCCAGGGCAGTCAAGCTTGCCGCACTTGAGTCGCGGGGTGAAGGCCATGAAGGACATCGTCGTCGTCGGAGCCGGCCACATCGGCGCGGCGATCACCGCCCTTCTCGCCGCCACGGGCGATTACCGGATCACCGTCACCGACCGCTGCGCCGACCAGCTGGGCCAGGTCGCTGCGTCTCGCAATGTCGAACCCAAGGTTCTGGACGTCACCGATGCGGCGGCGCTGACCGCACTCCTGGCGAACAAATTCGCGGTGGTGAGCGCCGCACCGTATCATCTGACGTTCCTCGTCGCCCACGCGGCGAAGGCGGCCGGCGCCCACTATCTGGACCTGACCGAAGACGTCGCCTCGACGCGAAAGGTCAAGGCCCTGGCCAAGAGCTCCGGCACCGCTTTCATTCCCCAGTGCGGACTTGCGCCCGGTTTCATCTCCATCGTCGCCGCCGACCTGGCGAGCCGTTTTGAGACCCTTCACGATGTCCGCCTGCGCGTCGGCGCCCTGCCGAAATATCCCTCAAATGCGCTCAACTACAATCTGACCTGGTCCACGGACGGGGTGATCAACGAATATTGCGAGCCCTGCGAGGCGATCGTCGACGGCCTGCCGCGGCAGACGCGCGCGCTCGAGGAATGCGAGGCGTTCTCTCTCGATGGCGTCGCCTATGAGGCGTTCAACACCTCAGGGGGCCTTGGCACGCTCTGCGAGACCCTCGCCGGGAAGGTTCGCAACCTCAACTATCGGACCATCCGTTACCCCGGTCATGCGGCGATCATGAAGGCCCTGCTCAACGACCTGCGTCTGCGTGACCGGCGCGATCTGTTGAAGGACATCCTCGAAAACGCCGTACCGGCCACCCTGCAGGACGTGGTCATCGTCTTTGTCACCGTGTCGGGACTTCAGGGCGGCCATCTCGTCCAG
>JAYTRF010000066.1:0-3263 GCA_043746375.1 Caulobacteraceae bacterium | reverse complement strand
TCACCTGGCGGCGTCTTGGACGGGTGATCTATGCGGCGCACTACACCATCGGCTCCGATGGTTTCCGTTCGACCCGCGGCGCAAGCGGCCAGGCGGCGGCGACAACGGTGTTTGTCGGCGACTCCTACACGTTCGGCGATGGCCTCAACGATTCCCAGACCCTGCCTCAGCAATATGCCGATGCGACCGATCATCGGCAGAAAGTGATAAATGCAGCCTTCAGCGGCTACGGGACCAATCAGGTGCTGGCCCTGATCGACTCCGGCCGATTGACGTCCCACTTCGGAGGCGGGCCTCGCCTGGTGATCTATCCGGCCATCGACGAGCATCTTGGCCGCATCGATGGGCGCTCGCCGCTCCACAGAGTGGGCACGCCGCACTATGCCCTGATCAATGGCGCGGCGAGATTTCTTGGACCGTTTCACCCGGGCCTTGAGGGCCAGATCCTCGACATCGCATCGCGAAGCGCGATTGTCTCGAGCCTGCGTGATCTTGCGCTGGCCGCGCCCCGCGCCGACGCCGCCCCGCTGTTTGGAGCCATGGTCGAGAGAGCCAGGGACGATGCGGAGCGGCTCTACGGTGCGAGTTTTATCGTGGTCCTGTGGGACGAGCCGGTCTGGCAGGATGGCGACAATCGCCGGCGTTCTAGCCAGAGGGCGGCAGCGGTCACGGCGATGGCTGACCAGATGGCAAGGCGCGGGGTCGCGTTCGTCCGCGTGTCGGCGCTGCTTCCCGACTACAAGGCTCACATGAGCGAATACGTCATGGCCGGCAGCGGCCATCCAAGCGCTTTGCTCAACCGGCGGCTCGCCCGCGCCCTGGCTGCGCGGCTGACGAGGACGCCGCCGTCGGGAGCCAGGGGCTCGGAAGCTTCGATCAGATAGGCGGCGACAGCGTTTGCGCCGGGTCGGGCAGCGCGGCCGTCTCGTCAAACGAAGTCCAGCCCTGTTCGCGGTAGACCGCGCCTCGCTTGGTGGCGTCGACGCCGCCTTGCGCGTCGAGCAGCTGTTCGACGCGGGCGGCATCCGATTCCTCCGCCCTGGCGCTGACCAGGGTCCCGCCTCTGCGGACGCCTTCTGCGTAGACATGGGCGTCATCCTCGCCGACACCGGCGTCTTTCAGGCCCCCGAGCAAGCCGCCAGCAGCCCCGCCCGCCGCCGCGCCGGCGACCGCGCCGACCGCCGTCGATACCAGCCATCCTGCGGCCACTACGGGCCCAAGGCCGGGAATAGCCAGCAGGCCAAGGCCAGCCAGCAGGCCGACACTGCCGCCGACGACTCCGCCCGCGGCCGCGCCCTTGCCGGCGTCGTGCGCGGAGTCGTTGTGCTCGGCGAATGAGCGCGTTGCCTCGCCTGCGCTGCGGCCAGAAACCATGCTCAGGTCGGAAGCGGCGATGCCCATCGCCTCCACGTCGCGGACGGCGCTTTCGGCCTGCGTGCGGGTGTCGAACAATCGCGTAACCGTGCGTTTCATCGCGCTCTCCTGTGGGCTCTCACGGGCGCCCCGCGCCTGGGGCCGGGCATCGCCTGGTTGTTGATAAAGTGAACCCCCGCCCGACCGCGCAGTTCCGTCGCCGGGCGGGAACTTCAGCGCTTGCAGGGAATTGGCATCCAACGGCCCCACCGTCGCGTTCCAGGAGTTCCCATGTCCAAATCCCCCGCCGCCAAGCCGGCGAAGTCCCGCACGGCCGGTCAATCGTCGCCCGGCGCGGATCGGCCCGTTCGTCGTCCCATCGACGTGAAGGCCGCGGACCTGGCCATGGACACCGTCGCGCCCGGGTCGGTCATGACCGGAAATCAAGGCCTGGCGATCTCGGACGATCAGAACTCGCTGAAGGCGGGCCTGCGCGGCCCCACGCTGATGGAGGACTTTCACCTTCGCGAGAAGATCACCCATTTCGATCACGAACGTATCCCGGAGCGGGTCGTTCATGCCCGAGGCGCGGCGGCCCACGGCGTGTTCCAGGTCTATGAGGACCTTTCGGAGCTCACCAAGGCCGGCCTGCTGACCGATCCCAGGAGAAAGACGCCGGTGTTCGTGCGCTTTTCCACCGTCGCCGGCTCGCGCGGGTCAACCGATTGCCCCAGGGACGTGAGGGGCTTTGCGGTCAAGTTCTACACCGAGGAGGGCATCTGGGACCTGGTCGGCAACAACATGCCGGTGTTCTTCATCCAGGACGCGATCAAGTTTCCGGACCTCATCCACGCGGTCAAGCCGGAACCCAATAACGAGATCCCGCAGGCCGCGTCCGCCCACGACACGTTCTGGGACTTCATCTCACTCACTCCCGAGAGCGCCCACACGATCATGTGGCTGATGAGCGACCGGGCATTGCCGCGCAGCTTTTCGATGATGGAAGGATTTGGCGTTCACACCTTCCGGCTGGTCAATGCCGACGGTGCCGCGCGCTTCGTCAAGTTTCACTGGAAACCGATCAAGGGCGTCAAGTCGCTGGTCTGGGAAGAAGCCCAGCTGATCACCGGCAAGGATCCCGATTTCAATCGCCGCGACCTCTACGAATCCATCGAACGCGGAGATTTTCCCGAGTGGGAACTTGGCCTGCAGATTGTCGAAGAGGAGGATGAGTTCAAGTTCGACTTCGACATCCTCGATCCGACCAAGCTGATCCCAGAGGAACTGGTCCCGGTCAGGCGCGTCGGCAAAATGACCCTCAACCGCAATCCCGATAACTTCTTTGCCGAGACCGAACAGGCGGCGTTTCACACCGGCCACGTTGTGCCCGGCATCGACTTCACCAACGATCCGCTGCTGCAGGGGCGCCTGTTTTCCTACATCGACACCCAGCTGCGCCGGGTAGGTCCGAACTTTGCCGAACTCCCGATCAACCGGCCGCTGAACCCCGCACAGAACAATCAGCGCGACGCCATGGCGCGCACGACGATCAATCCTGGCAAGGTCGCCTATTTCCCAAATCGTCTGGGCGGTGGAGCGCCAGCCCAGTCGCCGGGTGACGTCCAGGCTTTCGTCAGCTACGCGGAAAAGGTCGACGGAGCGAAGATTCGGGTCCGGAGCGACAGCTTCTCCGATCATTTCAGCCAGGCGACGCAGTTCTGGAACAGCATGTCCGACTGGGAAAAGGCGCACATCGCAGCGGCCTTCGCCTTCGAGTTCAATCAGGTCGAGAGCGAAGTGGTCCGCCACCACGCGCTGAACGAGCTGGTCGTCAACGTCGCCGACGACCTGGCGACTGCGGTGGCGGCTCAGACCGGCATCAAGCTGGCGCGAGTGGGCACCGCCGCCAA
>JAYTRF010000065.1:0-8900 GCA_043746375.1 Caulobacteraceae bacterium | reverse complement strand
CGTGCGTCGGGCGGGAAGCGAACCCGGATATCGAGTTCGTCCTGGGCGTCGACGGGGCGGAATTTGCCGACGAGGATGCCGTCGGTGACCAGTTGGATGGCCTGTCCCACTGAAAGCACGTCGACGCCATAGCGCCCCGCGGCGACTCGGTCGACGGTGAAGTTCCACTCGATGCCAGGCGAGGTGCGACTGTCTTCGAGTTCGATGATCTGCGGATCGGAAGCGAGCTTGGCCCGCACGAGATCGGCAGCGCGATTGAGGGCGTCGGGATTCTCCCCGCGCAGTTCGACCTGCACGTCCTTGCCGACCGGGGGCCCGCCCTGCGGTAGGCGTAGCTCGGTGAGAACGCCGGGCGTCTCGCCGATCCGCTTACGCATCACCGCGACGATATCGCGGCCAGTGAGATGGAGTTTCTTCTCGGCTGCGAAGTCGACGAACTCCACCTGAATGCGGCCGATGGTGTCGTTGGGAGGGGGAGAATCGCCGCCGCCACCGCCGGTGATCGGGCCGGAACGGGTATAGATGGACTTTACGCCCCTGATGCCGGTCAGCCGACGCTCGACCTGGCCGACGAGCACGTCGTCGGCCGCAACCGACAGGTTGCCGCGCGCCTTCACATAGACCGTCGCGTTGTCCGGATCCTGGTCGAGGAAAAACAACACCTTGTGTGGCTGGGCGGCGAAAAGCCCAACCACCACCACCACCACCAACAGGGCCGCGCCGGTGACAATGAACGGATGGTGGGCCCCCTTGTTCAGCGTCCGGGCGTACCAGCCCATAAAGCCGCTCATCGCCAGAGGGTCGCCGTGCTCGGACTTTTCGATCTCAGCCAATTGGTGCGCGTCGACGCCCTGTTTGCGCCCGACCAGCGATCCCAGGGCCGGAGTGACGATCAGGGCCACGAAGATCGAGGCCCCGAGCACGAAGAACAGGGTCAGCGGCAGGAAACTCATGAACTTGCCGGCGATTGAGTTCCAGAACATGAAAGGCACGAAAGCGCTGAGCGTGGTCAGGGTGCCATTGACCACCGGCCAGAACATTCGCTTTGCCGCGGCCGCGAACGCGTCGGCCTTGTCCATGCCCTCGGCCATCTTGCGGTCGGCGTATTCGACCACCACGATCCCGCCATCCACCAGGATGCCGACGGCCAGCACCAGGCCGAACATGACCATCTGGTTGAGGGTGATGCCCAGGCGCTGAAGCATCAGAAAGGCAATCAGAAAGCAGGTAGGAATGGCGGCGCCGACCATCAGGCCCTGCCGCACGCCGAGCGCCGCGATGATGATCAGCATCACCAGCAACGTCGCCGTGATCAACCCCGATTCGAGGATGTTCAGCGTCTGGCCGATGAACTCGCTTTCATCGAAGGTATAGTCGGCGTGGATCGTCGGCGGCCAGTGCTTCTGATCGGCGGTCACGGCGGCTTTGACTGCCTTGACCGTGTCGAGGACATTGGCCCCGGGCCGCTTGACGACCTCCACCGTGAACGCGGGCTCGCCGTTGAAACGCGTGATGTAGGTCGGCTCCTTGAACGTGCGGCGCACAGTGCCGATGTCGCCAATCGTGATGACCCGGTCGCCGTTCTTCTTGATCGGCAACAACAGGATGTCCTGAGGACTGGCGATGACGCCAGGAAGCTTGACCGCGAACGAACCCTGGGGCGTCATCAGATCCCCAGCGGGGACAAGCTGATTGTTGCGGCCGATGATCTGCGCCAAATCAGAAGCGCTGACGTCGAGGGCTTCCATGCGAACCGGGTCTACGTCGACCTCCAGGAGTTCCTCGCGGCCCCCCGAAACATCGGCGCGCAGCACGCCCGGCAGGCTTTCCAGATGGGTCTTCAGAGCTCTGGCCGTTGCGTCGAGCATCCGCTCGGGCGCTTGGCCAGCCAGCACGATGCCCAGCGACGGATTGTCGTTGATATTGGCTTCTTCGATCTGCGGGGGCAGGGCATCGGGCGGGAATCGACCACGGGCGAGGTCGACCTTGGCGCGGACGTCCTCCAGCACCTTGTTCTTGTCGAAGTTGACCTCAAACTCGAGCGCCACCACGGCGAAGCCCTCGTAGGCCCTCGCGTTCATCTCTTTCAGACCGTCGATCGACTGAAGTTCACGCTCCAGCGGCCGAACCAGCAGGCGCTCGGAGTCTTCGGGGCTCACCCCCGGATAGGGCACCACCACCTTGATGAAGGGCACGGTGATGTCAGGCTGCGCCTCGCGCGGCAGGGTGAAGTAGGACCACACCCCAAACAGGCTGAGGATCAGGGTGACCGCCAAAATCACCTTGCGCCGTTTTATCGCGCCGTCGATCAGGCCTGAGAACATCGTCTCTCCAAGCGACCGCTTAAGGCGTTAAAGCCCCGCGACCCGCACCTTCTGACCTTGCGAAACATAGGACTGGCCGACGGTAATGACACGCGCCGGACCGGAGAGCCCGCTCACCCATACGCCGTCTGGCGTCTCGTCAAGAATGGTCACCGGCGAGAAAGCGACGATATCGCCGTCGATGACATAGCGCACGCCCTGCCGGCCGGCGGCATCCAGCACCAGCGCGGACACCGGTATGAAGTGCGCGGGGCCGATTCCGGCCTGAATCTGGATGTCGGCTGAGAGGCCGGAGCGCACCCGGTCTCCCGGGTTGGCGGCAATGACTTCGACCCGGTAGGTACGCGTAGCGGGATCAGCGTCGTGAGCGACGAAGCGCACCCGTCCAGAGAGGCTCTCGCCGGTGACCAGCTTAGCGGATGCGACCGCCCCGAGGTGGACCTTGCCGGTCTCGGTTTCCGGAATATCACCAACGATCAACAGCGGGTCCAACTCGACCATGGCCCCGCACGGCTGGCCGGGGGCGAGGTAGGCCCCGACCTCGGCTTCGCGATGGTCGAACACGCCGCTGAACGGCGCGCGAATGTTGACCTGGTCGAGGGCCACCTGGGCGGCGCGGACGCTGGCCGTGGCGGCGTCGAGGCTGGCCTGGTCGGTCAGGACCTGCGTCGGCGAGCGAAAGCCCTTGGCGGCGAGGCTCGCCGAGGCCTGCATCTGCAGGCGTTTGGATTTCATGTTGGCGATCGCCTCGTCAAGTGACGCTCGGCGGGCATCGACGGCCAGACCGCAGAGCAGCGTCCCGGCCCGTACGAACGTGCCTTGCAGGATGGGGGTCCGTGCGACATCGCCGGCGGTCTCCGAGCGGACCTCGACCGTCCGCACCGCCTGGGTGCGTCCGCGAACGTCAACGACGTAGGGGTGCATGATCTGGGGCGCGAGCACGGTCTCAACGAGGGGAGGGGCGCCGGCCTGGACGGCTGCCGCCTTCGCCTGTGCCTGCGCCTGCGCCTGCGTCGACTTGTCAGTGCTGCCCAGAAACGGACGCAGCAGCAGGTAGGCGAATACCAGCACCACGATCACCGCAACGACGATGTAGGAGGGTTTGAATCGCATACGCCTTCAGCTCTGGTTCGGGTGGCCGCGGTTGTGCCGAGCCAGGAAGGCCAGGGCAAATGAAAACGCGGACAGGTTTCCGCACCGGGCATTCTTGTGCATGATAGCGAAATCAAACGGGAGAACGGCCTTGAAATACCTGCACACCATGGTCCGCGTCGCCGACCTGGATAAGGCCCTGGACTTCTATTGCGCCAGGCTTGGACTGCGGGAGGTATCGCGTTTCGACAATCCGGCTGGGCGGTTCACCCTGGTTTTCCTGGCCGCGCCGGACGACGTGGAGGGCGCCAAGGCCAATCGAGCGCCGCTGGTAGAGCTTACCCACAACTGGGATACCGAAGCCTATGACGGCGGCCGGAACTTCGGCCACCTCGCCTACCAGGTCGACGACATCTATGAGACATGCAAGCGCTTGATGGATGGCGGCGTGACCATCAATCGTCCGCCACGCGACGGTCACATGGCTTTCGTGCGCTCGCCGGAGGGCATTTCCATCGAACTCCTGCAGAAGGGCGGCAGCTTGGCGCCGGTCGAACCCTGGACAACGATGCCCAACGTCGGGGCCTGGTAGGCCCAGCTAAGTTTTCTGGTCAGCGCGGCGAGCGGGCGGCTTCCGACCGCAACCAGTCGACTGCGGCGAGGATGTAGGCCCGGTCGCGCGCCAGCGGCGAGACGTGAGTCGCGCCGACCGCATCCAGAATCCACGATCTTTGCGCGCGTTGCGCCGGAGCGATCTCGGCCGCGCGCCAGGCTTGCGCCGATCCCCGCTTTGGCTGCGTGGCGCCGACAATGACCACCGTCGGAATATCGGCCGGCACGCCGCCCAATTTCTCGACCTCGGTAAGCCCCGGCACGATCTCGCGATCCTCGTCGCGGGCGACGCGCAGACAGGAATGACAGGTCAGGGCCCTTCGTTTGCGGTCCGCCGCCGCCGCGCCCAGGCCCTCATCCTGGGTCAGCTTGGCGGCGATCAGCGGCGCCAGGCCGACGCTGGTCGCGGTCACGGCCAGGTCCGAGAGCCGGCGCTCTTCGGCGAGGTAGCCAAGCAGCCTCGGGTCGTTCAGGTCGTCGGCGCCCACCCCGTTGACGTAAACCACGCCCGCCACCCGCTGGGGATACAGCGAGGCGAAGGCTTCCACGTAGAGCTGGCCGTTCGAGTGGCCGACGAGGATTACCGGCGCGGTCTCGCCGAGGCTATCCAAAACCCCGGCCAGTTCGCGCGCGATCGACACCGGGTCTTCGGCGCCCGCGCGCGCCGCCGACGCGCCGAGGCCGCCGCGGTCGTAGGCGCACGCCCGGCCACCCTTGGCCAGGTCGTTCAGGACCAAATCCCAGTCGGCGGAGGTTCCAAAGGCGCCGGCCTCGAGGATTACGGTTGGCGAGGCGGTCGGCGCGCCGCGGCAGTCGGCGTAGATGCCGGCCGCCTGCGTCAAGCTGCGAGGCGGCGCCGGCAGGTTCGCGCATCCGGTGGCGCCGGCAAGAACCGCGAGCGATGCCAGGAAGCCTGGGGTGCGGCGGTGCAGTCCGGCCTCCATGGCGTCGCGCCTGCCGCCAACGAGGGGGGCGCGGTTTGACCCTTTGAAGAAATGGCTCCCCGGGCAGGACTCGAACCTGCGACCCGCCGGTTAACAGCCGGCTGCTCTACCAACTGAGCTACCGAGGAATGAGGCTTTCTCGAAGGCGCGGCTAATACGACGCGCCGTGCCATGGTGCAAGCAAGGCGGGCGGCGCAAAAAAGAGCCCGGCGCGAACGCCGGGCTTTGAAAGGTGATGATGGTGGGTGTCTTAAAGGAAAGACTAGGCGAGGGTGCCTTCCCAGGGTTAACAGGCGATTAACTCTGGCGGTCCGATGCGGCGGGGCGCCCCATTACACTAGCGCGAAAATGGGGGCATAGTAGAGCTTCGGCCAAGGGGAGTTAAGCGGATGCCGGTCACACGCCTGGGAAGGTTCGCTCTCTTAGGGCTGGCGATCAGCGCGGCGCCGCTGGCAGGCGCGCTCGCCATGGGCGCCGGCGGGGGGGGCGGGGGCCAGATGCCCAGCATCAGCGCTCCCAGTTACGATCCGGTCACCGAGTACCAACGCGGGGCCGAGGCTTACAAAGCCGGAAAGTTCAAGGATGCGGCGCGCGCTTTCGAACATGTCACCGACGTCCAGCCCAAGGTGGCGGGCGCCTGGTTCATGCTCGGCATGGCCAAGTCTCAGGCCGGCGACGATCACGGTGCGGTCAAGGCATTCGAACGGGCGGTGAAGCTCGACCCGACCCAGGTCGACCCGCATCGCGAGTACGCCCTGACTCTGGTCAAGCTGAAAAAGGCAGACAAGGCAGCCGAACAGTTGGCCTGGTTGAAAAGTCAGGCCGCGGCATGCGGCGACACGTGTGCGCAGGCGGCGGACCTCAAGGCCGCGGTGGCCGCCGTCGAGCAGGCCATGACCGGCGCCTCCCCTTCGGCGGCGTTGCACATGCCCTCCAGCCTTCTCTTCGCGTCCGCGCAAGCGGGGGACGCCGCCTACGTCCGCGCCGTCAGCCTGATCAACGAACATCGTTTTGCGCAAGCCCTGACCGCGCTGGACAGAGCGGAGAGCGCCTTTGGCCCGCACCCGGACATTCTTACCTATAAGGGGTACGTCTGGCGCAAGCTCGGCCGGCTCGATCGCGCCGAGCGCTATTACAAGGCGGCGCTGGCCGTCGATCCCCACCATCGCGGCGCTACCGAGTACTACGGGGAGTTGAAGGTCATCCGAGGCGACATGCCCGGTGCGAAGGCGATGCTGGCTTCGCTCGACGCACAATGCGCCTTCGGCTGCGCCGAGGCTGAGGATTTGCGGCGTTGGATCGATCACGGCGGCGATCCGGCTTCCTGATCGCGACCGCCGCGTTGGCTCTGGGGGCGACGGCGCCGGTCGCGCCGCCCTTGAAGGCCATGCGCTGGCTTGCCCCTGGCGCAGACGCCGCGCGGCTCTTGACCCGCACACGGGTAGAGTGCCTGACGTCAGCGACGGATCCTGATCTCGCCTACCAGATCGAACTGGGCCGCGCTGCCTTCCGCTCACCTTTGCTCCTGGGCGGCCAGGGGGCCAGGGCGGGGCTATCCTGCGACTCCTGCCATCAGAACGGCCGCGCCAACCCGAATTTTGATTTCCCGGGCCTCTCGGGTGCGCCCGGCACGGCGGACGTCACCTCCTCGCTGATGAGCTCTCATCGCGGCGACGGCATCCAAAATCCCCGCCCGATCCCGGACCTCGCTGGCCCCAGGCGAGCCATGAAAGTTTCACGCGCGCCGGGTTCGAACGATCTGGCGCTGTTCATCAACGGCCTTGTCACCGAGGAGTTCGACGGCGCCGCCCCGCCGCCGGCCGTGCTCGCTGGGCTCGCGGCCTATGTGCGGGCGCTGAGCCCGCAAGCCTGTCCCGCTGGCGACGGGTGGCGAGCCCTGCGCGTCGACGACGCCATAGCCGATGCCCGACGCGCGGTGCGGGCGGCGCTGGCCGCGCTGGGGCGGGGCGACCCGGCGTCTGCGGCGGTGATGGTCGAGGCGGCCCGCGTTCAACTGGGAAACATCGCCGAACGCTACCCCGGCGCCCCGCTCGAGACGCAGCGCCAGGGCCTGACCGTCGCCGACCTTGATCTGGCCTCGGCGCTTGTCGCCGTTCGCGACCGCAGCGCAGACGCTGTGTTTCGCCTCTCCACGTGGCTTGATCGTTCGGAAAGCTGGGCTGCGCCGCTGCGCAGAGCCCAAGGCGCCTCGCTCTATGCGCGGCAGGTTCTGGCGCGCAGGTCCGGGACCTAATCCGCGCCAGGATTGATCGATACCGGGTCGCTGGCCGGGAAGGTCTCCTCCAGACCGTGATCGAGCTGCTTGTCGGCGGCGCTGGTGACATCGTAGACGTCGAGGGCCATGTCGGTATGGGCGATATCGTCGCCGTCGTGGGCGCAGACAGCCGCGGCGTCCGCGTCTATGGGAAGGCCGTGACCGTAGTCCCAAACCACAAGGCGCCTCTGGTCCTGGCAAGCGCCAGCCCGCGGCGGCTTGAGCTCCTCGCCCAGGCAGGCGTGACGCCCTCGCAGGTCGATGCCGCTGCCCTCGACGAGGCGCCGCTGCGCGATGAGACGCCGCGCCTGGCGGCTCAGCGGCTGGCGCGGGCAAAGGCCGAGACTGTCGCTGTCCGGCATCCAGGCGCCTTCGTGCTCGCTGCCGACACGATCGTCGCCGTCGGGCGCCGTATGCTCGGCAAGCCAGACACAGAAGCGCAAGCGGCCGCCATGCTGGCGCTGCTCAGCGGTCGCGGTCACCGGGTGCTAACCGGGGTGGCGGTGGTCGCGCCGGGCGGCAAGTTCGCCGCGCGGCTCTCGGAAAGCCGGGTCAAATTCAAACGCCTGACGGCCCCGGAGATCGCTGCGCTGTTGGCTAGCGGCCAGTGGCGCGGCGCGGCGGGTGGCTATCGCATCCAGGGTCTCGGCGGCGCCTATGTCACCAGCCTGATCGGCTCCTACAGCGGCGTCGTAGGCTTGCCGCTTTATGAAACCTTGAGCCTTCTGGTCGGGGTCGGCTACGTGATCGCATGACGGAGCGTCGCCTCTACCTTGATGTCGGCATCGGCGAGAGCCGCGGCGTCGTGACGCTCGACGGGCGTCCCGAGCGGCTGCTCATCGAGCGCGATGGCGATCTTGCGCGACAAAGACTGGGTGCGCGCCTGGTCGGCCGCGTGCGCCGCGTCGAACGCGCCTCGGCCATCGCGTTCATCGATGTCGGCGACGGTCCCGATGCGGTTGTCAATCTGTCACCGGCGGATGGCAGGCTGGTCGAGGGCGCGGCGGTCGAGATCGAAATCCGCAGCCAGGCCCGGGGTGACAAAGGCGCGACGGCCCGCCTCGTCGGCCCGGCCGAGGGGCCGCCCTGCCTGATTGCGCCTGGGCCGAGCCTCGAAGAACAGCTGCGCGCCTTTGCGCACACCGTGGAGGTCCGTACCGGGGGCGTGGCGCGGTCGATGGCCGATAGCGCCCAGGAAGAAGCACTGGCGACGGTATTCGAGTTGCCCGGCGGCGGCTCGGTGGCGATAGAGACGACCCGGGCGCTTACCGCAGTGGATGTCGATCTCGGCGGCCGGCAGGGCGGGGACGCCAAGCGAGCAGCCAGGGCGGCCAACTTCGCGGCCTTGTCGATGGCCGCGCGAGTTCTGCGACTGAAGGGTCTGGGAGGCCTGATCGTGGTCGATCTCGTCGGCCGCGGACACGACGGGCCGGCGCTGCTCTCCGGCGCGCGCGGGTCATTCGGGCCTGACAATCCGGGCGTCGCCATCGCCCCGATCAGCCGGTTTGGAGTCATCGAACTCACTGTCCCTCGCCGCGCCCGCCCGGCCATCGACATTCTCACCGGCGGCGCTGACACCCAAAGCGACCTCACCCTCGCCCTGGCCCTGGTCCGCTCCATCGAGCGCCAGGCGACTAGCGATCCGGGCGCCAG
>JAYTRF010000064.1:0-3823 GCA_043746375.1 Caulobacteraceae bacterium | reverse complement strand
TCGCGCGAACACGCTCAGGACAGCGAACTGATGATGGCCGGCGCGGTCGTGACGGTGGCGCCCGTGCTCCTGCTGTTCGTCATCCTGCAACGCTACTACATCCGCGGTCTGCTCGCCGGCAGCGTGAAGGGCTAGCGTTGACGCGGCCGCCGTTTCGCTTACGGGCGAGGGCGCGCCGGGACGTGCGCCGGGAGTGAGTCCAAATGACCAAAGACAATTCCACGATCAACTGGGCGCTGACGATCCGGCGCCTGCACACCTATCTTGGCGCATTGATCGCGCCGAGCGTGCTGTTTTTGGCCACCACCGGTGCGATGCAGCTCTACCATTTGCACGAGTCGCATGGCGGATATCACGCGCCGGTGTTGCTCCGCAGCCTGTCGGCCATCCACAAGGACCAGACGTATGTTCCGCCGCCGGAAAAGCCTGACGCCGCCGCCGCGCCGGACGAGGCGACGCCGATGTCGACCTCCCTGCTCAAGGCCTTTTATCTTATGGTCGCCTCCGGTCTGATCGTTTCGACCTTGATGGGCGTGTGGATGGCGGTGATTTTCGGTCGGCGCAAGCGCCTGATCTGGGCGCTATTGTTACTGGGCTCGGCCCTGCCGATCGCCATCCTGGCGATCTGAGTGGCGCCGATGCTCCTGCTCGTCATCCTGCGACCCGACCCGAACAAGTTCGAGGCGTTCAAGACCTATGAGGACGGCGTCCTGCCGCTCCTGCGCGATCACGGGGCGACGCTGATCCGCCGCGTGCGCGGCCTTGCCAACGAGGTCGAGGCGCATTTGATCGAATTTCCCACGCCCGAAAGCCACGCCGGCTATTTTGCCGACCCGCGCCGCGCCGCCCTGACGCCGCTGTGGGAGCAAAGCGGCGCGACGCGGGACGTGTTCGAGGTCAGGGACGTTTAGGGCGTGAACGATTGAGCGGAATCGCCGCGACGCCCCCTCCCTCCCCTTTATGGGGAGGGTCGAGACGGAGCGTAGCGCAGTCCGGGGTGGGGAAGTCTCGATCATTCCCAAAGCCATCGCCTTTCACGAGCGTTCCCCACCCCGGTCGCTGCGCGACTCGCCCTCCCCATAAAGGGGAGGGAAAAAGACTCTAAATCCTGCGCCCCGGCGTGAAGCGCACCGGCATGCTCCTGGGGCCGGAGATGAAGGTTGAGGCGAGCAAGTCGGGGTCGCGCGGGATTTCGAAATCGGCCATCCGGGTCAGGACTTCGATGAGGACGGCATCGATTTCCAGGCGCGCCAGGTGCTGGCCCAGACACACGTGCGGGCCGCCGCCGAAGGCGATGTGCTCATTGGGCGTGCGCGCCAGATCGAGCGCGTCGGGGGCGTCGAACTTGGCTGGGTCGCGGTTGGCGGCGCCGAAATACATCACCACCTTGTCGCCGGCCTTGATGGCGGTGTTGCTGATCCGGGTATCGCGGGTCGCGGTGCGGCGCATGTAGATCACCGGGCTGATGTAGCGCAGCAACTCCTCGCGCGCGGAGGCCAGCCGGCCGGGGAGGTCGGCCATCAGCCAGGCGCGCTCCCCCGGATTGCGCGTCAGGGCCAGCAGGCCGCCCGACAGCAGATTGCGGGTGGTGTCGCCGCCTGCGTCGACCAGCAGCATGAAGAACAATAGGAATTCGGGGTCGGTCAGCCGCCGCCCCTCGACTTCGACGGTGAGCAGGCGGGTGGCCAGATCGTCGGCCGGATGGGCGCGCTTTTGCGCGATCACACCGGCGGCGTAGCTGAACATCTTGGTCACGGCGCCCGGAATGGCGTCCGGCGCCATGGTTTCCGGCGCCGAATGGATGATCTCGGTGAGTTTGTAGAGCTCGCGCCCGTCTTCCAGCGGCAGGCCCATCAGTTCGGCGATCACGTAAGAGGGCATTTCGCCGGCGACGTCGGCGACGAAATCGCATTCGCCCCGCTCGATCACGTCGTTGACGATCTGGCGGGCCAGCTCGTCAAGACGAAGGCCCTTCTCGGCGGCGCGTGGCTTGGTGAACTCGGCGCGGATCAGCTTGCGAAAGGCGGTGTGCTGCGGCGGGTCGATCATCAGCATCATCCGCGCCTCGCCGATCGCCCCGTCGTTGGCCGAAAGGGGGTCCTGGATCATGATGGTGGGCGACGACGAATAGGCCTGGAAATCGTGATCGACCGCATAGACGTCGTCATAGCGGGTCAGGGCCCAGAAGCCCGGACCGTCCGGTTCGGGGTTCCAATATACCGGCGCCTCGCCCCGCAGACGGCGATAGACCTCGTGCGGGTGGCCGGCGGCGAAGGTTGCGACATCCATTAGATCGTGGCTCATCGTGTGGCCTCCCGGTTCTGGGTTTGACTTTGGCGAAGGCGGGCGGCGAGAACAAGGGGAGGGGTGTGTGGGCGCACCCCGGCGCGACGACCTGGTGTTCGTGGTTCGGGAAAAGCCGGTCGGCCCGGCGTGATCGGTCATCCAAACGCGCGGATCGCCCGTAATTAGGGGTGACCAGCGCCGCCCGGCGCGCGAGGAGACCACGCATGACCGCCGCCGCCCGCTTGCTCACCGCCTTCGAAGGCGCGCCTCTCCCCGACCGCGTTCGCCGCGCCGCGGTGAAGGTGTTGGTCAACGGCGCCCGGCGCGGCCTGATCCACGCCCCGGCCGACGCCGACGCCGCTTTCGCCCGCGAGATGGCCCTGCGGCCGATCGCCGAGCACACCCAGGCGGCCAACGACCAGCATTACGAACTGCCGCCGGCGTTTTTTGAGCACGTGCTGGGGCCGAACATGAAATACTCGTCCTGCCTCTATCCGACCGGCGCCGAAAGCCTGGCCGAGGCCGAAGAGCTGGCTCTGGCCGAGACCTGCGTCCATGCCGAGCTTGCGGACGGGCAGGACATTCTGGAACTCGGCTGCGGGTGGGGCTCGCTCAGCCTGTGGATGGCGCGGACCTTGCCGGGCGCGCGGATCACCAGTGTCTCGAACTCCGCCCCGCAAAAGACCTTCATCGATCAGCGGGCCCGGGCGCTCGGCCTGACCAATCTGACCGTGGTGACGGCGGATATGAACGATTTCAGCACGACCGCGCGTTTCGATCGCGTGGTGTCGGTGGAGATGTTCGAGCACATGGCCAACTGGCGCGCCCTGCTGGAGCGGACGCGCGATTGGTTGCGGCCGGACGGGCGCCTCTTCCTGCACGTCTTCAGCCACCGCTCAACCCCCTATCGTTTCGACGCCGACGATCCGGTCGACTGGATCGGGCGGCATTTCTTCTCCGGCGGCGTCATGCCCAGCCACCGCCTGATCCGCGAATTTGGCGATGTGTTCGCCGTCGAGGCCGACTGGCGCTGGAATGGCGGCCATTACGCCCGCACCGCCGAGCACTGGCTGGCGAACTATGACCGCAACGCCACGGCGATCGACCCGGTGCTGCGCGATGTCTATGGTCCGCAGGCCCATTTGTGGCGCCGCCGCTGGCGGTTGTTTTTTCTGGCCACCGCCGGACTGTTCGGTCATTCCGGCGGGGTCCAGTGGGGCGTCAGCCACTATCGCCTGGCGCCGGTCCAGGCCTGACGGGCCGACCGGGAGGTCCCTCGCAATAGCGTTTGCCGCGCGCCGCCCGCCGCATTAGTGTTCGCTGATAACCTATGGGAGTTGCGGTGATGGCCGACGGTGCGGGCGACATTCTTAGGAACGCCAGGGCGGAGGCCTGGGCCATTCCGCTCGAAACGCTCGACATGAGCGACCGCGCCCGATTTGCGAACGACACCATGTGGCCGTTCTTCGAGCGCCTGCGCAAGGAAGATCCGGTCCACTACTGCGCCGAGAGCGAGTTTGGCCCCTATTGGTCGATC
>JAYTRF010000063.1:0-2982 GCA_043746375.1 Caulobacteraceae bacterium | reverse complement strand
GCGGGCCGCTCACGCCAACGCCATGGCGGCCCGGCTCGCCGCGGCGATGCCATTTGCAATCACGCACCCGGTCGAGGCCAATGCGGTGTTCGTGGATATGGGCGACGACGCGCTGGCCCGCCTGCACGAAAGCGGCTGGTTCGCCTATCGTTTCGTCGACGGATCGGTGCGCTTCATGTGCTCATGGGCGACAACGCCGGAGGCGGTTGACGAACTGGCTGTGGCGCTAAAGGCGGTCGCCTGATTTTCGCCTATTCGGCGGCCGCCCTCACCGGTTCGCGGACCATGCCCGACAGGCGGCCCTGAATGATCGCCTCGGCCCCCGCGACGATGCGATGGACGAGCTCGGCGCAACTGGGCACGTCGTGGATCAGGCCCTGAATCTGGCCCGCCGACCAGATGCCGTGATCGGGGTCGCCCGTCTCATAGACCACCCGCCCCCGGGTACCAGCGACCAGGTCGCGCACATCCTCGAATTTCGCCCCCGAACGTTCCAGCTCGACAACCTGCTGGCTGATGGCATTCCTGGCCACGCGCGAGGTGTTGCGCATGGTCCGGAAGATCAGGTCGGTCGCTCGCTCGTCGTTGACGACCATCTGCTGCTTGACGTTCTCGTGGATCGGAGATTCTCGCGTGGCCATGAACCGGGTGCCCATGTTGATGCCCTCGGCGCCAAGGGCCAGGGCGGCGACCAGGCCGCGCGCATCGCCAAAGCCGCCCGAGGCGATCATCGGAATGGCGATCTTGTCGGCTGCGGCGGGGATCAAGATCAAGCCGGGCACATCGTCTTCGCCGGGATGTCCGGCGCACTCGAAACCGTCGATGGACAGCGCGTCGACACCCATGCGTTCGGCCGATAGTCCGTGACGCACGGAAGTGCATTTGTGGATCACCTTGATCCCGTGTTTCTTGAATTCATCGACGTGTTCCTGGGGCTTGTTCCCCGCAGTCTCGACGATCTTGATCCCCGCCTCGATGATTGCCTGGCGATACTCGGCATAGGGCGGCGGCTTGATCGCCGGCAGGATGGTGAGGTTCACCCCAAACGGCTTGTCGGTCATCTCGCGGCAGCGGCGGATTTCCTCGGTCAGGGCTTCGGGGGTCGGCTGGGTCAGCGCGGTGATGAAACCAAGCGCGCCCGCGTTCGCCACCGCCGACACCAGCGTCGCGCGGCCCACCCACTGCATGCCGCCCTGGGCGATCGGGTGTTCCACCCCGAACATCTCGGTGAAGCGTGTCTTGATCATCGTCGTCCCCCAGCGTCAGACTGATCGACAGTTAAGGCGGCTTTCGCTGCGTCAGGCAAGAAGCGTCGCGGGGACGCCAAGTTCGGCCGCCGCCTTGGCGAGGCGCCCGTCCAGCGTAATCAGAGGCGCATCCACCCGCCGGCAGATGGCAAGGTGCAGGGCGTCGGGCGCCCGCAACATGAGCTCGAACCGCCGGACCAGGACGCTCGCCAGACGAACATCCGAACTTTCCACCTCGAGCACGATCGCAGCTTCCGCGCGAAAGGAATCGAAGGCGGAGAGACATAGATCGGCGGCCCTGCTGTCGATGGTTCGCATGCGGACCAGACGGGACAACGCCGAGGCGACTTCAGCTGCGGCGAAGTCGCTCACCAGCAACTCAGTGCGGGCTTGTGCGAAAAACGCGTCGACCGTCGCGGAGCCCGGTTCGTTCAAAATCGCCGGTACGAGAACGCTGGCGTCGAGATAGACGCTCAATCGTTCCCCTCTTTGTACATTGCGTTGAGGAGTTCGACGGAGGTGAACGAGATCGTTGGGCCGGCATCCCTTGCGGCGCGAAGGCGATCATAGGCGCCTGAAGCCGCGCGGACGCAGCTGGGGAGGGTCGCCCGCAGTTCCGCGACGGGCTTGCCATGGCGGGTGATGACCACCTCCTCGCCATCTCGCGCCTTATCGATAAGCCTCGGAAGGGTATTCTTGGCCACCGCCACGCTATATTTGGCCATCGAAGGTTGCATCTCTGCCGTGTATGGCCACTGTTATAGCCATATTCCGCGCGAGTCGCCATCCCGTTTTTGCGAGCTCAGACGAGGCGTTGGCGTTCGTAAATCAGCGTTCGGGCGTAGGGCTCAAAGCCGAGGCTGAAATAGAGCCGGCGAGGGACAGGGTAGTCGTCATCGCCTCTCGCCCCAACAATGGCCGTGATGGCCCCGGCCCGGCGAAGGGCGTCCAGCGCCGCGAGGCACACGAGATAGCCGTAGCCGCGGCGACGAAAGTCAGCGTCTACGCCGACCGGCTCCAGTTCTCCGACCGCGTTGGCGCCGTCCAGCCAAACGCAGCAATTGGCCACCCACCGTCCATTGCGGTCCTCGAGCACCCAGTCCAGTTCCGGGCAATAGGGCCACCCCGCCATCACATTGCGATAGCTTTCGCCAGTCACCTGCGAGCGTCCTGGCGGCTCGGTCTCCCGCCCAGCGATCCTCTCCCATGCCGCGCGGTGGGCTGCGGCGCGGCGATCCGGATCCGCAGCTTCGGCCATCGAACGGGCCGCCAAGCCGCTTGGCAATTCGAGCGCCGGCAAGTCGCGTAAGTGCCGCGAATTGAGAAGACCGAAAGGTCCGCCCTGCGTCGCCCGATAGCCACGCGCCCTTAGCGCCGCGATCAGCGCGTCTTGCCTGCTGCCAACGTCGACATGCAGCGTGTCTCTGGCGGCGATGATCTCGAACCAGTCCAGCACCTCGTCGAGCAGCGCCGGATAGGCCGGGTCGTATTGCAGGTAGAGAAGGTCCGGCTCGTGTTCATAGATCCACCCCCAGGCGACCACCCGCCCCTCCGCCAGCCAAAGCCGCGTAGGCCACTGCGGCTCACGGCCAAGGTGTTCGAATCGCTGCCAAGCCAAACCGCCGATGTGGTGCCGCTGATCAAGGCTCCAGTGCGATTGCGTCAGTTCCTGCATCGCCCGCAGGTCTTCCGGTCGGCCGTAGTCGCGAGCCACAACCATGGCGCCAACGTCAGT
>JAYTRF010000062.1:0-3389 GCA_043746375.1 Caulobacteraceae bacterium | reverse complement strand
CCGAACGCCGCCATCCTGGATCTCCACCTCGTCGATGGCGAAGTCACCCCAGCCGCGGAACACCTGCTTGACCGGGAGGTGCATGTGATCCTCCATTCGGGGCTCACTCTCCCAAGCAGGTTGCTGGACCGCCTGCCGACCCTGGTCTCCTGCCCAAAGCCCACCGCGCCGGAGATGCTGGTGCGGCGGCTGCGTGAGATGGTCGACGTGCGGGCCAAGGGCTCCGCCCCGCGTTGATACCCCCGCTACCGAGAACCCTACGCGGTGCGATGGTCGCGCCGCTCGCCGCCTTGGCGGCCGCCGTTCTTGCCGCCTGCTCGCCGCTGAGCGCCTTCAACGCGCTTGGCCCGCGCGATGCCGCCGCGCGGCCGGCAGAGGACATCGCCTATGGGCCCGATTCCCGCCAGAAGCTCGATGTCTACGCTCCGCAGCGCGCCGGTCGCCCTGCGCCGATCATGGTGTTCGTCTACGGCGGATCGTGGAATTCGGGACGGCGGCAGGACTACGGCTTCGTCGGTCGGGCGCTGGCCGCGCGCGGTTTCGTCACTGTCATCCCCGATTACCGCCTCGTTCCAGAGGTTCGCTATCCAGCCTTCCTCGAGGACGGCGCGGCGGCGATCCGCTGGGCCCGCGACCATGGCGCGCATTACGGCGGCGATCCGTCGAGGATCGTCCTGGCCGGTCATTCGGCCGGGGCCTACATCGCGGTGATGCTGGCGCTTGATGACGCGTTCATCAAGGCCGCCGGGGTCGATCCGCAGACGATCAAGGCTGTTGCGGGTCTGTCGGGCCCCTATGACTTCCTGCCGCTGGACGTGGATTCGACGCGGGCGGCTTTCGGGGCGTGGCCGAACCTGCCGGACACCCAGCCGATCAATCACGTCAGCGGCGATAGTCCGCCGGCCTTTCTGGCGCATGGCGGCAAGGACAGCCTGGTCTACCCGAGAAACACCATCGCTTTGGGCGCCCGTCTGCGGGCCGCGGGCGTGCCCGTCGAGGTCAAGATCTACCCGAACCTGGATCATCCCGGGACATTGTTGGCCCTTTCCCGCCTGTTCCGCGGCAAGGCCCCGGTTCTGGATGACATGACGGCCTTTCTAAAGGCGCATACGTGATTTTTCGCTGTTTGGAGGGGTCGATCCACGGACTAGTCTGAGGCTGGGCCCGATCTTTCCTTAAAGCCCGACGCCGTTGGCATTGGCGGCATCGGGCAGGAACACGCTGAGTGAGGGCGCGGAAACGTTGCGCAGCATCGTCGTCGGCCCGGATTCCAACGGTGGCCTCATCGGCCATTGACCATCCTTTGCTGGCGCGGGCGCCGTCGCTCAACTCCCGCGACTTTGGAAGACATGGCTCCACTTCACCGCCTCGCCGCTGCGGCCGTGCGGGCGAACGCCGCGCGCGTGGTATAAGGGCGCCCATGGCTGCGCAAGGCCCGGACGATCCACCCATGCGGCCGCGGGCGGAGTCGCGCAGGCGCGTTCTCCTGAGCGGCCTGTTGGTCCATTCGCCCAGTCAACTGACCATCCCCTGCGCGATCACGGACCTGTCTCTGCACGGCGCAAGAATTCGCCTGGGGGAATCGGAGTTGCTCGGCGAGCCGCTGTTCCTGATCGTCTTGAAGGATGCACTGGCTTTTCAAGCCCGCATCGCGTGGCGCCGCGCCGAGCGCGTGGGTCTGACTTTCATTAACTACTTCGATCTGACCAAACCGGGCGGCGATGATCCCAAGGTGCTGCGACGCCTGTGGCTCTCGCATATCAGCTATGGGCCATCGCCCTGAAAATGGAGCAGCCGCCAATGAGCGGGCGCATCGAAGTAACCCTGGCGGAGCGCGCCGAGGCGCAGGTTCTCGGCAACCTGTTGCAGTTCTATGTTCACGACTTCTCGGAATTCTGGGCGGGGTCAGCCCGCGGCGAGCTCGAAAACAGCGGTCGCTTTTGGGATTGGCCGCTGGAGGATTACTGGCGAGACGAAGAACGCGTGCCGCTGTTGATCAGGGCTGGCGGCAGCCTGGCGGGTTTCGCCCTGCTGGACCGCACTTCGCACACCGGCAAGCGGGTGGACCGGAACATGGCCGAGTTCTTCATTGTCCGGAAACACCGCCGCTGCGGCGCGGGAACCGTCGCGGCGCGGACGATCTTTTCCCGCTATCCGGGCGTTTGGGAGGCGGCGGTTGCACGGCCGAACCTTGCAGCCCTCGCCTTCTGGCGCCGCGCGGCGGGCCGTCATCCAGCGGTCACGGAGATCGAGGAGACTGACTTTCGGACGCAGGCCTGGGACGGCCCGATCCTGCGGTTCCGCGTCGGCTAGACGGGTGAGCATCGCCGGAACCGCCGCGACGCGGCGCCGTTGTGGTCACGGCGGCGCTCTTGTTGAGCGCGGGTTTTTCCCGAAGAGTGGACGTATGAGCGTAGACTTGGAGATCAGATCTCGTCGGCCGCTTTCGAACGACGGCTTTGTCGACGGCGAACCTGTCGCGCGCCAAGCGAGCGTTACCCCTTTGGCCTGCCCGGTTCGGTGAGGCCGCGAGGCACCATGGCGGCGGTGGTAGGCGCCCTGAGCTATGGGCGGATGCAACTGGGTCTGGGCCTTTTGTTCGGCGTTGCGGCCACAGCGGCCGCTCATTGGGCCCACAGCGTGGTCAAAGGCGTAAGCCCTTTGGACGAGGCCAGCGTGATCACGCTGCTCGGCGCCTCGGTGACGATGGTTTTGGGTTTCCTCGCGCTGCGGCAGGTCCGCTCCTTTCCAGGAGTCAACTCAGCCGCCTATGTGGTGTGGGTGTTCGTCGGGGCCTACGCGGCTTTTCTGACCGCTCTGGTTTTCGGGCGGGTTGAATATTCGCGCTACCAACTGTTGGTCTGTTTCACCCTGACCGTGACCTGGTTCCTGCTGATCCACTATGCGGTCCTCCGGAACCGGCCGATGCGCCTGGCAGTCGTTCCCTCGCCCGGGGTCGAGGACCTCCCGCAGATGAAGTTTGTGGCCTGGATGCCATTGCGTGAACCGCGGCTGATCCACACTACCGACGGCGTCGTCGCCGACCTCAGGGAGGACCATCCGGCCCACTGGCAGGCTTTCCTGACCCGCTGCGCCCTCCAGGGCCTGCCGATCTTCGACGTCAAGCAGGTGACGGAATCGCTAACCGGTCGCGTTAAAATCGAGCGCCTGTCGGAGAACACCCTCGCTTATCGCGCCCACACTGCGGTCTATCGCAAATTCAAGCGGGCGATCGATACGGTGGCGGCCGTGGTGCTGTCACCATTGATCCTGCTGGTGGTCGGCGTGGCCGGCGCAGCGATAAAGGCGACCAGCCCAGGGCCGATGCTGTATCGCCAGATCCGCATGGGCCACCGCGGCAGGCTGTTCGAATTGTTGAAGCTGAGAAC
>JAYTRF010000061.1:0-1779 GCA_043746375.1 Caulobacteraceae bacterium | reverse complement strand
CCGGCGCACTTGGCCATAGAGGCTGAACACCGGCACGCCATGCACCGGGTCGGTGAAGTCGGCGGTCTCGATCATGTTGTCCTGCTTGTCGCCGCGCAGTCCGTGTTGGGGACCGAAGGCGGCGGTGAGATTGACGTCATCGCAGGCGGCGAGGGCGTCCAGGGAATGGGTGAGAGTCTCGGTCACCGAAGCCGGGTGGGCGAGGAGCGCCACGCGCCTGCCCGCCAGCGGTGCGCGCAGAGCCGGTTCGCAAAGCAGCCGATCGATGCCGAACTTCATCCAGGGTGCTCCGCAGGCGGCGGTTCCCAGGTGAAGCCGACGCTGTTGTGGAAATCCGACGCTCCGGACGGATGCGCCAGGGCCCAGTACGACAGGGCGCCCCCGGCCTCCTCGATCACGGCGGTAAGGCCAAGACGCCAGACCGCGCCCTTTGGCAGGTCTGGCACGGCGCTAAGGTCGACCTGGGCTTTCAGTTCGAAAGACCCCTCTTTCCTCTGCACCACGATCCTGGGGTGCGAGACCTCGCCGACGTCCCCCAGGCTGGTCCGGTGGCTGCTGAATCGATAGGCCGCCCATCGGCTGGAGGGCGACAGGTTCAGTTCCACATAGGCCTCGCCCGGCAAAGGCATGATGAACGCCTCGAAACAGGTGGACTTCCAGAGGTTGTCGGTCCGCGCGGGCGTGTCGGCCGGCGGCCAGTAGACGTCATCGATAGCGCCGGCCACCGTGTAGCTGAGTTCCAGAATGCCGAAGGACGAACGTTCCGCCGCGACAGCGATGGAGGTGACCGCCTTGCAGACCGAGCCCGGATAAAGCGCCAGGAATCGTTTCATGGGGTTACCTTAAGTGGAATTTCGGGGTCGGTCCGTCTGGTGTGCGTCGACGGAGGCGTGCAACCAGCGCTCGATGCGCTGCACGGCCTCCAGATTGGCTGTCGGGTTTAGCGCCAGACCCTCATGGTCGACGATCCTCTTGGCGAGGGCGTGCGGATTGATGAACCATACAGCCCCCGACGGCGCGTCGATGCTCGCGCGCTCATACGCCGTGCTCTTGCCCGAGCCGTTCGCCCCGGCGATGATCCACAGCGACGGAGGATCAGACGGCGGGCTTGTCGCCGGCATTGGCGGCGCGGCGCTGGCGCGATTTTTTGCGGGCGAGCTTCACGTTGCTTTTGAACACATAGAGGAAGTCGTCACCGAAGGAGGCGCTGTTGGCGTCCAGGGCAAACACGCGCGTCCTGACGCCCGTTTCGGTCGACAGGGTCTTGATGGCCACGCCTTTGGGCCGCTTCGAGGCCGTCTTGGCGGCGACTTCGGCGCGCAGCTCCAGGCGTTTGGGCATCGATACTCCTTGCCAGGCAATATCGAAGCGCGCCGCAGCGATAGCAAGGGCGCTTTAGCCCTCGCCGAATGCCTGGTTGGCCAATCCCGCAAAGGCGAGCGTCGTGCGGTCTTCCAGATAGGGCCCGATGATCTGAATGCCGATAGGCAGGCCCGCCGCTGTCTTGGCGATCGGGATCGCGGTCGCCGGAAGGTTTGCCAGACTCGCCATGCCGGGCCAAGCTACCTGCGCCCCATAAGGGGTTGTTTCGCCGTTGATGATGTGGACTCGCTCGTTGAACGGTCGCGCATCGTGTGGGAAGGCGACCACGCCGAAGGCCGGGGCCAACACCACGTCGAATTGGGTGAAGAGACGGGACCACTGCCGACGAAAGCCGATCTGGGCGTCCAACGCGTCCATCCACGCGTGGGCCGATAGAGGCTCGCCCATCGGCGGACC
>JAYTRF010000060.1:0-1923 GCA_043746375.1 Caulobacteraceae bacterium | reverse complement strand
CCGCAGAACCAGTCGAAGAAGAACGGTTCCCAGCGCAGCGCTTCCCCGCCCTCGGCGATGGCGCGAAAGGCGGCGTTGACGAGTGTCTGGTCGTGATCGGGGCCGCCGCTCTGGACGCCAAGCCGGCGCAGCATGGCTGCCGTCAGCGCCTCGCGATAGAGGCCCGAAAAGCCGTTGAGAATCTCAGCCAGGGGCTCGGGTGAAGTGACGAGGCTGAGCGCCCCGGCCAACTGGCGCAGGTTCCAGAACACCGCCTCCGGCTGCCGACCGAAGCTGTAAAGACCGGTTGAATCAAAATAGGCGGCGACGAAGTTGGGATCGTTCCTGGGCAGGAACCGGTACGGCCCATAGTCGAAGCTCTCGCCGGTGATGTTCATGTTGTCGGTGTTCAGAACGCCGTGCACGAAGCCGGCGGTCATCCACGCAGCCGTCAGGCGCGCTGAACTGGCGACCGCCGAGCCGAACAGCGCGGCGGCCTTGTCGGGGGCCCCAGCCAGATGGGGAAAGTAGGTGTCACACACATAGTCGACGAGCGCTTTGACCAGGTCCGGCCGCCCCAGTGCGGCATGGCGCTGAAAAGAGCCAAAGCGGATGTGGCTGAACGAAAGGCGCGTGAGCACGGCCGAGCGCGTGGGGCTGGGTTCATCGCCGCGCTCCAGCGCCTCGCCGGTTTCAATGAGGCTGAACGAACGCGATGTGGCAACGCCGAGCGCCTCGAGCATCGCCGTGGCCAGCACTTCGCGCACGCCGCCCTTCAGCGTCAGGCGTCCGTCCCCAGAGCGGGACCAGGGGGTTGTCCCCGAGCCCTTGGTGGCGAGATCGAGCAGTCGCCCGCTGGCCGCCTCGCGCACCTGGGCGAACAGGAACCCGCGGCCATCGCCGAGATCGGGATTGTAAACGCGGAACTGATGGCCGTGATAGCGCATCGCCAGCGGCTGGCGGAGGTTACCCGGCAGGGGTTCGAAACGCGCGAAGTGCGCGCGCCACTCGTCATCGGTGAGGGCCTCCAGACCGGTCGTCGCCGAGGCGCGCGCGTTGCGAAACCTGATCGTCTGCATGGGGAATTTCGCCGGGGCGACCGGATCGGCGAACTCCGGCCCCAGGACTTCGAAGCGAGGGTCCGGTCGATAGGCGGCCGAAACGGGCATGCGCGCCAGATGGCCCGCCGCGGGTCGCCAGGCAAGGCCGGTTTCGCTTCTCCCGCAGCGACCGCGCGTGTTACCGCGCGCCGATGGCGCGGCGGCTCACCCTCGATTTTCTGAAAACCGAAGCCGGCGCGGGCCTTCTCCTGGCCGCCGCAGCCGCTGCAGCGCTGATAGCGGCCAACTCACCCTGGGCGGCGCTCTACTTCGCCTTCGTCCATGCGCCGGTCAGCTTGCGCATCGGCGACTTCGCCCAGACCCGCACCGTGCTCGGCTGGGTGAAGGACGGGCTGATGGCGATCTTCTTCCTTGTCGTCGGCATGGAGATCAAGTTCGAGGTTCTGCGCGGCGAGCTGTCCAGCCCTCGGCGCCTGGCCCTGCCGATCCTGGCGGCCTTGGGCGGCATGATCGTGCCGGCCCTGATCTATCTTGCCTGCAATCTAGGGCCCTCGGGAGCGCCCTGGGGCTGGCCGACGACGACGGCCACCGACATTGCCTTCGCCCTGGCGGTGCTGGCCATCGCCGCCCCACGGCTGCCAGCGGCCCTGCGCGTTTTCCTGCTGACCCTGGCGATCGTCGATGACCTGGGCGCCGTCGGCCTGATCGCCATTGTCTACAGCAGCAGGATCGATCCGGTGGCCATGGCCGGCGCACTGATAACCTTGACCGGTCTGTCGATGCTGTCGCGCTGGAAACGCGCGCCGTTCCTCTTCTATGCGGCAGGGTTCGTGATCGTGTGGGGGTTCACTCTGCAGTCCGGCGTCAACGCCTCTGTCGCCGG
>JAYTRF010000059.1:0-1748 GCA_043746375.1 Caulobacteraceae bacterium | reverse complement strand
CCCCGCAGCCCCGATAAAGCCGCGACGAGCGACCCGCGCTCCGGTTTGCAAACGAAAGCTCGCCTGATCGCCATTTCCGAGCGATCCTTGCGGCCATGGCATCGGTATCGGCGCTCCATTCGGCCGCGAGCCCACCTCTGGAAGGGGGGGGGCGGGGCCTCGATACGCTGGGGGCAGGAGGGGTGCAAGGTCGCGCCGCTTCGGTAGGCCGCCTGCGTACCCGGACGCTGATCATGCTGCGCTGGCTGGCCATCGCCGGTCAGTCGATTTCGGTTCTTGTCGTCGGGTTGTGGCTGAGATTTCCGATCCCGTACCTGCCCTGTTTCGCTCTGATCGGCGCGGCGGCCTGGCTGAACATCGTCCTGGCTTTGTCGCCCGCCAGCCGCAGGGTGGCCCGGCCCTGGGAGGCCGTCTGCCAGCTAGGATTCGACATCGTGCAGCTTTCCGGATTGCTCTGGCT
Organism: Caulobacteraceae bacterium; assembly: GCA_043746375.1. GTDB lineage: Bacteria > Pseudomonadota > Alphaproteobacteria > Caulobacterales > Caulobacteraceae > Acaudatibacter. The sequence goes on along the minus strand of JAYTRF010000059.1, from coordinate 1,288 downwards.
TACCGGCGGCGTGGTCAATCCGTTTTGCCTCCTGCTGATCGCACCGGTGACGGTCAGCGCGGCGACACTTCCGGCGCGCCATGTGCTGGGGTTGGGCGCCCTGGCGATCGCGCTTAGCCTGGCTATCGCCGCCACGGCCCTGCCGATGCCGTGGTCGGTCGGCAAAAGTCTGCAACTTCCGCTGATCTATCGGGCCGCCTGCGCCCTGGCCCTGATCGTCGGCATTATCTTTACCGGTGGGTACGCCTTTCGCGCCGCCAACGAGGCGGCCCGGATGGAACTGGCCCTGCACGTCACCGAAACCGTCCTCGCCCGAGAGCAGCGTTTGAGCGCGCTGGGCGCCTTGGCCGCCGCCGCCGCCCATGAGCTCGGCACGCCGCTGGCCACGATCTCGGTCGTCGCCACCGAACTTGCCCGCGAGACCCCGGACGGGCCGATGCGCGAGGACGCCAGGCTTCTCGTCGTCCAGGCGCAGCGCTGTCGCGACATCCTGCGGCGACTGGCGCAGATGCCCGAGGCCGCCGACGCCCTGCATGAGCGGATGAGCCTTCTGCAGTTTTTGCGCGAGGTGGTCGAACCTTATGCCGACAAGCCTGAGATCCGTGTCGAAGCGGTTGTCACTGGTCCTCCCGGGATGGAGGCGCCCTATGTCTGGCGCCGGCCAGAGGTCCTCCACGCGATGACCTCCATTGTCGAGAACGCCTTCGATTTCGCCAGGGCCGAGATCCTGGTCACCGCACGGTTCGACGCCAAGGCCATCGTCGTCGAGGTGCGTGACGATGGGCGCGGTTTTGCCCCCGAGGTGCTGGCGAAGCTGGGCGAGCCCTATGTCACCAGCCGGCCCGGCGCCGAGGGCTCGCGCACCGGCCATGTCGGCATGGGTCTCGGATTCTTCATCGCCAAGACGCTCCTTGAGCGCACCGGGGCGACCGTCGAACACCGCAACGGCCGGCGCACCGGAGCCATCGTCACGGCCAGGTGGCGGCGCTCGCGAATGGAGGCGGCCGGAGACGGGGAAGCCTGAGCAGACCCACACCCCGTTTTTCAAAAAGGCGTTTCAGCTTGAACCGGCGTGGCCGTTGCGCGACATGATGACGCATGTCGGCGCCTGCCTAGCGCCGGTCTCGGTCCGGGGCGGCGGGAGTGATTTGACGATGCCAGAACTGGATGCCGCAGTGGCGGCGTTACCGGAAAAGACTCTCTTGCTGCTCGATGACGATGCGCCGCTGCGCAACCGCTTGGGCCGTGCGCTGGAGACGCGCGGATTTTCCGTCACTCTGGTCGAGAG
>JAYTRF010000058.1:0-2973 GCA_043746375.1 Caulobacteraceae bacterium | reverse complement strand
AAGCTGAGCGTGCGTTCCCCGCTCGACGATGCGCCCTTCGTCGAGGACGATGATCTCGTCGGCGTGCATCAGCGACGAAAGCCGATGGGCGATTATGATCGTGGCCTTGGTCTTGGTGGCCTCCGCCAGGGCTTCACGGACGCGACCCTCGGTCACGGCATCGATGGCGGCGGTGGAATCGTCGAATATCATCACGCCGGGGCCGGGCACCACGCCACGGGCAATCGACATACGCTGACGCTGGCCGCCCGAAAGCGCCACGCCCCGTTCGCCGACGCGCGTCTCGTATGCGCCGGGAAGACCGGCGACATAGTCGTGGATCTGGGCCGTCCGGGCCGCCTCGACGATGCGCATTTCCTCCGCCCAGGGATCGGCATAGGCGACGTTGTTGGTCACCGTCGCATCGAACAGGAAGGCTTCCTGCTGAACAAGTCCGACGTAGTGGCGCAGGGAGGACAAAGTCACATCACGCACGTCTTGGCCGTCGATGGTGATGCGCCCACCTGTGACGTCATAGAAGCGCGGCGCCAGTCCGGCGATGGTCGACTTGCCCGCCCCCGGCGGTCCGACGATCCCGAGCGTTCTGCCGGGTCCAACCTCGAAGCTGATGTCGTGGAGAATGGGCTTTCCGGCCTCGTAGGCAAAATCCACATGATCGAACCGCAGAACGCCGGCCGAGGGGACAAGGTCGTGGGCGCCCGGCTTGTCGGCGATCTGCGCCCTGAGGTCGAGGATCTCAAACAGCCGGCCGCCAGAGGAGGTTGCGCGCGCGGCCGAAGCGAAGATCATGGCGATTTGCCGGATCGGGCCCTGCAGGAGCGTCATGTAGGTCAGGAATTCAGTCAGGCGCCCCGGCGTCATTTTTCCCTGAGCGACCTTGTGGCCGCCCACCCAGAGCAGAAGCCCCATGGAGATGTAGAAGCTGACGGTCATCACCGAAACGGCGCGGAAACGCAGCACGATTCGGCGGTAGGAATAGGCAAGGGCCGCATTGGCGGCTTGGTCGAACTTGGCCATTTCGAAGGTCTTGGCCGCGAAGGCTCGCACGACGCGGATGCCCTGGAGGTTTTCTTCCATGGTCAGCGTCAGGAGGCTCATCAGCGCCTGGACATGGAGCCAGGTGACACGCAGCAGGAAACCCATGCGCGCCAGCGCCCAGCCGGCAATGGGTACGAACCCCAAGCCCAGCGCCGCCATAAGCGGGTCGGTGGCGACCATCATCCAGGTGGCGACGCTGAGCAGCAGGATCAGCGTCAGGAAAGTCATCATCCCGTTCTGAATGAACGCCCTGGCGCCCTCCAGATCGAGCATGCCGCGGGTGATAAGATCGCCTGAATGAATCTTGTCGTGGAACCCGAAGCTGAGACTTTGCAACTGCTGGAAGAAATCCAGCCGGTATTGATAGGCGACCTTCTGGCTGACGTATTCGGCTTGATAGCCGGAAACCATCGTCAAGAACCCGCGCACGGCGCTGGCGGCGATCACCAGAAGGGCGCTGACCAGCAGCGCGTGACGCGCGCCCGACGCAAGAGACGCCGCTCGCAGTGAGTCCGCATGGGCGCCCACGGCGTGGATAGCCGTCGCATGGGCCGCCGCCGTCGTACGCGTCGCGATGCCGAGCAGGCGTTGGGCCTCGTCGACCGCCTGGCCAAACAGGCGTGGCAGGGTCAGGCTGGCAACCGCCGCGCCCAAAGAACAAAGCACGGCGATGCCAACCCGGCCGGGCGCGGCGCGCAACGCGGCGCCGACGATGCGGCGCAATACGCGCGGCATCGCCTTGACGTCGATCGGCGGCGCAACATTGCGCAAAGGCGCGCGCGCCGGCGCCGCATTGGAAATGGGCATCAAAAAATCCGTGGGCGGTAATGAGTCGCAGTTTGCCCGCATCGAACAGGCTTATCCAGTGTGAAGGTTCATCTTGGCCCGCTTGACCGCACGGGCGAGCCAGGGGGACGTTGGCGGCTACTCAGTGTCGATGTTCTGGGCGTAGCTGCCCAGGGAACGATTGTACCTGCACAGGTGGCGAGACAGTGCCGTAAGCGCCAGCGCCGCCCCCTTTTTCGGCTTGCCGGCATCGATCAACGCAAGAGCCAAAAACGCGGACACCGCATCGTCCAATTCGTCGGAGCCTGCATCTCGTTCCTCGCTCAGAAGTGCGACGGCCTCGTTCGCCAAGCCTAGGTTCCTCAGGCTGCTGCCCAGCTGGATCACCGCCCGACGCCGACGAGCACCGGTCAGCCCTCCGGCGAGCGCCCGCTTGTACAGAGGGACCGCCTTGCCTTCATGGCCGAGCGAATCGTGCGCTGAAGCGAGTTCGAACATTGCCTCCGCATCTCCGCTCGGCCGTTCGGCGGCCAAACCTTCGATTTGGCGCATGAAATCGGCTTCGGTCATTCCAGTGAAGGCCGACCAGAGGGCGTCGACCCGCTCGTGCCAGGTCAACCTTTGGCCTGGTCGACGATGGACGAGTAGATAATGCTCTTGAGCTGGCCGCGAAAGTTGAATGCGCCCGATGGCATCAGCTGGGTCATGAACACCACAGTCAGGTCTTCCTTAGGGTCGACCCAGAAGATCGTAGACGCCGCGCCGCCCCAATAGTAATCGCCCGCGCCGAGGCCACCAGCCTTGACTTCGTCCATCGTGCTGGCAAAACCGAGGCCGAAACCGATACTCTCGTTGGCCGTCTCGGAGAATCCGCCGATGGCCATTTGCGTCAGGTCCTTGCCGCCCTTGAGGTGGTTGCGGTGCATGAGGGCAATCGTGCGCGGGCCCAGGATCCGAGCGCCTTCGAATTCGCCGCCACGGCGCAGCATCTCGCAGAACCGAAGGTAGTTTTCGGTGGTTGAGGTCAGGCCGCCGCCGCCGGAAAAGAAACTGGGCTCGTGCAGATACTCGCTTGCCTGCGGAGGATCGAGCAGCTGAAGCGACTTGTCGGGCGCGCGTCGATAGTTGGCGCAGAAGCGATCGACCTTG
>JAYTRF010000057.1:0-6786 GCA_043746375.1 Caulobacteraceae bacterium | reverse complement strand
GCCGGGATCAGGGCCTTGGCGGTTTCGAACTTGGCCAGCAGGCGTTCCATGTTGGCTACATAGATCGGCCCTTCCTCGCTGTAGCGGGCGTCCGGATCGCGTGAGGTGCCGCGGGTGAAATAGGCCCCGCGGGTGGGGTGGACGCCCGGCAGGGTGCGAAACGGGATGCCATCACCGTCGACATCGCGGTAGCGGCCGAAATCCGCGCCCGCCTCGAGGGCGTCGTGGGTCATCAGCTTGCCGCGATCGAGCCGCCGGGAGTCATCCCAGGTGAAAGGCCGGCACAGCCACTCGTTCATGCCGATATCCAAGTCCAGCATGACGAAGACGGTGGTCTGGAGTCGCTCTGCGAGGTCAAAGGCGAGCGCGCCCATCTCGAAACACTCGGTGGGGTCTTCGGGCAGTAGCAGGGGGTGCTTGGTATCGCCGTGTGAAGCATAGGCAGCGATGAGGATGTCCGACTGCTGAGTGCGGGTTGGCATGCCGGTGGACGGCCCGCCGCGCTGAACGTCGAAGATCACCGCCGGGATTTCAGCGAAGTAGGATAGGCCGACGAACTCCTGCATCAGGGAAATGCCTGGCCCCGATGTGCAGGTGAAGGCCCTGGCCCCGTTCCAGCCCGCGCCGACGACGATGCCGATGGACGCGATCTCGTCCTCCGCCTGCACGATTGCGTGGCGAGATTCACCGGTGAGCTTATCGGTGCGAAACTGCTCGCAGTAGCCGGTGAACGCCTCGGCGAGCGACGTCGACGGGGTGATCGGATACCAGGCGCAAACCGTCGCGCCGCCATAGACGGCGCCCAGCGCCGCTGCGGCATTGCCTTCGACGTAGATGCGGTCGCCCACCGCGTCGGCGCGTTCGATCCGCAGACCCAGCGGCTCCAGCGCCTCAAGGGCATGCTCGCGGCCAAGGGCGAGCGCTTCGAGGTTGGGCTTGATCAGCCGCTCCTTACCCTCGAACTGCTCACCGATAAGGCTCTCGTTGACGGCCGGATCGATGCCGAGCAGGGCCGAGAGTGCGCCGACATAGATGATGTTCTTGAATAGCTGGCGCTGACGGGGATCGCTGTAGGCCTGGTTGCAGATCGCCGTCAGCGGCAGGCCCAGTATATTGATGTCGCCGCGCAGAGCCGTGAGGTCGACCGGTTTGGTGCTGTCGTAGAACAGGTATCCGCCGGGCTCGATCGAGGCGATGTCCTTGGCCCAGGTCTGCGGGTTCATGGCCACCATCAGATCGACGCCGCCCCGCCGTCCCAGATGACCGGCGGCAGACACACGCACCTCATACCAGGTCGGCAGGCCCTGGATGTTGGACGGAAAAATGTTCCGCGCGGCGACCGGCACGCCCATGCGCAGGATCGACTTGGCGAAGAGTGCATTGGCGCTGGCTGAGCCCGAGCCGTTGACGTTGGCGAACTTGACCACGAAGTCGTTTACGGCGGTGAGGCGCGGCCGTTTGGAGGCGCGTTCCTCGGCCGAATCGATATCCCTCACCTCGGACATGCGCCCTCCCCGCCCGCTTGGGTCATCTCGAGCAGGAACTTCTTCATGTCCCACGCGCCCGTCGGGCACCGTTCGGCGCACAGCCCGCAGTGCAGGCAGACATCCTCGTCCTTGACCATTACCCGGCCGGTCGGCAGCGCCCCCGAGATGTAGAGGTCCTGCGTCAGATTGAGGGCCGGCGCCTGCAACCGGCCGCGCAGGTCCGCTTCGTCGCCGTTCACCGTGAAGGTGATGCAGTCCACCGGGCAGATATCGACGCAGGCGTCGCACTCGATGCACAACGGCTCGGCGAACACGGTCTCGATGTCGCAGTTGAGGCAGCGCTCGGCCTCCTTGAGTCCAACGCGGGTGTCAAAGCCCAGCTCGACCTCGAGCTTGACGTTGCTCAGCGCCTCGCGCTTGTCGCGCAGCGGCACGCGGTAGCGCAGATCGTTGGAGATATCGTTGTCGTAGCTCCATTCGTGGATGCCCATCTTCTGGCTGACCAGCGTGACGCCGGGGGCCGGCCGCTCGCGGACATCCTCGCCCTCGCATAGCTTGTGGATGGAAATCGCCGCGTCGTGCCCATGGGCGACGGCCCAGATGATGTTCTTGGGGCCGAACGCGGCGTCGCCGCCGAAGAAGACGCGCGGGTTGGTCGAGGCGTAGCTGACCTCGCTGACCACCGGCATGTTCCACTTGTCGAAATCGATGCCGATATCGCGTTCGATCCATGGGAAGGCGTTCTCCTGCCCCACAGCCAGCAGCACGTCGTCACACGGGTAGTGGACGTGGGCCTCCCCGGTGGGTCGCAGGCTGCGCCGCCCGTCTTCGCCTAGGACGGCGGCCACCTTCTCGAACGTCACCCCGGTCAGCCCCCCACCCTCGTGGGTGAAGGCCAGCGGCACGAGGTTGTTCAGGATCGGGATGTCCTCGTGCATGGCGTCTTCTTTTTCCCAGGGTGACGCCTTCATTTCCTCAAAGCCTGAACGAACAATGACAGTGACTTCTTGGCCCCCCAACCGGCGCGAAGTCCGGCAACAATCCATCGCGGTGTTGCCGCCGCCCAGTACGATCACTCGCTTGCCGATGGCCGTCACATGTCCGAACGAGACGCTGGACAGCCAGTCGATGCCAATGTGGATGTTGGCGGCAGCTTCGTTTCGGCCCGGGATCTCGAGGTCGCGGCCGCGCGGGGCTCCAGAACCGACAAAAACCGCGTCGTAATCCTGATCCAGAATGGATTTCAGGCTGTCAACGCGCTCGCCCATACGCAGGGTCAGGCCAAGGCCGGTGATGTAGCCGACCTCTTCGTCGATGACCGATTCGGGCAGGCGGAAGCGGGGGATCTGACTGCGGATCATCCCGCCCGCCTTGGCGTCCGCATCGTAGACGACCACCTCGTAGCCCATTGGCGCGAGGTCCCTGGCGACGGTGAGCGATGCAGGCCCAGCGCCGATGCAGGCGATGCGCCGTCCGTTCTGGCTGTCGACGGGCTGCGGCAAGCGGCCGGCAACATCGCCCTTATTGTCGGCGGCGACGCGCTTGAGGCGGCAGATGGCCACCGGTTCTTCTTCGACGCGGCCTCGGCGACAGGCCGGTTCGCATGGCCGATCGCAGGTCCTCCCGAGGATCCCCGGAAAGACATTGGACTTCCAGTTGATCATGTAGGCGTCGGTGTAGCGGCCCTCCGCGATCAGGCGGATATATTCCGGCACCGGGGTGTGGGACGGACAGGCCCACTGACAATCAACAACCTTATGGAAGTACTCTGGCGCCGCAATATTCGTGGGCTCCAACTTGAAACCGACCTCTCTCTCGTTTTTCCTAAGGCTTGCGGTTCATGGGCCGCACAGTCTGTTCGCCCCAGACATTTCGCCACGGTTTAGGGTGATTGGCGGTCAGGCGCCAGCGATTTGGGTTGCGCGGGCTCGCGACCAATGCGCTCGAAACGCAAGCCGCGCGTGCGTGGCGTGTTCATTTCCAACGCTATGACGCCGTCCTCGCCCCGCGTCACCAGCAGCGATCCTGCCAGCGCGACGTTTCCGCTCGTTCCATTGCGTCGAAAGAGAACAACGTCCCGGTCGATCGGCTTTAAATCATAGCGCGTCCGGCCATAGCGTCCTGCAATCTCCATGCTCAAACGGTCCGGGGCGCCGGTAATTGAGGCGCGGCTATCGGTGTCCCGATTGGCATATTCGCCGATCAGGTCGGTGAATTCGCCCGGCGGCGGCGCTTCGTCGGTTAGTCGCCGATAGTCGTCGCTCTCGCCCGCGACGGTGAACTTGAGGCTCTCTGGAGCCGTGTCGGAGGCGAGATCGGCGTTCACAATCGTGATCGCCGCCATGCTTCCGGGGTCGGCCCGCAGCTCGCCGCCGGGCGTGCGCACGATCGGTAGAGGGCGGCCCTGCGAGTTATTGATCTGGAGGCCAAAGCCCTGCGCGTTGTTGGCGACGCCAAAAAGCACCCGCGACCGGGGCGAGAAATAGCGGCCGATCAGAGCCATGCCGGAAGCTTCGTCCAGGCGATCCGCAGCTGGCGACAGGGCCTCCTTGAGAACGATGTCGAGCACGCGCTCGGTCAGGTCCGCCGCGGAAACGTCGGACCGGTTGGTCATCATGACGATGTCGAGTTCGTGGTCGGGAACCGTGAGCATCTGGGATGCGCCCCCGATCACCCCGCCGGCGTGGTGAACGGTCGCGACCCCGCGATAATCGTTGCGCATCAGACCAAGCCCATAGCCTCCGATCTCACCGCTGTTGTAGCGCGCTGGGGTCATCATCTGCGACCACATGACCTCGTCGCCGACGGTGTCCCGTGCCCGCAGGCGTCCCAGCCACTTCAGCATGTCGCCGATGGTCGAGATCACGCCACCTTCGCCGAGGACCTCTTCAGAGGGAAAAATCCCGCGGCGGAATCCTTGCTTGGTAACGAGATGCAGGGTCGCCGCTCCAGGGACAATCTCCATGTCGCTTGGGGCGAGTTCCGTGTCGGCCATGCCCATGGGACCAAAGATGCGCCGCTCGAGAAACTCGCCAAGCGAGACGCCGCTCGCCCGCTCAATGGCGGCGGAAAGCAGCAAATAGCCCCCGTTGCAGTAGATCATCTGCGCACCGGGCTGGAAATTGGCCGCGGTCTGGCGCGCCATGTAGTCGAGGCTTGCGCCGACCGGCAGTATCGCTGGTCCATTGGTCAGCATCGACACGTCGAGATAGCAGCGGTAGCCGCCGGTGTGACTCATCAGCTGGCGAAGCGTGGGCTCGCCCTCAAGAGCGGGAAGTTCAGGGATATACGTGCGGATGCTTGCGTCGATATCGAGCTTTGCTTCGCGGACCAGGAGCAGCGCCGCCAGGCAGGTGAAGTGCTTGGTCGTGGAGCCGATGCGCATGCGCGTGGCCGGGGTGTTGGCCAGGGCGTGTTCGAGACTGGCCATGCCGAAACCGCGTCGATACAGCCCCTCCCCGCCCCGGTTGATGCCGACCACCAGTCCTGGTGCATCGCTCCGGTTCCAAGGCGCGAAAAGGTCGTCGAGCGCCTGACTGAATTGGGCGCCATCGGTGGAGGGCGGATTGGTCACTGGCTGTCCTTGGCCCCCGCAGGGTTGGCGCTGGTGACGACCGTCAGCGACCAGGGCGGCAAATCGATGGCGCCGCCCGGCCGATCCAACTGGAAGCGCAGTGGCGGAAGATCGCGCCCAGGCCTACCTTGCTCGCCCTTGGGCGCCCAGAGATATTGCGCTTGGCCATACTGCACGATGTGAAGCGGACCGGCCATTTGAGCCGGCCTCGCGGCGGTCCGAAGAACGATTCGCACACTGTGGACGGCTTTGCGATCACGATTGATCAGCAATAGCGACCAGCGTCCATCGTTTCGCCGCAGCGCATAGGCGGTGAGCGTCGAGCCGGAACCGCCCCGTGCGCCGATATGCGCCGTGAACACCGCGTCTATCTGATCGTCGCCGCCCGCCCAGTCCTGCGTCAGCATGCGTGACTCGTAAAAGGTCGGCATAGGCGCCAGCGCCCCACCCTGTGCATCGGCCTCGAACAGCATCAGATTGCCGTATCCTGCGCACGTTCGGCCCCCCTGGTACGGCCGCGCCGGCCCATAGCCGAATAGGTAGGCGCCTGCGCCGCCCGTGCTGGCGAACTGGGCGGCGATATCGGCGTCGACGAGGGCGCCCGGCATCTCCACCTCGCCGCGTCCGCCGAAAGCCGAAAGTCCGTACTCGGTAATGATCCACGGGATGGCGGCAGGCACGTCGTCGGCGCGCAGGCGCGACAGATCCGCACTGAGCATGGCGGTCTCGCGAACCAGCTTTCGGCCAAGATCGCCGCACAGGTCGTCGAACGGGTACCGCTCGAAACTGAAGAACCCGAGCGACCCCAAGGCCCCTCGCCCCGAGAGATAGTGCATGAGGCGGCGGGTCCACGAATGGTCCGGATTTGCGTCGAGCCAGGTATCGGAGACCGCCGCCTGCAGGCTTGGGCCGCCCACCGTGACCGTGGGATCGGCCGCATGGACGGCGCGCGCAAACTCCAGGTAGAGAGCGCCGTAATCCTCCGGGGAGACATCCTGACCATCCGGCTCCTCGCCAATTTCCACCCGCCGCACGAGGTAGCCTCTGGCCTTCAGGAAGCTTACTTCGGCGGCGGCGTTCTGGGGCGTGTCATAGAGCGCGCCGACCGGTACCATCACCGGCAGGCCCCGCGTGATGCCGCTGTTGAAAACCCGATCGAAACCCGGCTGCTCCAGATCGGGGTCGCGGTCCACGGCGCGGTGCCACGGATCGGTCGATGACACGTGCATGATCGTCTGGCCGCGGCTGGGCGCATGGCGCACTGAATCGACGAACCGGCCCCCTTGCATGAAAGCGCCGAGGCTGATTTCTGCGATCGCGAAGCCAGCCGCGTCTCTCGGATCGCTCGAACCGTGGGGCGCGGTGTTGGACGACACCTCGAGCAGCACGCGCACGAATCGCGTTTTCACTGGCTGCGCGGCGAGTTTGAGCTGCGCGGCTCCGCCTTGCCCATCATTCACGGCCCCGCCGGCGAACGTCCGCCAGCGGCCCGCGTCGTCATAGGCGTCGGCCCCCGTCCAATACTGAACCTGATAGCGCTTCGCAAAAGGCACGGCCCAGCGGATGACAGCGGCATCGATCGCCTCCGGCCTTGGAAATTCGACGACCACCCATTGTGGGCGGCTGCGGCCCTCGCCGGTAAACCCCGCTTCGAGGTAGGGGTTGCTCTTCCAGAAACTGGCAAGATCGCCGTCGTCCAACCTCGAATAACCTTTGTTGTTCGCC
>JAYTRF010000056.1:0-3750 GCA_043746375.1 Caulobacteraceae bacterium | reverse complement strand
TGCAGGGCGACCCGGCGGCGGGTTCCCGGCGAGGCGGCGAAAGCGAGCGAAATATCCGTCTCGATCCGCGCCCGCGCCAGGGCGGCGCGCACCTGATCGGATTTCCAGGCGAGGTAGGGCGTTTGCGCCCAATGCTGCAGGGCGCAGCCGCCGCAGACGCCGAAATGCGGGCACGGCGGGATGACGCGGTCGAGACTGGGCATGAGGACTTCGGCGAAATCCAGCCGCTCGCCCGATCCGCTGACGGTGACCGTCTCGCCCGGCAGGGTCAGGGCGATGAAGGCGCCCCCTTCCGCAACGCCGTCGCCCTGGGCGCCGATGGACTGAATGATGTGGGTCTGGGCGGTCATGCGGCGAGTCTATAGCAGAGCGCGCCGCGCACGACCCCACGGCGGACGTCGATCCGCTTTGCAGCGACCGTCCCCATGCCAACGGGAGGGAGAGTTTCCGCCGGTTAAGTCCGGTATGCCTGCCGGTATACTATTGTATTTATTATTATTTGTGACGACAGTGCGCTCGGAAGGGGTTGAGCTGAACGGAGCCGACAGCGGAGGAATCGAGTCGGGGTGATCGTTGGAGAGCCCGGCGCAAAATGCTCACGGCTGAAAGCCGGGATGGTCATCATAGCGACCGCCGAAGGAGGTCGTGGTTTGCTGACGTGGCCCATCTCAAGCCTTCTGGTGTGGGGCTGCCTCATGGGCTAGCTTCGCGTCTCGCGTGAACTTACCGCGCTGAGGGGTTGCGGCTATGGTGGCAAAAGAACAGCCCATATGGGGCATCCACGAGGGGCGGCGTGGTGAAGCTGAAGGGCTGGCCCTGGACGCTGGGCGCGTTGCCATCGGTTGGCGCACGGTCGGCGACCTCTCCGCCCTCGGATCGGATCGTGAGAGCTTCAAAAACGCCGTAGCGAAGGCTTATCCCGACTACAAAGCTGGGGCAGTACCCGTCCAGGCTGGGCAGCTCTTTCGCTTTGTCCATGAGATGCGGCTGGGCGACTTGGTTGTTCTGCCGGCAAAGCGGGACAGACGCATCCACATAGGCCATGTGGCCGGCCCCTATGAATACGTCGCCGATGCATCAGATGGCTACGTCAACCAGCGCAAGGTCACCTGGCTCAAAGATCTCCCAAGGACGGCCTTCTCGCAGGGCGCCCTTTGGGAGACCGGTTCAGCGCTTACCCTATTCCAGGTCAAAAATTACGCCGACGAATTCCGCCTCGCGGCCATTGGCGTCGCAGACACCCCCGCTCTCCCGGCCGCTACCGCCGTTGACGACGATCCGACTGTGGCTGCGGTCGCCGAAGAGATCGAAGATTCGACCAGCGACTTTGTTCTCAAGCAGCTAGCCCGAAAAGTGCGAGGCCGTGAATTTGAGTTTTTCGTCGCCCACCTTCTGGAGGCCATGGGCTATCGGGCTCGCGTGACCGTCACCAGCGGCGACGGCGGGGTGGACATCATCGCTCACAAGGACGCGCTCGGGTTTGAACCACCGATCATCAAGGTGCAGGTTAAAAGTTCAGAAGGCCAAATCGGAGAACCGGACGTCAAGCAGCTCAAGGGCAACCTCTCAGGTGGCGAGAAGGGCCTTTTCGTCACCCTTGGCAGTTTCTCCAACAAAGCCGTGCTGTTTGCCCGCACCGTACCGGACATCAGGCTTATCGACGGGACCGACCTGGTGAAGCTGATCTTGGAACACTACGATCAGTTTAGCGGCACTTACCGCGCGGCCATTCCTCTCAAGCAAGTCTATGTTCCAGCCGTCGCCGACAACTGAGTTGTGACCACGGGGTTTGGCCGGCCTCGCTAGGCAAACCAGTGCGGGCCGCTTTGCCGTCAGCCGAACGAGAAGCTCCTTGGACTCGACACACCACGACGGCAGCGCGGGCGACGCCAATAATGGTGCCATCGGGGTAGGTTATGCGCGGTTCCGACAGCCCGAGCCCCGGTTCGCCGCGGTCATTCGGGCGAAGCTGGGTGACGCCGCAAGCGTTTTGAATGTCGGCGCGGGCGCTGGATCTTACGAGCCCGACGACCTTGAGGTCACGGCGGTCGAACCTTCCGCAACAATGCGCGCCCAGCGGTCGCCAAACCTGTCGGCGGCCATCGACGCACGGGCCGAGGCCTTGCCTTTCGAGGACAACAGTTTCGACGCGGCCATGGCTCTCGTTACGGTGCACCAGTGGCCTGATCTGCGGTCTGGACTGAAGGAGTTGAGGCGGGTAACGCGCGGGCCAGTGCTGGTAATGACATCCGACCCTAACGCCCTACGGCGTTTCTGGCTCCGCCAGTATGCGCCCGAGGCAATCTCGGTGGAGGCCGGCCGGATGCCGCCGCTGGAGCAGATTCTGGAAGGCCTCGGGGGCAAAAGCGAGATCGTCCGTATCCCCATCCCCTTCGACTGCCGCGATGGCTTCAACGAGGCCTACTACGGTCGCCCCGAATGCCTTCTCGAACCTGCTACACGGCTGGCCTGCTCGTCCTGGAGCTTCGTCGACGCCACCGCCACGGCGCGCTTTGAGGCAATGCTCGGGGCCGACCTCACCAGCGGCGCCTGGGATGCAGAGTGGGGGACACTGCGCTCCACGCCGGTCTATGACGGCTCGCTACGCCTTATCATTTCCCGGCCGTGTTGACCGGCACTCCGAGCATGTCAGGATGTCGAGGACCGGGGGAGCGCCCATGGCTGCCGTCTACGAACATCTGAATGATAAGCTGACCGATTTCATCCGCCGGCAGAAGCTGTTCTTCGTGGCGACAGCGCCGCTTTCAGAGGAGGGGTCGGTGAACCTCTCGCCCAGGGGCTACGACAGCCTGGCCATCATCGACCCCAGGACGGTCGCCTACGCCGACCTTGGCGGTTCGGGCATCGAAACCCATGCGCACCTGCGCGAAAACGGACGCATTACGCTGATGTTCTGCGCCTTCGAGGGGCCGGCAATGATCCTGCGCCTGTATGGACGCGGAGAGAGTTGCAGTTTCGACGAGCCCGGCTTTGCCGAAAAGTTGAAGCTGTTCCCAGGCTTCGAGCGCGCTCGTGCGGTCGTCACCGTTCGCCTGACCCGGATCGCCGACAGCTGCGGTTGGGGCGTTCCCTTCTTCGACTTCAAAGGCGAGCGGGACCAGTTGCGACGCTGGGTCGATGCGAGGCCGCCGGGCGAGTGGGCGGCGCGGCGCTACGAAAGCAACGCGGCCTCCATCGACGGGCTTCCGGCCCTCTCGCCACCAGGCTGAGAGGAGCGCCGCGCCGGCGCCCCTCCAGCGATCCTCGCGCATGGCCACCGCCGCCACCCGCGCCCGTCAAGCCTCGAACAATTTCCGCAATTCGCTCTTCACGATCTTGCCGTTGGCGTTGCGGGGCAGGGTTTCGGGCCAGAACAGCACGCGCACCGGCACCTTGAACGCCGCCAGGCGCTCGGCCACAAAGGCGCGCAGCTCGGCCTCGGTGGCGGCCGCGCCCGGCTTGAGGGTGACGACGGCGCCCGGCTCCTCGCCCAGGGTCCTGTGCGGTATGCCGACCAGGGCCGCGTCCATGACCGCCGGATGGTCGTAGAGGGTGTTCTCCACCTCGATGCAGTAGATATTTTCCCCGCCGCGGATCAGCATGTCCTTGGCCCGATCGATGATGAAGCAGAAGCCTTCGTCGTCGACGCGCGCCAGATCGCCGGTCTTGACCCAGCCGTCGACGAAGGTCTGGGCGGTGGCCTGCGGCTTGTTCCAATAGCCCTTCACCACCTGCGGCCCCTTGAACCAC
>JAYTRF010000055.1:0-3331 GCA_043746375.1 Caulobacteraceae bacterium | reverse complement strand
CCGCCGCCCTCGCCAAGGCTAAGTCTCAGGCTGAGTGGAATACCCTTTACCTCGCCTCCCCTGAGTTCATGCGCCGCTAAAGGAGCGCTCCGCCATGCTTCGCCGTGACATCCTGAAGACGCTGATGGTCGGACTTCCGCTGGCTAGCTTCGGCCGGGTCTGGGCCGCGCCGCAGACGACCGCCCGGATGCTCGTCGTCTTCCTGCGCGGCGGCTACGACGCCGCCAATGTGGTCGCGCCCGTCTCGTCCGACTTCTACTACACGGCCCGCCCGACGCTGGCGTTGGCCAGGCCGGATCCGGCCAATCCGCTAAGCGCGCTCAGACTCGACGCCGACTGGGGCCTGCACCCCGCGCTGAAGGACAGCCTCTACCCGCTGTGGAAGAAAGGGCAGCTCGCCTTCGTCCCGTTTGCCGGGACCGACGATCTGAGCCGCAGCCATTTCGAGACCCAGGACACAATCGAGCTCGGCCAGCCCATCGAAGCCCACAGGAACTACGGCTCAGGCTTCATGGCGCGGCTCGCCGCGAACATTACAGGCGCGCACCCCATCGCTTTCTCCGACCAGCTGCCGCTCAGCTTCCGAGGCGCCGCATCGATCCCCAACGTAGGGGTCGCTCAGGTCGGCAAGCCTTCGGTCGACGCGCGCCAAGTCTCGCTGATCGAAGGCATGTACCAGAAGACCGCGCTGGCGCCGGCGGTCGACGAAGGATTCGCAGTCCGTGACGAGGTCTACCAGACGATCTCGAAGGAGATGGCGCTGGCAAATCGTGGCGCTGCTTCGCCCAAGGGGTTCGAGCTGTCGGCGCGCCGCATCGGATCTCTGATGCGCGACCAGTTTAATCTCGGCTTTGTCGATGTCGGCGGTTGGGACACGCACGTCAACGAAGGCGGGGCGACAGGATACCTCGCCGGCCGGTTGGGCGAGCTCGGCCGCGGCCTGTCGGGATACGCTGATGAGCTTGGCCCTGCGGCCTGGAACAACACGGTGGTCGTGGTCATCTCCGAGTTCGGCCGCACCTTCCGCGAAAATGGCAACCGTGGGGCCGATCACGGGCACGGCAGCACCTACTGGGTCATGGGCGGCGGCGTGAGGGGTGGCGCGTTGGTCGGTGACCAGGTCAAGGTCACGCAGGCCAACCTCAACCAAGATCGCGACTTCCCGGTCCTGACAGACTACCGATCGCTCTTCGGCGGCCTGGTTCAGCGCGTGTTTGGCCTGAGGGCGGACCGGCTGGCTGCCGTCTTCCCCAGGACCACCCCGAAGGACCTGCGATTGGTCTGAAGGTTCGCGCAGCGCGATCTGCAACGCTACCGAACGAACCTACGCCACGTCCGGGGACACGACCTGGACTTCCCCGGCATGCCCTCCTGGAACAGCTCTGAGCGATCACTAAATCTCGAAGCAGGCGCTCGTCCTGAAATAGCTGGATAGACTTCCGCAATCCGCAGGCGTCCTGCAATCACGTCAAGAGTCGGAACGGTAGCGAAGGGTGGCGTGTTCTTCCCACGCAAGCCCTGTGCGGGAGCGTTTATTCCAACCAAGGACGCCCGATACAATGAACACCTCGTGAACCGCGTCGTCTGGACCCGTTCAGGGAAGGAAGCTGAACATATCAGGGCGAGGCGTTCTCACCGCTATAACGAAGGAGAAAGCAATGAGTGCCAGGACAAAGCTTTTGTTGGTTCTCGGGGCAGCGGCTTTAGCCGTCCCGGCTGCTGCTTCAGCGCAGCAATACTACGGTCAACCTCAATATGGCCACCCTTCCTATGGGCAGCCGCGGGGAGATTGGTATCGGGGCCGCCGCGTCCGCTTTGGCGGCTATCCAGAGTTCAAACCCCTTGAGGCGCACATCCGCGGCGAGATCCAAGACGGTCTAAGGGACGATCTGCTCATGGCCGACGACGCCAGGGATTTGACGGGGCAATTGCGGCAGATTCAATTGGAGGAATGGCGAGAATATCGCGTGCACGGCTGGAACCTGCCGGAAGATGACCGCGCGCGAATCCGCTCCGAGCTCAATCAACTCGACCAGACGGTCGATCAGACGCGCGACGAACCCGAGTAGCGCCTAACGGCTGAGCCGAACCAATCCCGGCGCTACCGCAGTCTGACAGAGAGCGCGAGGCTGCGGTAGCGACAGGCTTCGACGAGCGCCGGGGCTGCCGAAGGACCGCCCTGGCGCTGACGCTGTGCTTTCATATTGCCCTTACCTGGACTAGCGTCTGCATTGGCTCACACAATTTTGGCGCCGGGAGGCCACCGTGGTTCGAGGGTTCATCTTAGGCGTTGCGGCAACCATCGTTGTAGCGCTCATCGGCGGCTATGGGTTCTTGCAAAGCGGCCTATTTCCCGCCAACGCCGACGCCCCGCCGGGCCGTTTGGAGACCTGGGCCGCCTCCACATCGCTAAAGGCGACTCTTGCCCGCGAGGCGCCCACGACGCCCAATCCAGTCTCGCTGACCGACGCCCACCTGATCGAGGGCGTGACGCTCTACGGACAACACTGCGCCATCTGCCACGGCACGGCCGCGGGTGATGCGTCCGCCTCGCCGGTGGCGAAAGGACTTTACCAACGACCCCCGCAACTGGCCACCGACGGGGTCGAAGACGATCCCGAAGGTCTCTCCTATTGGAAGATCAAACACGGCATCCGCCTGACTGGGATGCCCTCCTGGACCGCCTCGCTGACCGACAAGCAGATTTGGACGCTCGCCCTCTTTCTGAAGCACATGGACAAGCTGCCGCCGAACGCACAGCAAGCCTGGAGTCAGGTTAGAAACTAGGCATGTTGGGCGCCCGCCTGTAGTTCATCGAGCGCACCTGGTTGCACTCGATCATCGAACGGTAACGATCACCAACTTCCCCTCGGCTTCCCAGCCGTCTCAAGTTCGATCAGCGCCGGGATCGCCCAGCGCTGAGCTTCCTCCCGTATTGCCGGTCTTACTTTGGGGCCGATGGTCAGGGATAAGGTGTCGCAGAACGAGCGGGAGAAAAACGAGAATGCGCGTTTTGGTGACGGGGGCGACGGGCTACATCGGCACGGCGGTGATCGACGAATTGTTGGGCGCGGGCCACGAGGTGTTGGGCGTCGCGCGCACCGACGAGGGTGCGAAGGCGCTTGCGGCGCGAGGGGTCGAGATCCATCGCGCGGACCTGACCGAGCCGGAGACTCTGGCGACTGGTGCGCGGGCCTGTGACGCCGTCGCCCATACAGCCTTCATCCACGACTTCTCGCGGTTTGCCGAAAACATCGAGATCGAGCGCGTGGCGGTGGCGGCGATTCTTGACGGGCTCGAGGGATCAAACAAGCCGTTCGTGATCAGCTCG
>JAYTRF010000054.1:0-3354 GCA_043746375.1 Caulobacteraceae bacterium | reverse complement strand
AGGCGGTGATCGCTGTGAAGGACGCGGCATAATCAGAGCGCCTCCAGAAAGGCGAGAAGTTTGTCGGTGGGGCGGAATCGGCCGGGCCGAGTCTCGGCTGGCGTCGTTCTGGCCAAGGCACGTTCCTTGATCGTCAGATCGGCATGCAAGTAGACTTGGGTGGTCTCGACGTTCTCGTGTCCAAGCCAGAGCGCGATCACTGAAGTGTCGATGCCGGCGTGCAGCAATCGCATTGCCGCTGAATGCCGCAAGACATGCATGGACACCGATTTCTGCATTAGCGTCGGACAGACTCCGCCGGCCAGCTGTACATATTTGGCGAGCCTATGTTCGAGAGCGTCGCGACTGAGCGCGTTGCCGGAGCGCGTTACGAAGAGGGGAGCCCCAGGCAGACCGGCGCGCTCGGCAAGCCAGACACGCAGGGTGGTGACCAGGCCCGACGTGAGCGGGGTGATCCGCTGCTTTCGTCCTTTTCCTTGGCAACTTACATGTGCGCCGGCTGCGAGATGAACATCGGCACATCGAAGGCCGATCAGCTCCGATGCCCGCAGGCCCGTCTGGGCGGCGAGACTGAAGAGCGTGTGGTCTCGCCGCCCGGTCCAGGTCGACCGATCGGGGGCGGCAAGCAGGGCGCTGATTTCCGGCTCGGTCAGGAAGGTCACGAGCCTTCTGTCGAAGCGCTTGGGAGGGATTGCGAGGACGCGCTCGATGAGGGCGGCATGATCGGGATGGCGAAGGGCGGCGTATCGGAACAGCGAGCGGATCGCGGCAAGCCGAGCGTTGCGGGTGCGCGCGCCATTTCTCCGCTGGTGCTCGAGGTCGTCGAGGAAGGCGCCGATAAGCGGGGCATTGAGATCGTCGATATCCAACTTGGATGGTTCTTTGCCCTTCTTGTCCGCGGCAAAGACCAGCAGCAACCGCATCGTGTCTCGGTAGGCGGCGAGCGTATTCGGGCTGACCTGGCGCTGACGGGCCAGGCGGTCCGTGAAGAATGCCTGCAAGGTCGTGGCCAGTGCGGTCATGCGTCACCTCCGAGATGACGCTCCAACCGATCGCCGGCCAGCTTCAGCAACTCCGGCGAGGCTGAGAGATACCAATATGTGTGAACCGGGTTGATGTGGCCAAGATAGGTCGACAGGATTGCCAATCTCGCGCCTGCATCATCGCTGTCGCGATAGGCGTCGAGGATGGTGTTGACTGCAAAGCCGTGTCGAAGATCATGCAGCCTCGGCCGACATGCCGCCGAACGCGGCATGATGCCGGCATGACGAACAAGCCGCTGGAAGGTGTTCTGCACGTTCGTATATAGCAGCCTCGCACCCCACGGCGAGAGGAACAAGGCCGGGACGTTCGGCGACTGGCGAGGACGATCGACGCGGCGGAGATAGTCGCCAAGGGCGGTGATCGTACTCGCATGTAGTGGCAACTCGCGAGATTTTCCGAACTTTCCATTACGGATCGTGAGCACGCCGCAGATGGCGTCGAAGTCGTCACGATCGAGGCCGATCGCCTCCCCGACCCGCATGCCGGTTGCCGCCAGCAAGCCGATCAATGTCCGATAGGTCGCCTTTCTGTGCGACCCGCGCAATGTGGCAGTCACCGCCATCAAGGTGGAGATCTCTTCCGTCGAGTATAGGTACGGCGTCGCTCGGCGTGATCGACCTGGCAGGATGTCCGCCGGCGGCACCTGGGTAGCAGGGTCGATCCCGCGCAGATGGATGGCGAACCGGCGAACGTCGGAGAGACGCCTAGACATCCAGCTCGGATCGGCGCCTGCCGGCGCCGTCGCCCAAGCCAGGGCAGTCTGGATGGTGAGATGCTGTTCGCCTCGTTCCTCGACAAAGGTGAGGAACTGAGCGAGGAGCTTTTCGGCCCGAGCGAGCCTATAGCCAAGGGCGCGCCGCACGGCCAGGTAATCGGCGAGGGCCTGACGGAGGACGTTCATGCTGCGTCTCCCGGCCAGGGGCGGGCGATCGTCCGCAAGGTGTCGCGGTCGACCTTGGCGTAAATCGCCGTCGTCAAAGCACGGCGGTGACGCAGGAGTTGGCCGATCTCCGGCAACGACGCCCCAGCCCGCAACATCTGCATGGCGGCCGTGTGCCTCAGCCGGTGCGCATGGATTCGCCCGAGACCGGCCCGCTTGGCAACATCCGCCACCACGTTGCTCACACCGCAGGAACTGAGGTGGCGATGAGGGGCTTTGATTCTAACAATTACTGTCCGCCCCTGGGCGCTGACCGGACGCCCACGCTGAAGATATTGGGCCACGGCGCGGCCGACGTCTGGGGGCAGTGGAATGCGTTCGATAGAGTTCGCCTTACCGCGAACGATGATTTCGCCGGCTCGCCAGTCGATATCGTCCAGCCGGAGCTTGGCTACTTCGCCCGACCGCATACCGAGACGGACCAACATGGTCAGAATGGCGATGTCCCGGCAGCCGCGCCGCGTGGTGTCGTCGCATGACGCGAAAAGACGTCGAACCTGGTCGGGAGCCAACCCCTTCGGCAGCCCGACCAATCGCCGGCCTGCAACCGATGGCACGGCAGAGACCAAGGACTCTTCAATGACAGCGTCGAGATGCAGAAACCTGAGAAAGCATCGAAGGGCCGTGACCGTCAGTTTCGCCGCTCCTCGACTTTGTTGAGGACAACGAGTCACCACGAAGGAGATGATGTCGGCTGCGGTCAGGCGTTCGAGATTCAACGCGCGACAGTCAGCCGAGAGCCGTCCTTGAATGAACGGGCGCACCATGTCGAGGTAGGCGCGCGCCGTGACTGCCGCCAAAGCGCGCTCGACGGTCAGGTAACGCCAGAATCGATCGAGCATTACGTCGACTGGGCCCAGGACTACATCGAAAGCCTGTCGCGGGACGACCTCAAACCGTTGAAGATAATCAAGGACGGGGCGCACCGCCCTGATCGAGACATATCTGGTGTGGCCGGCGGCCCGACGGTGACGCAGGAAACGATCAAGATCGCTTCGTCTCAAATCCGCCGCAGCCATGTCGTGGCTCAAGAGCCAATCGCTAAGATCGGCCAAAACCTTCATTTGTAGGCGGACGGAAGCAGGCGCATATCCCAGTTGCGTCAACTCCGCCCCATAGCCTTCAGCAAATCCCGCAAGCGGGCCAGAAATCCGAATTCCAATGGGATTGATCGACATCAAAAGCTCCCCTTTCCTGGTAGGAAAGAAGAGTCTGCACCGACCGTCAGACAATTGGGATTATGCCGCGTCCTTCACAGCGATCACCGCCTTCCAGGCCGGTTTGGCCACGCTGGTCGGCATAATCCGGAACTCGGCATAATGGATCTGGCAGCGCTGGATCGGCGTCTGGCGCCCGAAGCTATGCCGGAT
>JAYTRF010000053.1:0-4220 GCA_043746375.1 Caulobacteraceae bacterium | reverse complement strand
AACGGTTAAGAGCGATGGTTTGGCAATATTACGCGGGCGCGGCGCGGATGCTCGCGTTTTCGCCCGACGCGCGAAGAAAGGCCGCGACCAGCGCATCGTAGAGGTGCAGTTTCTTGTAGGCGCGAAACCCGATTGAGGCGCCGCGCCAGGCGCGGGCAAAGGCCGCGAGTAGCTCAGAGTCAGCCCTCAGCGATTCGAGCGGCCAGAGCGACACTCGGATGGTGAACAGGGCGCCGCCCGTCACCGGCAGCCGGCGCAGGGTCTGGCGTTCACTGCGAATGTACAGGCGAGCGCCGGCGTCCTCTGCTGCGATTTCGGCGATGCGGGCACGGATAGGCGTCGGATCGGGCGCAAACAACTTCTCGCTGTTGACCAGCGTCCAGTTGCGCCGCTCGAGGATCAGTCCAGGACGCAAGCCCGTGAAGATGCGCTCAATGCGGCTGAGGAATCGCTCGGCAAAGGCCGGCACCGGGGCGTGCAACTCCGCCAGGCTCTTGCCCAGAACCTCAGCCGCGGTGAAAAACGTCGGCGAAGAAAGGCTGAGCGCCGCCAGGCGCCAGGCCCCGCCCCTCATTTCCATCAGGCACAGATCGTCGGGCACACAGCGGGCGGCTCGCAGCAGCGGCGGCAGATCATACCGGCCCTTGACGGCGGCAGTGGCGGCTATCAGCGCCAGCACCTCTTCCTGGCCCGGTCTTGACGCGGCTATCTCACCCCATACGATCGTCGGGTGGCCCGCGAGCACGGCATCCTTTCGCAATGAGGGATCGCGCTCCCCGCCTTGCAGCCACGCAGCTGGGTCGATGGCCCGCAGGCCAATCGCGAAGTCCGGGGCGGCCTCTTCAAAGAGCGCGTGGAGCGGTGACGCAGAGTCCATTGCCCAGTCATACTTGCGCAAAACCGCCCGCGTCTCTAGCGTCCCGGCACGCCAACGAAGGAACCGGCCGTGGCCGTCGAAGCGGTGATCTGGGATTTCGGCGGCGTGTTCACGACCTCGCCCTTCGAAGCGTTCAACCGCTTTGAGGCCAGTCGCCGCCTGCCCGCCGACCTTATCCGCACAATCAACGCCGCCAATCCCAACTCGAACGCCTGGGCTCTTTTCGAGCGCGCCGAACTCGACGCCGCCGGGTTCGACGCCAGATTCCTGGAGGAGTCCACCGCCCGCGGCCATCCGGTGCGCGGCGCGGAAGTCTTGCCCCTGCTTTCGGGCGAAGTGCGGCCGGCCATGGTCGAGGCCCTGCGAATCTGCAAGCGCCGATTCAAGGTCGGGTGCATCACCAACAACATGGCTCATGGCCATGGACCTGGCATGGCGCGCAGCGGGGAAGGCGCCACGCGGGCCGGAGAGATCATGGCTCTCTTCGACGCCGTGATCGAAAGCTCGACGGCCGGCGTTCGAAAGCCAGATCCGCGCATCTACACCCGGATATGCGAGGCCCTGTCGGTCCAGCCGGCGGCCTGCGTCTACCTCGACGATCTGGGGGTGAACTGCAAACCGGCCGCGCAGCTTGGCATGAAGGCCATCAAGGTGGTCACTGAAGAGCAGGCGTTGAGCGACCTTGAGGCGGCCACCGGGCTGACGTTCCCGCGCACGGCGGCGCGCGCTGCGTGACCCGGCCGCGAAAGATCGGCGCAACGGAGGCGCTGTCAAAGCTGCCTGGATGGCGCAAGGCAGATGGACGCGACGCGATCGCAAGATCGTTCGCCTTCGCGGATTTCAACCAGGCCTTCGGCTGGATGACGCGCATAGCCCTGGCGGCGGAGAGACTCGATCACCATCCCGAATGGTCGAATACCTACAACCGCGTCGACGTGGTGCTGACCACACACGACGCCCATGGCGTGAGCGAAAACGACGTGACTCTGGCCAGGATCATGGACGAAGCGGCGACAAGCGGAGGAACGCCATGACTACATCCCGCGGAACACGCGTCGCCGGCAAGCGCGCCTTCATCACCGGCGGCGCCCAGGGCCTTGGCGCGGCGGCAGCGCGGCGCTTGGCCGACGAGGGCGCCGCAGTTGCCATCGCCGACATAAACCTCGAGGGGGCCAAGGCCGTGGCCAGCGAAATCAATGCCGACTGGGGCGCGGGCGCCGCCGTCGCCCTGCCGCTCGATGTCACCAAGGAAGAGCAGTGGATATTCGCCCTCGAGGAGGCTGACGCGGCCATGGGCGGCATCTCTGTGCTGGTCAATAACGCCGGCATCTCGCGCGGCGGCGATATCGAGCACCTGACGCTCGACGATTGGAAGCTGGTCATGGCGGTGAACGTCGATTCGGTGTTTCTGGGCGTCAAGCATGCGCTCAGATACATGCGCGCCAGCCAACCCGGCTCCATCGTCAACATTTCGTCGATCGCCGGCCTGATCGCGGCCCATAACTCGCCGGTCTACAACGCCTCCAAGGCTGCTGTCTGGCTGCTTTCAAAGGGCATCGCCCTGCATTGCGCTAAGCAGGGGCTGAACATCCGCTCCAATTCCATCCACCCTACCTACATCGACACCCCGATCCTCGATCCGCTCCGCCAGCGGTTCGGCAAGGAGGAGGCGGAAGCCAAGCTTGGCCGTCAGGTGCCCCTGGGTCATATTGGCGAGCCGGCCGACATTGCCAACGCGGTCCTCTATCTAGCCAGCGACGAAAGCAAGTTCATGACCGGGGCAGAACTTAAGCTGGACGGTGGTATATCGGCCATGTGAAAGCGGCGCGCGACGCCGCAATGGCGCCACCGCCCCGGTCCATTGAGGCCAACCCTCGGTGCCGCTAAGGCACGCTTAACAAGGACCAGGCACTCCCGATGGCCAAGATCACGCTCGTGGATGACGACGAGAACATCGTCACCTCGATCTCCCTGGCTCTGGAAAGCCATGGCCACACGGTCAAGGCCTTTTTTGACGGCGCGACCGGGCTGGCGGCGCTGGAAAGCGATCCTCCGGATCTGGCCATCCTCGACGTGAAGATGCCGCGGATGGACGGCATGGAGGTCCTTCGCCGCCTACGTCAGACGACCGACATGCCGGTGATCATCCTGACCTCGAAGGATGAAGAGATCGACGAAGTTCTTGGTTTCAATCTCGGCGCCGACGACTACATCCACAAGCCGTTCAGCCAGCGACTTTTGATCGAAAGGGTCAAGGCGGTCCTGCGCCGCGCGCGCCCGGACGAGGACGATATCGGCGGCCCGGCGGGCGTCAGCGGCGCGGCATCCAAGGCAATCAAGCGCGGACGGCTTACCCTCGATTCCGCGCGCCACGATTGTCTCTGGGAGGAAAAGCCGGTGCGTCTTACGGTCACCGAGTTCCTGCTGCTGCAATCCCTGGCCCAGCGGCCCGGCTTCGTGAAGAGCCGCGACAACCTGATGGACGCGGCCTACGAAGATCAGGTCTATGTCGACGATCGGACGATCGACAGCCACATCAAGCGCATGCGCAAAAAATTCCGCGAAATCGACCCGGAGTTCGACGCCATCGAAACCCTGTATGGCGTCGGATACCGTTACCGCGAATCCTGACCCCGCAGCGGGCGCCCCCGCGCGCCGACGGGTCTGGCCGCTGGGATCGCGCCTAGGGCGGCTGATCTTCACCCTCAATCTGCTCGGCCTGGCCATTCTGGTCGGCGGGGCCCTGGTTCTGGGCGAGCTGCGGCAGGGACTGATCGCAGCGCGTATCGACAGCCTGAAATTGCAGGGCGCGCTGATCGCCAGCGTCATCGACCAGACCGCCACGGTCGGCGAACCCGAAGCGGCGCTTGAGGCCGATACGGCGGCCAACGTGGTAAGTTCGCTGACCATCCCAAAGTCGCAGCGGCTGCGCCTGTTCGATGCCGATGGCGACCTGCTCACCGATACCTACGTCGTCGGCGATCGGGTCGAGGCCGGGATCCTGCCTCCGGCGCGCAAGCCGGGACAATCGCGGTTCAGCCTCAACTTCGCCCTCGCCGATCCTCGCCCTTCCAAGCGAGCGGCCGCGGCGCACCAGGCGCTGGAACGCGAAGTTCTCGGCGCAATGAGAGGCAATGTCGTCGCCGACGTGCGAATGACCGCCAGCGGTCAGCGCGTCGTCTCGGTTTCGATCCCGTTGCAGCATGTGCAGCAGGTGCTGGGTGTGCTCACCCTGGAGGCGGGGGATGTCGACCAGATCATCGAAGCCGAACGCGAAGCGCTGATCCCGTTCATCCTGATCGCCATCGGCGTGACTCTGCTGTCCTCCCTGTTGCTGACGCAG
>JAYTRF010000052.1:0-9952 GCA_043746375.1 Caulobacteraceae bacterium | reverse complement strand
AACTGGTCCCACGACAGGGCAAGTCAGCGCAAGCGCCGTCGAGGTTTTGCTTGCAGGCCCGGAAAACCCGCCGTTAGGTTTGCGCAGCCATGCGCGACCACCCAAAGCCCCGCACCCGCTCGGACAGTCATGTATAAACGCATACTGCTGGCTTACGACGGATCGCTGGAAGGGGCCGTCGCGTTGCGCGAGGGCGCAATCCTGGCAAAGCGCTGCGGCGCCCAGGCGTTCATTCTCTCCGTCGTGCCTGGCGGCGGCGGCATGCAGGTGGCCGAGGGCATAAGCGCTGGGCCGATGGCGCAGCAGATGGAGACCTACACCGCCTTGCTCGAACGCGGCCTCACCAGGCTGAGGCAGCTTGGCATGACGCCGACCGGCAAGCTGGTGGTCGGCGATCCCGTGCGGGCCATCGCCGCGTTCGCTCGCGAGGTTCGCGCCGACCTGGTCGTTGTCGGCCACCGGCGACAAAGCATGCTTGAGCGCTGGTGGTCAGGCCCTTCGGGCTCTTACCTCAGCGACCATGTCGCCTGCACCCTACTCATCGCTCGAAATGCGATCAGCGACGATGCCTTCGAAGCGGAAATTCGCGCGGGCGCCGCCCCATAGTCGCGGGTTTGCTCCGACCGAGCTCGAGGCGGCTTCAGACCATTCGGTGTAAAGCGCAGAGCTTGTTGCCGTCGGGGTCGCGCAGATAGGCTAGGTACATCTTGCCCATGCCGCCTTCGCGAACGCCTGGCGGATCTTCGCAGGTGGTCCCGCCATTGGCGACGCCTGCAGTGTGCCAGGCTTCGGCCAGCTCGGGTGAGCTGGCGTTGAAGCCGATGGTGCCGCCGTTGGCGGCCGTGGCCGGCTTGCCGTCTATCGGCTTGGTTATCGAAAGCACCCCGGTCGGCGTGCGATAGAACATCCGGTGCCCGTCCATCGTCGCCGGCCTGATGCCGAGCGCGCCCAGCACAGCGTCATAGAACCGCTTGGCTTTATCGAGATCGTTGGTTCCGATCATGATATGAGAAAACATCGTGCAGTTTTTCCTTCTATTGCGAGGCCTTTAGAAAGCCGCCGGCGCTGAACGCGCCGGCGTTCCCCCTAGACGATTTTGCCGCCGGTCTTGCCCCAATAGGCGTCGCGGATCAGTCGCTTGTAAAGCTTGCCCGTCGCGTGCCTCGGCAATTCTTCCATGAAGTCGATTCGCCTGGGGGCCTTGATGTGGGAGAGGTTGGCCCTGGCGAAGGCGGTGAGCTCCGCCGCCAGCGCATCGCCGGCCTCGGCCCAGTCGACTGGCTGGATCACAGCCACCACCTCCTCGCCCATTTCCTCATGCGGGGCGCCCACGACGGCCACGTCGGCGACGCTGGGATGGGTGATCAGAAGGTTCTCGATCTCCTGCGGATAGATGTTGACGCCCCCCGAAATGATCATGAAGCTCTTGCGGTCGGTGAGATAGAGGTAGCCGTCCTCGTCCAGCCAGCCAACATCGCCCAGGGTCGTCCAGCCTTGCGGATGACGGCTCTCTGCGGTCTTTTCGGGGGCATTGTGATATTCGAACTCGCCGCCGCCGGCGAAATAGACCGCGCCTTCCTGGCGGGGGCCAAGCACTTCGCCGTTCTCCCCGCAAATCTTCACTTCGGCGGTCATCCCGCGGCCCACTGAGCCCTTCTTGGCCATCCATTCCTCAGGGCGGATTACGCAGAGGCCGTTGCCCTCCGTGCCGGCGTAGTATTCGTGGATGATCGGTCCCCACCACGCCATCATCTGCTCCTTGACCGGAACCGGGCACGGAGCGGCGGCGTGGAATACGGCGGTCAGGGACGACAGATCGTACCGGTCGCGCACCGCCTTGGGCAACTTCAGCATCCGGACGAAGTGGGTCGGCACCCATTGCGCTGAGGTGACTTTGTAGCGCTCGATCAGCCGCAACGCTTCTTCGGGATCGAAGCGCTCCATCATCACCACCGTGCCGCCCATCGACTGCACGGCCGTTGACCAGCCGAGCGGAGCGGCATGATAGAGCGGCGCGGGGGAAAGGTAGATGGTCTCGGCATTCCAGCCGTACATGGCCTGGCCGAGCACGGCCAAGCCATTGGGCTGGTCGAGCTTGCCTTCAGGATTGATCGCCCGCTTGACCCCCTTGGGCCTGCCCGTGGTGCCGGAGGAATAGAGCATCGCGCCGCCTGCCGCTTCGTCACCGATCGGCGTTGTCGGAAATGTCGCCCTTGCCTCTTCCCAACTGACGAAGGGCGCCTGCGCGCCGTCGACCATGAACATCTTTACCCCGCGGGCAAGGGGGGCGGTTTCCGCGGCGACATCGGCGACGCCTGCCGACGCCACCAGGACCTTGGCCTCCGAGTCGCTGACGATGTACTCCACCTCGCTGGCCGTTAGTTTGGACGAGATGCAGGTGTAACGGGCGCCGCACCGCTGGGCGGCCCATATCACTTCGTAGTAGCGGGGACTGTTGTCCATAAACAGGGCCACCGCACCGCCGACGCCGACCCCTAGCGAGCGAAGCAGATGCGCGCCCTGGTTCGAGCGCGCTTCCAATTCGCCATAGGTCACCCTCTCGCCGGAGCCGGCCATGATGTAGGCCGCCTTTTTGGGGTGGGTCCTGGCGTGGACCGAGGGATGCATGACTAGGCCGCCAGGGCGCCTGCCGGCGCCTTGCCAAGGATGATGTCGGCCGCCTTTTCCGCGATCATGATCGTCGGCGCGTTGGTGTTGCCGGACACCAGCCGTGGCATGACCGAGGCATCGATCACCCGCAGCCCCTGAACCCCATGCACGCGCAGATCGGTATCGACAACCGCGCCCGGTCCGCGCCCCATCGGACAGGTGCCGACCGGATGATAAAGCGTGGTCCCCGCCATGCGCGCATAGCCAAGGAGCGACTCGTCGGTGGTGAAGTCGGGTCCTGGCATCATCTCGTGGTCCAGCCAGGGCGTCAGGGCGGCCTGAGCCGCGATCAGGCGGCCCCACTTCATGCCAGCTACGATCACTTCCTGGTCGAGGGGATCGGAAAGGTAGTTGGGTGCGATGGCGGGATAGACGGTCGCGTCGGGCGAGACGATGCGAATGGCGCCGCGGCTCTCTGGGCGCAGTTGGCAAGGCGCAACCGTCAGCCCCGGCAGACCCTCGAGTTCCATCTTCTGCTCGTTGACCAGCTTTTGCATGTCGAAGGTCGCGGGCAGGATATGAAACTGAATGTCTGGGCTGGCGAGATCCGGGCGCGACTTGCAGAAAGCCGCGATGTGGGCAGCCGAAAGGGTGAGCAACCCGCGCCGCTGAAAGAGGTATTTCATCGCCTGGCCTATAAGCCGCCCGCCCTTGGTCAGCTCGTTGACCGAGACCGTTCCGGCCTTGAGCCGCCAGGTCATGGGCGCCAGATAATGGTCCTGCAGGTTCTCGCCGACCCCCGCCAGGTCGGCCACGACCTCGATGCCATGGTCTGCCAGCAGGCCGCCTGGACCGATGCCCGATAGCTGCAGCAGCTGCGGCGAATTGATCGCGCCGCCGCTGAGAATTACCTCGGCGCTCGCGCGGGCGGTCTTGCGCTCGCCGCCTTGGAGGTATTCGACCCCGACGGCCCTCTTGCCCTCCATCATCACCCGGGTAGCAAGGGCGCCGGTCGCCACGGTGAGATTCGCGCGCCCCATTGCCGGGTGGAGATAGGCCACCGCGGCCGAGCAGCGCTGGCCATTTTTCACCGTCAGCTGGTAGTAGCAGACCCCCTCCTGATCGGCGCCGTTGATGTCGCCGTTGCGCGGTATGCCGGCCTCGACACAAGCCTCAACCACGGCGTCCGATACGGCATGGGTGTCCCGAACATCGGAGACATTCAGAGGTCCGCCGACGGCGTGGTGATCGTCGGCTCCGCGCTCCTGGTGCTGAGCGCGCAGGAAGTAGGGCCGGACATCATCCCAACCCCAGCCTTCGCAGCCGAGCTGGCGCCAGCCGTCGTAATCGGCTTGCTGTCCGCGCACATAAAGCATCGCGTTTATCGACGATGAGCCGCCCAGCACCTTGCCGCGCGGCCAGACATGCACGCGCCCGCCGGTGCCGGCGTCGGCCTGGGTGGCATAGAGCCAGTTGACCTTCGGATCCTTGAGCGTCTGGGAATAGCCCACCGGCACATGGATCATGAGGTTGGAGAGAAACTGGCCAAGGTTGTGCGTCGGCCGGTCGTCACCGCCCGCTTCCAGCAGCAGCACCCGGGTGCGCCCATCCGCGCTCAGCCGGTTGGCCAGGACGCACCCGGCCGACCCGGCGCCAACGATAATGTAGTCAGCCGCAATCGGATCGCTCATCGCTCATCGCTCCGCAAGTGTTCGCCCAGATGGCTTATCGCGCGCCTGCTGCTACCGCGTAAAGCCGTGAGAAGGAACCAGGGGCCCGGTGGCCAAGCGCCAGCGCGCTTCAGGGCCGAGCTTGACTGTCGCAGCGTCACCGATCGCTGTGAACTTTAGCCACAGGAGGCGCGCCATGCCGGATCACACCTTCGAGACCATAGTTTTGGCGGTCGATGCGGGGATCGCCACGATCACCCTCAATCGGCCAGAGCGACTGAACGCCTTCAACACCCAGATGATGGTCGAGCTGATCGCCGCCTTCGACGCCACCGATGCCGATGACGCAGTGCGCTGCGTGATTGTCACTGGCGCGGGCCGAGGCTTCTGCGCCGGCGCCGACCTCGCCGCCGGCGCATCGACCTTCGACCGCGATGCGCGGCCAGATCCGGTCCGTAATGCAGCCCGCGTGGGGGGTGTGGAACGTGACGGCGGCGGGCGCCTGACCTTGCGAATTTTCGACAGCCTCAAGCCGGTGATCGCCGCCGTCAACGGCCCGGCGGTCGGCATCGGCGTGACCATGCAACTGGCCATGGACATCCGCATGGCCTCCACGGCTGCCCGCTTTGGTTTCGTCTTCGCCAGGCGCGGCCTCAATCCGGAGGCGGCGTCCTCGTGGTTCCTGCCGAGGCTTGTCGGGGTGCAGACGGCGCTCGAGTGGTGTTACACGGGCCGCGTGTTTCCGGCTCAGGAGGCGTTCGATAAGGGCCTGGTGCGCTCGCTGCACGCCCCGCAGGATATGCTGCCTGCGGCGAGGGCCTTGGCGCGCGAGATCATCGATAACGCGGCGCCGGTCTCCATAGCCCTCACCCGTCAGCTGATCTGGCGCATGGCCGGGGCCGACCATCCCATGGAGGCCCATCGGGCTGACAGCCGCGGCATTCAGGCCAGGGGCAAGGCCGCGGACGCCCGCGAAGGGGTTACCGCCTTCCTCGAAAAGCGGCCGGCCGTCTGGCCAGACACGGTTTCGGCGGACCTCCCCGACATTTGGCCGCACTGGGGTCCCCGCGAGTTCAGCTGAAAATGCAACGCGCGGTTAACGCCGCTCTGTTGAAATGCCGGCCTTCAAAGGATTTCGCGCGCGCCCGTTGATGATCGAGACCATCGCAACTCCTGGCGACAACCCCGAGGCTAAACCCGCTGCGCCGCCGCGAGCGCGTTCACGTCGCGAACTGTTGAAGCGCCTGGCCGATGTGGTCAGCCTGCCGTCGAGCCGGGTCAACGCTTTCGAACGCTCGATGACCGCTGATGTTCTGGTCGACCTTCTGGTGGATGCGGAGATCGACGAACGCGCCAAGGTCGCGCGCCGGCTTTCCTGCCTGGGGGATATCCCGCACGGTCTCGTGCGCCTGATCCTGCGGGACGAGGTCGAGGTCGCTGCGCCGCTCCTGGAGGACACGGTCGCCCTGAGCGACTGCGATCTGCTGGATTGCATCGCCGTCGCCAGTCCCGCCCACCGCCGGCTGATTGCGGGCCGCAAGTCGGTCACTGAGGTGGTTTGCGAGGCGCTTGCGGCGCGGGGCGAAATCGCCGTCATCCAGACCTTGCTGCGCAATGCAAATGCCCAGTTCTCCCATAACGCCATCGAGCGGGTGTTGGTCATGAGCCGGCAGGCGCCAGGTCTCTGCGGACATTTGCTGCGCCGCCCGGAACTGCGCCCAAACCACGCCTATGTGCTGTTCTGGTGGGCCGACGCGGAGGCGCGCCGCACCATCCTGCAGCGTTTCGCTGTCTCCCGGGATATCCTGCAGGACGCCGCCGCCGACGTCTTCGCCCTGGCCGCCGCCGAAGGCTGGAGCGATTCCCTTTCGCGCAAGGCCCTGCAGTTCATCGAACGGCGTCAGCGCAATCGCGCCGCGATCGATAAGAGCCCGTTCAACAGCCTGGAAGAGGCGGTCACCGCCGCCGAAGCGGGACTGACCCGCGAACTGGCCGAGGAAATCGCCTGCCTCTCCGGCGTCAAGCCGATGACGGGGGCCAAAATCATTACCGATCGCGGCGGCGAAGGGCTGGCCATTCTTTGCAAGTCAACGGGCCTTCCACGGGGGGCGGTCCGCTCGCTGTGGCGAGGGCTGCGCCGCGCGGAAACGACACCATCGGGCGAAATCGATCCCGATCTGGATCGCGTGCTCACCACCTTCGACATGATTGCCGTCGATCGGGCCCAGACGGTCCTGCGCTACTGGAACTGGTCGCTGTCCTCGGCGATGACTCCTCAACTCCTCAGGACCATTCGCGAGAAGGACGAGAGCGCAATCGAAGAACTTTCGACGCAGCAGCGCGCGGCCATGCTTGCGTTTTCGAGCGACATCTCACCCTGATCGCCAGCCAGTCGTTGGCGATCAATTGACCTTGGCGACGGTGAGCCACCTCTGAATTATTGGCAAGAATGGGTCCATCATGGTGCTTGTCCGCGGCGTTGGGGTTCTATAAGAGTTCGGGTTGAACCTGACACGCGAACGCATTTACAATCGTTCAGGATTGCAACGAAAGAACGGATCATGGACGACAAGGCCGAACTTATCGAGATGACGGCAGAAATCGTGGCCGCTTATGTCGAAAACAACACTGTGCCAACGGGTGACTTGCCCGGCCTGATCCAAAGCGTGCATCGCGCCCTGGCGTCGGTATCTTCCGGGGCTGAGGCTGTCGAAACTGCCCCCAAGGAACCCGCCGTTCCGGTCCGCCGCTCGATCACCCCCGACCACCTCATCTGTCTGGAGGATGGTCGCAAGTTCAAGTCGCTGAAACGGCACCTTCGAACCAAGTACAACATGAGCCCCGAGGACTATCGGGCCAAATGGGGTCTGGCGAAGGATTACCCGATGGTTGCGCCCAACTATGCCAAGGCGCGCTCCGAACTGGCCAAGCAGATGGGTCTGGGCCAAGGCGGCAGGCAGGCTTCTCGCAAGCGTCGGTAGTCCGCGCCGGCGGCCCTGCGCGAAAGGGGCGGGTGCGAAAAGCACACGCCTGGCTCATTCTCACGGTTCGCGGCTGATTTTGCTTGCCGGGGATTCTCCGACAAAGCGATACTGCAACGCTTGTGATTCCAAGGGCTTGTCAGAAAACTCGCAGATGAGCGTGCATTTGGGGGCGCCCTCCGCTGCCATGCGGGCGCACGAAGAGCTGTTCGCCTATTGGGCCGGGCTGCGCCGCAATGGATCGCTGCCCGGTCGCCGCGATATCGATCCAGCGCCGATCAAGCGGCTGCTGCCGGGGCTCTGTCTCATCGATGTCACCCAGGCGCCGCGGGATTATCGCGTTCGGCTGGCGGGCACCGGGCTCTACGGCGTCTTCGGCGGCGAGATCACCGGCAAGGGGCTGGCGGAGATTTACAACACCGCCGCCCACGGATACTGGCGCGCGGAACTTGACCAGATCGTCGGTACCGGCCGGCCGGGAGCCGGTTACCATTCGCTCGCGTGGCGCGGCGCCGGTCACGTGACCATCCTGTGGATGCGCCTGCCCCTGGCCACCAACGGCAGGGATGTCGATATGATCCTGGGCTACGACGCCGCCGTCGGTCTTTCGGGGGCCGCCAGCAGCGGAGTCCACGCGGCGTGATCACGCGACCTGGGCGTCCCGCCTGATCCTCTCGACCATTGCCATCAGGCCATTGGCGCGCTGCGATGACAGCGCTTCGCTAAGACCCAGCCGTGCGAAGGCGGCTTTCGCGTCGAAGGCGAGAATCTCGCCAGGCGCGCCGCCGCAATAGAGCCCGAGGAGGATGGCGATCAGCCCGCGCACGATGTGCGCATCGGAATCGCCCCGAAAGCGCAGCGCTCCGCCGTCGCCGGGCGGATCGGCGACCAGCCACACCTGGCTGGCGCAGCCGCGGACTTTGTTGGCGTCGCTGCGTTCGGCGTCGCCGAGCGGGGCCAGCGTCTTGCCAAGGTCGATGACGTGGCGATAGCGTTGTTCCCAGTCGCCAAGCACAGTGAATTCGTCAAACAGTTCCTCAAATCGGGCCTGGATCGTTGTCTGCGGCGAGGGACCGGTTGCCATGGCGGCCGCTTTAGGCCTTGGCGCGAGCCCCTGGCAACCGGTGGCGGCCAAAGGGCCGTTTACGACGCGCAAGGCTTTCGTCGCCTCGGAGGCGAGCCGCCTCGCGCCAGCCACGATCAACCGCTAGCCTTGCAGACTCGGCAATCGATTCTCTTTTTTAGGACCGCAACGGCTTGGACCTCGCCGCAAGACCAACGGCGTTTTCGCAGCGTCCCCGCCGACGGCGACCGCTCGCCGCCCTGGCGGCCGTCGGCGTTTTCGCCGCAGGCGCGGTGGTCCTGGGTCGCGCGGCGGGGCTTGATCTGCCGCGCGCCTGGCCCTGGATGTTTGGAGCGCTGCTGGTCGTTGCGGCGGCTGCCGCTCTGGGCGCCGTTGTCGCAGTCGCCCGCACGCGCGCCGGTGAGCGGCTTCGCACAGTCGATGACGCGCGTCAGGCGCTGGCCGGGACTCTCGCCCTCCAGGGCATGCTGATCCTGCGCCTGAACCCCGATGGCGATATTCTGCAGCACTTCGGGACTCCGCCTGGGCCGATTTGCCTGCGGATGCTCACCGGGCGCCTGTGGGCTCTGTGCGATGAGCCAGGGCCCCTGCGCTCCGCCCTCGACCGCGCCATGGAGGCCGGGCGCAGCGAATTGGCCTTCGTTCCCGCCGGCCATCCCGAGGGCTGGATCGCGGCGGTGATAACCGCCAAGGACGACGCCCTTATCGCCGTGCTGCGCGACGCCTCAGCCGAGCAGGGCCGCCTCAAGGCTCTGGAAGACGCGGCGGGCGAGGCGAGGGACCATGACGCCGGCAAGTCCCGCTTCATCGCCAATATGAGCCATGAATTGCGCACGCCGCTGAATGCGGTGATCGGCTTTTCCGACATCATGCGGTCGCGGATGTTCGGACCTCTTAATGAGAAGTACGCCGAATACGCCGCCCTGATCCACGAATCGGGCCGCCACCTGCTCGACCTGATCAACGACCTGCTCGACATGTCGAAGATCGAGGCTCACCGCTATGAGCTCAGCCGCGAGGTGTTCGACGCCCGCGATGCGGTTTCCGCGGCCCTGCGGCTGGTCCGCGACCAGGCCAGGACGGCCGGCGTTGCTCTCGAGGGCGATATTGGGGCCGCGCCCCTGAAAGTCATCGCCGATGAGCGAGCGCTCAAGCAGATCGTGCTCAACCTGGTGGCCAATGCGCTGAAGTTCACCCCGGGGGGCGGGGCGGTCACCGTGCGCCTGTCTGGCGAGGGCGAGACGCTCGCCCTGACGGTCGCCGACACCGGCATCGGCATTGCAACCGACGATCTGGCCCGCCTTGGCCGCCCTTACGAACAGGCGGGCGGCGCCGATCAGAAGGCCCTTGGCGCGGGCCTCGGCCTCTCGCTGGTGCGCGCCTTCGCCGAGCTGCACGGCGGGACCCTGTCGATCGCCAGCACCCTGGGCCAGGGCGCCACCGTCTATGTGCGCCTGCCCGTGCTGTTGCCGGCCCCGGAGCCGGGCGCCGCGCTCGGCCCCAACGTCGTCGCCCTTCACCCGCGACGCTAGAAGCCGCGCCGCCGCCAGGGCCCCGATGCTGCTTTCCAGCGACATTTGGGTTGCCGCCCTGATCCGCCGCGTGGA
>JAYTRF010000051.1:0-5720 GCA_043746375.1 Caulobacteraceae bacterium | reverse complement strand
CGATAATTTCGGCGACCATCTCGCCCTGCGCCGCCGCCCTGTGCTCCAGCATCGGCTCGCCGGTGAGGTCGCCAATCGCCCAGACATCCTTCATCGAGGTGCGGCACTGATCGTCGATGGCGACAAAGGGCCCCGCCTTGTCGACGCCCATGGTCTCCAAACCCCAGCCTTCGGTGTTGGGTCTGCGCCCGACGGTGACCAGCACCTTGTCCGCTGCAAGCTTCAGGGCTTCACCATCCCGGGTGTCCGCGGTCACGACGCAACCCTCGCCGTCCATCTCCAGCGACTTCGCCTTGACGCCCAGGTGAACGGGGACGCCCGCCTTGTGCAACCACCGGTCGACCGGGTCGGTAAGCTGGGCGTCGAACAGCGGCAGGATCTTCTCCTGGGCTTCGACGATGGTCACTTGCGAGCCCAGTTTGCGGAACGCGGCGCCCAGTTCGAGGCCGATGTAGCCGGCACCGACCACCACCAGGCGGCGCGGCAGGTGGGTGAGTTCAAGCGCCTCGGTCGACGAGATTATCGGGCCTCCGAACGGCAGGGCCGGAATCGCCACCGGCAGGGAGCCATTGGCCAGGATCACGTGTTCGGCGCGGATGGTCACCGGACCGTCCGGGGTTTCGACAGTGCACGTCTTGGCGTCGGAAAATCTGGCCCAGCCCTCGACAACCCTGACCTTCGCTCGCTTCAAAAGCCCGGCGACCCCTGCGTTCAACTTGTCGACCACGCCGGCCTTCCAGGCGATGGTCGACGCCAGATCGAGACTGGGCGCGGCGCCCAGTGCGATGCCCAACTCGCCCGCGCCGGCCGCCGCCCTGACCATATCCTCGAAGCGGGAGGCGGCGTGGATCAGCGCCTTTGAGGGGATGCAGCCCCTTATCAGGCAGGTGCCGCCCAGACGGCCGACCTCGACCAGAATGGTGTCGAGACCCAATTGACCGGCCCGGATGGCGGCCACATAGCCGCCCGGACCACCTCCGATGATCAACACCTTGGCGGTCAGGGGCTCGCTCACACGGCGTCCATGAACAGAGTGGCGGGATATTCCAGCAGCGCCTTGACCGCCTGAATGAACGACGCCGCGTCGTAGCCGTCGACGACGCGATGATCGAACGAGGACGACAGGTTCATCATTTTTCGCACGACGACCTGGCCGCCGATGACCACCGGTCGCTCGATAATCTTGTTGGGGCCGATGATCGCCACCTCCGGGTGATTGATCACCGGCGTCGTAACGACGCCGCCGAGCGGACCCAGGCTGGTGACGGTTATCGTCGAGCCTCTCAGCGCATCGGCTGTGGCCTTGCCCTCGCGGGTTGCAGTGGCCAGGCGACCGATCTCGGCGGCGCAGTCCCACAGATCGAGCGCCTCGGCGTGGCGCAGCACCGGTACGATCAGTCCACCGGCGGTCTGGGTGGCGATGCCGACGTGGACCGCGCCGTGGCGACGCACGATGCCCGCCTGATCATCGTAGAGGGCATTGATCTGCGGATATCGCGGCAAGGCCCTGACCAGGGCGGCGATCAAAAACGGCAGGATGGTCAGTCGTGGCCGATCGTCCCGCTTGTTGGCATTGAGATGAACGCGCAACGCCTCCAGTTCAGTGACATCGATCTCTTCGACATAGGCAAAGTGGGGAATGCGGCGCTTGGCGTCCTGCATCTTCTCGGCGATCTTCCGCCGCAGCCCGATAACCTTGATCTCCACGATGCTCTCGCGTCGCGCCAGGCTCCGGGAGGATTCCGAGCGCGCGCCGGAGGTGAGGAAGGTATCCAGGTCCTCGTTGCTGATCCTGCCCTCCGGCCCGGAACCGGGCACGTACTGAAGGCCGACACCCAATTCATGGGCCCGGCGACGGACCGATGGCGCCGCCAATGGCTTCTCGGTTCTCACCCTGGCGACAACAGCCGCCACTCCGGGCGCGGCCCTCGTTTCGTCGCCTTTTGGGGAAAGACCACCGAGTGGCGGGGGGGCTTGCGGCTGGGCGGGTATTGGGGCGGCTCGCGTGTTCGCAGGGGCCTGCTCTCGGGCTGGCTCCTGGCCGGAGCTGTCGGGCGGCGCTTCGCCCAAAGCGGGAGACGATCGGTGCTCATCGCCATCGACCGCAATCACAGCCAGGGGCGATCCGACCGCGGCCATGTCGCCAAGCTCTCCGTGAACGGCGATGACGACGCCCCCGACCGGCGTGGTCATTTCGACGGTGGCCTTGTCGGTCATCACATCGACGAGGGGCTGGTCTTCCTCGATATGGTCGCCGACGGCGACGTGCCAGGCGACGATCTCCGCCTCGGCGGTGCCCTCGCCAACGTCGGGCAGTTTGAAGACGTACTCGCCCATCGCCCCCTTACGCCTCCACCGTGCGTCGCAAAGCCTCGGCCACGCGATCGGGCCCAGGAAAATATTCCCATTCAAAAGCGTGCGGATAGGGCGTGTCCCAACCGGCCACCCGGGCGATTGGCGCCTCGAGATGATAAAAGCACCGCTCCTGGACCAGGGCGGAAAGCTCGGCCCCAAAGCCGGACGTGCGCGTCGCCTCGTGGACGATGACGCAGCGGCCTGTCTTACGCACCGAAGCGGTGATGGTCTCTATATCGACCGGCCACAGGGTGCGAAGGTCGATCACTTCCGCATCGATTTCGGCCTCGGCCGCGGCCGCCAACGAGACGTGGACCATGGTTCCGTAAGCTAGCACGGTGACCTGCGCGCCTTGCCGCGCCACCGCCGCTTCTCCCAACGGCACGGTGTAGTGGCCGGCTGGCGTTTCACTGGCCGGATGTTTCGCCCACGGAGAAATCGGCCGGTCGTGGTGGCCATCGAAGGGTCCGTTGTAGATCCGCTTCGGCTCGAGGAAAATTACCGGGTCGTCATCCTCTATGGCGCTGATCAGCAGCCCCTTGGCGTCGTGTGGATTCGACGGGATTACCACCTTGAGCCCCGCCACATGGGTGAACAGAG
The DNA here is from genome assembly GCA_043746375.1 of Caulobacteraceae bacterium. Classification (GTDB taxonomy): domain Bacteria; phylum Pseudomonadota; class Alphaproteobacteria; order Caulobacterales; family Caulobacteraceae; genus Acaudatibacter. The sequence goes on along the minus strand of JAYTRF010000051.1, from coordinate 2,765 downwards.
CCTCGACGCTCTGGCTATGAGTCTGGCCCCCGAAAATGCCCCCGCCATACGGCGCGCGTATGGTCATCGGCGCCCAGAACTGTCCCGCGGAGCGATAGCGCAGGCGCGCCACTTCCGAGACGATCTGGTCATAGGCGGGATAGATGTAGTCGGCGAACTGGATCTCGACCACCGGCCGCAGGCCGTAGGCGCCCATGCCTACGGCCACCCCGATCAGGCCGCCTTCGGCGATCGGAGTATCGAAGCAGCGTTCAAGGCCGTGCTTCTTCTGCAGGCCTTCGGTGGCGCGAAAGACGCCGCCGAAGAAGCCGACATCCTCCCCAAAGATCAAAACATCGGGATCACGGCCCAGCATCACATCCATGGCCGAGTTGAGCGCCTGGATCATGTTCATAGCCGGCATGCGATTTCAGACCCCGAGCTGCTGACGCTGTTCGCGCAGATGCCAGGGCGGCGCCTTGTAGACATCCTCAAACATGGTCGCGACGCTGGGCCGCGAACCGGCTGCGAGAGTGCCGTGGCTCTCGGCCTCCTTGCCGACCGCGCGCACGAGTTCGACGGTACGGTGTTCCAGGGCCGCCTGATCGTCGTCCGACCATTCGCCTAGTGAAATGAGGTGGCGCGCAAGGCGCCGTATCGGATCGCCGAGCGGCCAACCGGCGGCTTCCTCGGCCGGGCGGTATTGGCTCGGATCGTCGCTGGTCGAGTGGCCCTCGGCCCGGTAGGTGACCAGTTCGATGACCGTGGCGCCGAGATTGGCCCGCGCCCGCGCCGCCGCCCAAGCCGTAGCCGCGTAGACGGCAAGCAGGTCGTTGCCGTCCACGCGCAGCGCCGGCAGGCCATAGCCGATGGCCCGGGAGGCGAATGGCGCATCGGCGTCCCCGGCGATGCCGTGGAACGAGGAAATGGCCCACTGGTTGTTGACCACGTTGAGCACCGCCGGGGCGCGATAGACCGCCGCGAAAGTCAGCGCGTGGTGGAAGTCGCCTTCCGCAGTCGAGCCGTCGCCGATCCAACCTGCGGCGATCTTGCGATCGCCTTTGTAAGCCGAGGCCATGGCCCAGCCGACCGCCTGGCTGAACTGTGTCCCCAGGTTGCCTGATATCGAGAACACCCCGTATTCGCGGCTCGAGTAGAGAACCGGAAGCTGGCGGCCTTTGAGCGGATCGTCGGCGTTTGAGAGCACCTGGTTCATCATCTGCACCAGCGGGTAGCCGCGGGCGATGAGTAGTCCCTGCTGACGGTAGGTGGGAAAGCACATGTCGCCCTGTTCGAGCGCCAGCGCCTGGCCGATGGCCACCGCCTCCTCCCCGGCGCATTTCATGTAGAACGAGGTCTTGCCCTGGCGCTGGGCGCGATACATGCGCGTATCGTAGGTGCGGGTAAGCACCATCGCTTCCAGCGCGCGCTTGAGGGTGGCGGCCGATAGCGAGGGCGCCCAGGGACCACACGCCTGCCCCTCGTCATCCAGGACCCCAATCAGGGCGAAAGCCATGTCGCGCATGTCGCGCGCCTCGGCGTCGATCGGAGGACGATCCACGGTTCCTGGGTCCGAGAGCCGCAGATTGCCGAAATCGAGCACCTGTCCCGGACGGGCCCGCGGCTCGGGAATGCGCAGGCTGAGGGCGTTTACGCCGCGCGCCGGGCGGCGCTCATCCAGGTGCGCCTCCGGAGCACGCCGGGTGGACTGACGACGTGACGTCATGAATGCCTCCAACGACGCGAGGCATGCCCATGCCATAAAGCGGCTGGAAAGTCTCTCGTTTCCATCACCGCCTGCAAATTCCGGGCAGATATTAGCTGCAATCCTACGGACCGCAGTAATTCAGCCCCTTGGCCGCGCCGCGCGGGCCTGCGGCAGCCTTGAAGGTCACGCCGCCGACCCCTATACCCGCCGCCGCGCGCCTTCGGCTGGGTAGCTCAGATGGTTAGAGCGGTGGATTCATAACCCACAGGTCGGCGGTTCGATCCCGCCCCCAGCTACCAAGGCGTTCGCCACCTGCACGCGGGAAGGGCGCGCCCTGGCTGCGGGCGAGGCGAGTGGCTCCACATCGCCTGGAATGATAGTATCCGGTAACTTGGCTTTCTCGCGTTACTTGCTCTGTCTGGGAGTTGAAATGCAACAGGACGGGTGGGGTGGGGTGGGGTGGCTTGGCGATCTGGGCGACCGGCGTTGCGTCTATCCCTGAACGGCTCGGCGGCCTCTAAGTGGATCGGTGGCTCAGTCACCCCAGCTCGGCCAGGGCGGTGAACGCCTTTTCGCTTGAGTTCGTCGTGCGCTACATGCGCGATGCGGCGCATTTGTTCGGCAACGACTATGACTGCGCGATGATCTTCCTGGCGGTTCTCGAGGGCAACGGGCGACTGAACATTCGGGACCCAAGTTTTGCTCGCGACTATTCGGACGCGCGCGTCAGCCTGCCGGTTGAGACGGTGCGGCCGATGTCGCGGCAGGCGATCGCCGAGTCCCTGGGCATGCCCAGGGAAACCGTGCGGCGAAAAATCGCCGCCCTGATCGAAAGGAAGTTTCTCATCGAAGACCCGCGGGGTGGGGTGATTACGGCGCGGGACGTGATCGGCCGGCCCGAGTTTCTCGCTGCCCAGGCCAGGGTAGTGAACTACCTGCGACAACTTCGCGCCGATCTGCGCAGTTACGCCGGCGCGCTGGATGAACAGTGGCCGCTTCTTACCGAAAAACGGACCGACTTGACCGTATAGGCGGTGCGGCCGCCCACCGATCTACCCAATATGGGTATAGGCTTTCC
>JAYTRF010000050.1:0-8769 GCA_043746375.1 Caulobacteraceae bacterium | reverse complement strand
CGGCAGGAACGAGTTTTCCCCGCCCATGATCTTGTTGCCGACCTGGCGCTTTGGATAGACGATCAGCAGGCGCCGCTGCGACCGCTCCATGAACACGATGGCCAGGACGATGACCACCGCCAGGATCATGAATCCGAAGATCGACAGGCTCTTGGACGAATCCACCCTGGCCTGCTGGAACATGGTCCACACCGCCGGCAGCAGCCGCGCAATGATGCCGGCGAAGATGATCAGCGAAGTGCCATTGCCGACGCCCCGGCTGGTGATCTGCTCGCCCAGCCACATCAGGAACATCGTCCCGCCGGTAAGGGTGACGACGGTCGAAATGACGAAGAAGATTCCCGGCTGGTCGACGATCCCCGGGCTGTTGGAAAGCCCGACCGCGATGCCGAACGACTGGAAAACCGCCAGAACTACGGTCAGGTAGCGCGTGTACTGGTTGAGCTGTTTGCGGCCCGCCTCCCCGCCTTCCTTGCGCAACTTTTCCCACGGGGGATAGGCGCTGCCGAGAAGCTGGACGATGATCGAGGCGGAAATGTACGGCATGACGTTGAGCGCGAAGATCGCCATGCGCGACACAGCGCCGCCCGAAAACATGTTGAACATGCCAAGAATGCCGCCCGACTGCTTGCCGAAAGCCAGGGCGAACTGGGCGGCGTCGATGCCGGGAATCGGCACGTAAGTGCCGATCCGGTAGATGACCATGGCGATCAGCGTGAACCAGATGCGCTTGTGCAGCTCGGTCGCCTTCTGGAAGGCGCCGAAGTTCATGTTGGCTGCGAGTTGCTCGGCGGCCGAAGCCATTTCAGGTTCCCTGGGCTAGAGCCCGCTACATTCATCCAAGACCGTCATGGAGGGCGCCTTTTTCGTGCCGGCCCCGATGAGCGGCCAACAGTAGGCCTTAGGCCGACGCCTCCGCGGCCTCCGCCTTTTGCGGGCGGGTTTCGGTAAGTTGGCCGCCGGCCTTTTCCACCGCGGCCCTGGCCGACGCCGACGCGGCATAGACGGTCAGGTCGAGCTTGGCGGTGAGTTCGCCCTTGCCCAGCAGCTTGACGCCATCCTTGGCCCTGCGCAACACGCCGGCCGCGATCAGCACCTGCGCGTCGATCGGCTTCTTCGCGTCGAGCTTGCCGGCTGCTATCGCCTGCTCGAGACGCCAGAAATTGACCTCCGCCAGGTCCTTGGCGTTGGGGTTGTTGAAGCCCCGCTTGGGCATGCGCATGTGCAACGGCATTTGGCCGCCTTCGAAGTGGGCGATGGCGACCCCGGACCGGGCCTTCTGCCCCTTGACCCCCCGCCCGGCGGTCTTGCCCTTGCCGGATCCAGGCCCGCGGCCGACACGCATCCGCTTCTTCACCGATCCCCTTGCGGGGGAGAGTTCATTGAGCTTGGTCATTTCACCTTCTCCGACCCGACCACTTCGACCATGTGGGCGACCTTGGCAATCATGCCGCGGACGCTGGGCGTGTCTTCCAGAACCGCCGTGCGGCCGATGCGATTGAGGCCAAGGCCGACCAGCGTCGCGCGCTGGTCGTTCTTGCGCCTGATGGGGCTCGCCGTCTGGCGCACGGTGACCTTGGCCATGGAGGGCGCTCCTTACTTCTCTTAGGCTTCGGCCGAGTCGGGGCCGGCGCCGTCGGTGCGACGGCCGACGATCTCGGCGACCTTCTTGCCGCGCTTGGCGGCCACCTGGCGCGGGGAAGCCTGGACCTTGAGCGCCTCGAAAGTCGCCCTGATCATGTTGTAGGGATTGGACGAGCCGATCGATTTGGCGACCACATCCTGGACGCCCAAGGTCTCCAGCACCGCGCGCATCGGTCCGCCGGCGATGACGCCGGTGCCGGCCGGGGCCGAACGCATCATGATCTTTCCGGCGCCCCAGCGGCCCGCTCCGTCGTGGTGCAGGGTGCGCGATTCGCGCAGAGGCACGCGGATCATGGTCTTCTTCGCTTCCTCGGTGGCCTTGCGGATGGCTTCAGGCACCTCGCGCGCCTTGCCATGACCAAAGCCGACCCGGCCCTTCTGATCACCGACGACCATCAGCGCGGCGAAGGAAAATCGCCGCCCGCCCTTCACCGTCGCCGCGACGCGATTGATGTGGACCAGTTTTTCGACGATCTCGCCGTCGCCGCGCTCTTCGTTCTTGTTGCGATCGCGCCGGTCGCGGCGATCGCCGCCGCCGCCTTGTTGAGCCCCGCGGGCCATGCTGGTCTGCCTCTCGTCTTAAAAGTTCAAGCCGGCTTCGCGCGCCGCTTCGGCCAGGGCCTTGATCCGCCCATGAAAGATATATCCGCCACGATCGAAGACGACGTCCTTGACCCCGGCGCCCACGCCGCGCTCGGCAATCAGCGCCCCGACCCGCGCGGCGGCCGCCTTGTCCGACCCCTTGGCCGACTTTTCGCCCTCGAGCGATGAGGCGGCGGCCAGGGTGACGCCCCGCCGGTCATCGATGATCTGGGCGTAGATGTTCTTGGATGAGCGGAAGACCGACAGTCGCGGTCTGCCGCCGGCGAATTTCTTCAGCCGCGTGCGCACCCTGCGGGCGCGATGCTTGCTCATGTCACGAATGGAAAGAGCCATCTTACCTTACTTCTTCTTGCCTTCCTTGCGGCGAACCTGCTCGCCGGCATAGCGCACGCCCTTGCCTTTGTATGGCTCGGGGGGCCGGATTTTTCGAATGCGCGCAGCCGTCTCGCCGACCAGCTGCTTGTCGATGCCGGCGATGCGGACCTCGACAGGCCGGGGGACCGCAAAGCTCACGCCCGGCGGCGGGTCGAGGTTGACGTCATGCGAGAAGCCGAGCTGCAAGGTCAGCGCCTGGCCTTTCATCGCCGCGCGATAGCCGACGCCGACCAGCTCGAGGGTTTCCTCGTAGCCCTTGGTGACGCCGACGACCATGTTGTTCACCAGGCTGCGCGACAGGCCCCACATGGCGCGGGCCCGCGTGCTCTGATCCCTGGGCGTGAAGGTCAGCTGGCCATTGTCCTGCGTCGCGCCGATCTCGTCGGTCAGGGTCCAGGACAGCTCGCCCTTTGGCCCCTTGACCGAGACCTTCTGGCCATCGATGGCGACCGTGACGCCGGCCGGGACTGAAATCGGGTTCTTGCCGATGCGTGACATATCAGTAGACCCGGCAGAGGACTTCGCCGCCGACGTTGGCGTCGCGGGCGGCGGTGTCGCTCATCACGCCCTTGGGCGTCGACAAGATCGAAATGCCAAGGCCGTTCTTCACCGGCTTGAGATCGCCGATCGAGGAATAGACCCGACGGCCCGGTGTCGAAACGCGGCTGATCTCGGCGATCACCGGCTCGCCGTCGAAGTATTTCAGCTCGATCTCGAATTCGGGGAAGGCGCCGGGCTTTTGTACCAGGGTGAAGCCGCGGATGTAGCCTTCGGATTCGAGCACGCCCAGCACCCGCTCACGCATCCGCGAGGCCGGCGTGTTGACCTTGCCGCGCTTGCGCATGGCGGCGTTCTTGATGCGCGCGATCATGTCGCCGATCGGATCGTTGACCATCGTCTTAAATCCTCCTCACCAGCTCGACTTGACCAGGCCGGGGATCTGTCCCGACGAGCCAAGGTCGCGCAGGGCGATGCGGCTCATCTGCATCTTGCGGTAGAAAGCGCGCGGACGGCCGGTGATCAGGCAGCGGTTGCGAAACCGCACCGGCGCTGAGTTGCGCGGCAGCTCGGCGAGCTTCAACCGCGCGGCGAAGCGCTCTTCCAGTGACAGGTTTTCGTTTTCCGCAGTCGCTTTCAACGCAGCGCGCTTGGCGGCGAACTGTTTGATCAATTTCTTGACCATCGTGTTTCGATTGACGGCGCTCTTCTTGGCCATGGCTTGTCTCTTTCTGTTTCCCGGCCTGGCGTCAGGCGTTGAACGGGAACTGGAATTCCTTGAGGAGCGCGCGTGCTTCCTCGTCGGTCCGGGCTGTGGTGCAGACGACGATATCCATCCCCCACACCTGGTCGATCTCGTCGTAGTTGATCTCCGGGAACACCAGGTGTTCGCGAAGGCCGAGCGCATAGTTGCCGCGCCCGTCGAAACTGGTCGGCTTGAGCCCGCGGAAATCCCTGACCCTGGGCAGGGCGATGGTGATCAGCCGGTCGAGAAACTCGTACATGCGATCCTTGCGCAAGGTGACCTTGGCCCCGATGACCATGCCTTCGCGCAGTTTGAACGCGGCGATCGACGTGCGCGCCTTGGTCGGCAAGGGCTTCTGTCCAGTGATCGCGCCCAGATCCTTCATCGCAGACGCGGTCTTCTTGGAATCGGCCACGGCTTCGCCGATGCCCATGTTGACGACGATTTTCTCCAGCCTGGGAATCTGCATCTCGTTCGAATAGCCGAACTGATCCTTCAGCGTCTTGCGGATGCGCTGGCGGTACTCGGACTTCATCCGCGGCTCATAAGCGGTCTCAGCCATTGATCGCCTCCCCGGTGCTCTTGGCGAAACGCACCTTCTTGCCGTCTTTGAAGCGGAAACCGACGCGGCTGGGCTTGCCGGCCGAATCGGCGATGGCGACGTTGGAAAGGTGCACGCTGGCCTCCTTGGTCTTGACGCCGCCCTGAGGATCGCCCTGCGTCGGCTTGGTGTGGCGCTTGACCAGATTTAGGCCGCCGATCAGCACCCGATCGTCCTTGGGCATGACCTTGGTCACTGTGCCGGAGCGGCCCTTGTCCTTGCCGACCAGGAGCACAACGCGGTCGCCTTTTCTGATCTTGGCGGCCATCACAGCACCTCCGGGGCCAGCGAAATGATCTTCATGTGGTTCTTGGCCCTAAGCTCGCGCGGCACCGGACCGAAGATGCGGGTGCCGATCGGCTCCGACTGCTTGTTGACGATGACCGCGGCGTTGCGGTCGAAGCGGATCACCGAGCCGTCCTTGCGCTTGATGGCCGACGACGTACGCACCACGATCGCCTGCAGCACGTCGCCCTTTTTTACGCGACCGCGAGGGATGGCTTCCTTGACAGACACGACGATGCGATCGCCGACCCCGGCATAGCGCCGCCCAGCGCCGCCCAGCACCTTGATGCACATCACGCGCCGTGCGCCGGAATTGTCGGCGACCTCAAGATTGGTCTGCATCTGGATCATCTAAAGCGACCTCTTTTTCCCAGCGCGTTCAGGCCGCTGCCGGAGCGTCGGACTTGGCAAGCACTTCCCAGGTCTTGAGCTTCGATCTGGGCGGACACTCGACGATCCTGGCGAACTCCCCGGCCTTGAAGGCATTGGCCTCGTCGTGCGCGTGGTATTTTTTCGACCGGCGGACGGTTTTCTTCAGCAGCGGGTGCAGAAAGGTTCGCTCGACCTTGACGACGACGGTCTTGTCGCCCTTGTCGGAGACGACAACGCCTTCGAGAATTCGCTTTGGCATCTTGATCTATCTCTTTTCCTGGGCCTGCGGCGCGTGCGCGCGCAGGACCGTCTTGATGCGCGCGATGTCCCGGCGGACGACCTCGACGCGATGGGTCTTTTCGAGCTGGCTGGTGGCGGCCTGAAAGCGCAGGTTGAACTGCTCCTTCTTCAGCTGGAGCAGCTGCTCCACACGCTGGTCGTGCGAGAGGCGGCGTACGTCTTCGATCTTCATTGGACGACCTCCGCAGGCGCTGCGATGCGCGTGACGATGCGGGTCTTGACCGGCAGCTTGGCCGCGCCCAGGCGCAGCGCCTCGCGGGCGACCTCATCGGTGACGCCATCGACCTCGAACATGATCCGGCCAGGGGCGACCCGGGCAGCCCAATACTCGACCGCCCCCTTGCCCTTGCCCATGCGCACCTCGGCCGGCTTGTCGCTGACGGGCACGTCGGGGAAGATGCGAATCCACACGCGACCCTGGCGCTTCATCTGGCGGGTAATGGCGCGGCGGGCGGCCTCGATCTGGCGCGCGGTGATGCGGTCCGGCTGCACGGACTTCAGGCCATGGGAGCCGAAGTTCAGCGCGAATCCGCCCTTGGCCAGCCCGTGGATCTTGCCCTTGAACTGCTTGCGGTACTTGGTTTTTTTCGGTGACAGCATGATCTCGCCCTTGAACCTTAAGCGCCGGGCTGATCGCGGCGGTCGCGGCGCGGGGGACGGTCGGGGCGATCGCCTCGGCCGCCGCCCTCTCCAGCCGGTCCCGACTCTGCCGCCAGGCGCTTGTCCAGCGCCATGGGATCGTGCTCAAGCACCTCGCCCTTGAACACCCAGGTCTTGACCCCGATGATCCCGTAGGTGGTCTTGGCCTCGGCGAAGCCGTAGTCGATGTCTGCGCGGAGGGTGTGCCGCGGCACCCGTCCCTCATGGTAGGATTCTTCGCGCGCGATCTCGGCCCCGCCGAGCCGGCCAGAAACTTCGACCCGGACGCCTTTGGCGCCCAGCCGCATGGCCGATTGCAATGAGCGCTTCATGGCGCGACGAAAGGCGATCCGGCGTTCGAGCTGCTGAGCGATATTCTCCGCCACCAGCTGGGCGTCGGTTTCGGGCTTGCGGATTTCGACGATGTTGAGGTGCACCTCGCCCTCGGTCATCTCCGAGAGATCCTTGCGCAGCTTTTCGATATCCGCGCCCTTCTTGCCGATGATCACGCCTGGGCGCGCGGCGTAGATGGTCACCCGGCACTTCTTGTGCGGCCGCTCGATGATGATCCGCGAAACGCCGGCCTGGTTGAGGCGCTTCTTCAGTTCACGCCGTACGCGCACGTCGTCGTGCAGCAGGCGGGCGTAGGCCTGCCCGGTGGCGAACCAGCGGCTGTCCCACGTGCGGTTGATACCGAGGCGCAGGCCGATCGGATTGACTTTCTGGCCCATGCTTAAGCTGCCTCGCCTTGTTCGCGCACGACGATGGTGATCTCCGAGAACGGCTTTTCGATGCGGCTCGAACGACCTCGGGCCCTGGCGGAAAAGCGCTTCATGATGATGTTCTTGCCGACGAAGGCTTCGGCGACGATCAGTTGGTCGATGTCGAGGTTGTGGTTGTTCTCGGCGTTGGAGATCGCCGAATAGAGCGCCTTGCGCACGTCGGCGGCGATCCGTCTTGGGCTGAATTCGAGCTCATTGAGGGCGCGCTGCACCTTCAGGCCACGGATCGAGGCGGCGACGAGGTTGAGCTTGCGCGCGCCGGTGCGCAGGGTACGCACCTTGCTCATCGCTTCGGCCGGGGCCAGGCGCCGCTGTTTGGCCTGCTTGCTCATGGCTTTCTCTTGGCCTTCTTGTCGGCGGCGTGACCCGGAAAATACCGGGTCGGCGCGAACTCGCCGAGCTTCATGCCGACCATGTCTTCGCCGACCAGAACCGGTACGTGCTTTTGGCCGTTGTGGACGCCGAAGGTCAGGCCGACGAACTGCGGCATGATCGTCGAGCGCCGGGACCAGGTCTTGATGACGTCCTTGCGGCCCGAGGCCTGCACGGTCTCCGCCTTCTTAAGCAGGTAGCCGTCGACAAAAGGCCCCTTCCATACCGAGCGGGTCATCGGGCTTTCCTCAAATGACGGCTGCGAATGATGAATTTGTCCGTGGTCTTGTTGGAGCGCGTCTTGGCCCCCTTGGTCGGCTTGCCGGAGGGCGTGACGGGGTGGCGCCCGCCGCTGGTCTTGCCCTCGCCGCCGCCGTGTGGGTGATCGACCGGGTTCATGGCCACGCCGCGCACGTGCGGGCGGCGGCCACGGTTGCGAACCCGGCCGGCCTTGCCGAGAACCTCGTTCATGTGATCGGCATTGGAGACCGCGCCGACGGTGGCCATGCACCCGTCCTGGACCATGCGCAGTTCGCCGCTGCCCAGGCGGATCTGGGCGTAGCCAGCGTCACGGCCGACCAACTGGGCGTACGAGCCCGCCGAGCGGGCGATCTGGCCACCCTTCTGCGGTTTCAGCTCGACGTTATGGATGATGGTGCCGATGGGCAGGGAACGCAGCGGCGACGCATTGCCCTGTTTGACGTCGACCTTTTCAGCCGCCACGACCTCGTCGCCGGCCTTAAGGCGCTGGGGGGCCAGAATGTAGGCCAGTTCACCGTCCGCATATTTGATCAGGGCGATAAAGGCAGTGCGATTGGGATCATACTCCAGGCGCTGGACGGTGGCGGCCACATCCCATTTTCGCCGCTTGAAATCGACCAGCCGATAGAGGCGCTTGGCCCCGCCACCCCGGAAACGCACGGCGATACGCCCGCCGCCGCCGCGCCCGCCCGACTTGGTCAGGCCCTCGACCAGACTCTTCTCGGGCCGGCCCTTGTGGAGCTCGGAGCGATCGACCAGCACCAGTTGGCGGCGCGATGGCGAAGTGGGATTGAACTGCTTGAGCGCCATGTCCCTAGAGCCCCGTTGTGATGTCGATGGACTGGCCCTCTTGCAGGGTCACGATGGCCTTCTTGACGTCGGAGCGTCGGCCCATGCGGCCGCGGAAGCGCTTGGTCTTGCCCTTCTGAACCAGGGTGTTGACCTTGGTCACTTTCACCTTGAACAGTTCCTCGACGGCTGCGGCGATCTCGTCCTTGGTGGCATCCTTGGCGACCCGGAAGATGACCTTGTTCTGCTCCGAAAGCAGGGTCGCCTTTTCGGTAATCAGCGGGGCGAGAATGGTTTCATAGTGGCGTGCGGTGGCGGCCATCACAGCGCCTCCCTGGCTTGGAACCGCTGGGTAATGGCTTCAACCGCAGCGCGGGTGAGCACCAGAGTGTCGCGCCGCAGAACGTCATAGACGTTGAGGCCGGCGTCCGGCAGCACGTCGACGTTAGGGATATTGCGCGCCGCCAGCTTGAAGTTGGCGTCGACCTGCGGCCCGGCGATGA
>JAYTRF010000049.1:0-7478 GCA_043746375.1 Caulobacteraceae bacterium | reverse complement strand
TACGCTGGGCCCCCTGACCACCGATGTGGCTCCCGGTTACGACCACATCACCTCGGCCATCGGGGCGGCGATGATCGGCTGGTTCGGCACCGCCATGCTCTGCTACGTCACGCCCAAGGAGCACCTGGGCCTGCCAGACCGCGAGGACGTCAAGCAGGGGGTGATTGCCTACAAGATCGCCGCCCACGCCGCCGATCTGGCTAAGGGCCACCCATCGGCCCGCGCCTGGGACGACGCCCTGTCGCGGGCGAGGTTCGAGTTCCGCTGGGAAGACCAGTTCAATCTTGGCCTCGATCCGGAGACGGCGCGCGAATTTCATGACGAGTCGCTGCCGAAGGAGGCGCACAAAACCGCCCACTTCTGTTCGATGTGCGGACCTAAGTTCTGCTCGATGAAGATAAGCCAGGAGATCCGCGACGCCGCTGGGGCCCAGAACGACGTCGCGGCGGCGGGTATGGCCGATATGGCGGAGAAATTCAGGGCGCTGGGCAGCGAAATAGATGTTCCGTCAGGGCTGACTTGACAGATGTCAGGGTTTGCCTGACGCTGTGTCCCGCAGCTCGTTTCTGAGGGAGATACTGGCCCGTGCCCACCACCGAAGCCGCCCCGCCGCCACTGCCGCGCTACCAGCGCCCGGAAAAGATCTTCTGTTCGTTCTGCCTGAAGTCTCAGGACGACGTGAATAAGATGGTCGCCGGCCCCGCGAACATCTTCATCTGCGACGAATGCATCCACCTCTGCGTCGAATATACCGAGGGACGGACGCCTGACAGATCGGGGTATGTGCCGCCAGGGGAGTTGCCTACCGAACGGCTTCTCGCGCAGCTCAAACCGGTGGAGCAGACGATGCAGGGCAAGGGTAGCCAGCTTCAGTGGCTGGTCGATACCCTGCGTGCGCGGGAAGTGACCTGGGCCGACATCGGCGCGGCGCTGGGCGTGTCGCGTCAGTCAGCCTGGGAGCGCTTCGCGGCGTCCGCCGCCAAGGCGTGAGGGAGTGGACGACGCGCCGAAAGCGGGCGATGTCCTGCGTGGTCGAACGTTTTCGCAGGCCAACTGGGAAGACATCGATCTCACCGAGGCGGTGCTCGTCGACTGCACCATCCTGGAAACCGCGTTCGGGGCCGCCTCGCTTGCCGGCGCGCGGCTCAGTCATTGCCGCCTGACGCGGTGCCGGTTTTCCCACGCCGATCTGCGCGAAGCGACCTTCGAGGACTGCGTGTTCGCCGACACCGCGACGCAACAAGGCGCAAGCCTGGCCTTTTGCCGTCTGGACGAGGCGCGGTTCATCCGCTGCGACTTGACGCATGCACGCTTTGAGGGGGCCGATCTCTACGGGGTACTCTTTGAAGACTGCAATCTGCTTGGATCGCGCTTTCCCAGAGCAAGCTTTCACCGCGCCTTCGGAAGCAAGGTCGTGCGAACCGTTGCGCGGTTCGCGCGGTGCAACTTTGAACTGGCCGACCTCTCGCAGGTGCGGCTGCCCGGATGTGATCTCGCCGGGAGCAGGTTTCGCGAGGCTGACCTAAGCGGGGCCGATCTCGAGGGCGCCGATCTGTCCGACTGCGATTTTTTCGGGGCGACGCTGGATGGCGCCAAACTGGCGGGCGCGGATTTGCGCGGAGCTGAGGTGAGCGGCCTCGATCTGCGGCGGCTCGCGAACTACAAGAACCTCAAGATTACCCCCGATCAGCAGTTTCGTCTCCTGGACGCCATGGGCGTCGATGTCCAGCCAGGGTGATCGCGTATAGTCCGCTCTCTGGGTGTGGGGGTTTGGCGTGCGGCGCTATGCTTCCAGCGGGAGCTGAAAGGAAAATACCCCCATGGGCCTTGGCGAGCGCCTCGGGCGGGAATGGCGATTCCTGAGCGGCCTTGCGCGCACCCTGGCCCGGATTCGATCGATCAATGCCGCCTCGCCCTGGCTGCTCTGCGATGACCTGGAGGCCGCCGTCGATCGATGGCGCGAGCGGCCGGCGATCAGCTTCGAGGGCCATCACCTCACCTACGGCCAATTCGACGATATGGCTAATCACTTCGCCCACTGGGCCCAAAGCGAGGGGATATACCGCGGCCAGACGGTGGCGCTTTTGGCGGGCAACTCGCCGGAGTACCTCGCGGTTTGGTTCGGGCTCAGTAAGGTTGGCGTGATTACGGCGCTGATCAACAATCACCTGGCCGCGGAGGCCCTGGCCCACTGCCTGAACATTTCCGGCGCCAGGCATTGCCTGGTCGATGCTGAGACGGCCGCGTCGTTCGAGGCCGCGCGATCGTTTCTGGCCGGGCCAATGGACGAGTGGACTCTGGCGCCCGCGCCTATGGGCCAGCGCAGTCTCGAGCAGGCCATGAAGGGGCTCAGCGTACTGCGGCCGAGCCGCTCGTTTCGCGCTGGAACCACGGCGCGGGAAACTGCGCTGCTCATCTACACCAGCGGCACCACAGGGCCTCCCAAGGCGGCGCAGGTCACCCATATGCGCGCCCAGCTCTATATGCGCGGCTTCGCGGGCGCGACCGGCGCGCGGCCGGATGATCGGATTCTCGTTGCCTTGCCGCTCTATCATGCGACCGGCGGCCTCTGCGCTGTCGGCGCCGCCCTTCTCAACGGCGCCTGCGTCATCGTGCGGGGCCACTTTTCTGCCAGCCGTTTCTGGTCGGAAGTCGCCGCCGAGAAGGCGACCATGTTTGTCTACATCGGTGAGTTGTGCCGCTATCTGGTCAACCAACCCGCCAGCGACCTTGAGCGGGACCATTGCCTGAGGCTCGCCTTTGGCAACGGGCTTGGGCCGGACGTATGGGCGACCCTGCAAACGAGATTCGCCGTTCCGCGCGTGCTGGAGTTCTATGGCTCGACGGAAGGCAATGTGTCGCTGTTCAATTTCGATGGCGCGGCCGGCGCGATCGGACGGGTGCCTGGGTATCTGTTTGGCCTGTTTAATGTCCGCCTGGTCCGCTTCGACCCTGAGCTCGAAACGGAGCTTCGCGGGTCGGGCGGATTCTGCATCGAGGCTGGGGTCGATGAGGTTGGCGAGTGCATGGGGCGCATCGATGCCGACGCACGCACCGCCTTCACCGGCTATGTTGATCGCAGCGCCAGCGAAAAGAAGATCCTGCGCGATGTCTTCACCCACGGCGACGCCTGGTTCCGGACCGGCGATCTCTTGCGCAAGGATCGCAACGGATATTTCTTTTTTGTCGACCGGGTCGGGGACACTTTTCGATGGAAGGGTGAAAACGTCTCGACCACCGAGGTGGCTGAAGTCCTGCTCACCGTCCCCGGCGTACTTGAGGCCAATGTCTATGGAGTCGCGGTCCCCGGCCACGATGGCCGCGCGGGCATGGCGGCCATGGTGGTCGACAAATCGTTCGACCTGCATGCCTTCAGTGAACAGGTAAGCCGCCGACTAGCTGCCTATTCTCAGCCGGTGTTTTTGCGCCTGGCGGAGCGGCTTGAGACCACCGGCACTTTCAAGGTGCGCAAGCTCGACCTACAAGCGGCGGGATTTGATCCCGCCCACGCCCCCGATCGTCTGTTCGTCCATCAACCCGGCGAGGGTTATCTGGCGATCACCGAGACGATTCACAGGCAGATAATCTCCGGCGAAATCCGATTGTAGCCAGCCGGATTCGACATGAAGCAAAATGTTCAATCAGCCCGAGGGGTCTGGGGTAGGCCTGGATGACTCCGGAGGCCAGCAGCCGCCTCTCCCCAACTTGGTGGACAGCGCGGTATATCTGCGTTCATGGCCGATGACCTCGCTCCGTTGCTGACCGGCGCCGCCCTGATCAAGGACCAGGTGCGACGGCTGCCCGATTCGCCCGGTGTCTACAGAATGTTCGGCGCCGATGGCGAGGCGCTCTACGTCGGCAAGGCGCGATCACTGAAAAAACGCGTCATCCAGTACGCTCAGGGGCGGTTTCATACCCAGCGCATCGCCCTGATGGTCGATCTTACGCGGACGATGGAGTTCACTACCACACGCACCGAGACCGATGCCCTGCTGCTCGAGATCAATCTGATCAAGCAGCTCAAGCCACGGTTCAATGTGCTCTTACGCGACGACAAGAGCTTTCCCGAGATCGTCATCCGCCGCGAACACCCCGCCTCACAGCTGCGCAAACACCGCGGAGCCCACTCGGTTAAGGGCGACTATTTCGGCCCGTTCGCCAGCGCTTGGGCGGTAAATCGGACCCTGAACACACTGCAGAAGGCGTTCCTGCTCCGCTCCTGTTCCGACAGCGTCTACGAGAGCAGGACGCGGCCTTGCATGCTCCATCAGATTCACCGCTGCAGCGCGCCCTGCACCGGCCTGATATCGCTGGACGACTATGGCGAGCTGGTGCGCCAGGCCGAGGGTTTCCTGCGGGGCCGCAGCCGCTTGGTGATGGGGCGAATGTCATCGGACATGCAGGCCGCCTCCGACGCCATGGATTTCGAACGGGCCGCCCGTCTGCGCGACCGCATCCGGGCCCTGTCATCCATCGCCCAGGAAACCCAGATCAATCCCGAAACAGTCGACGAGGCGGATGTTTTTGCATTGCACGCCGACGGCGGCCAGGCCTGCGTCCAGGTGTTCTTCTTCCGCGCCGGCCAGAATTGGGGCAACCGCGCCTATTTCCCACGCGTCGATCGCACGGACGCCGACGCCGAGATCATGGCAGCCTTCCTTGGCCAATTTTACGAAGCGCGGCAGATCCCGCGGCTGATGCTTGTCAGCGTCGAACCGGCTGACGGGGCCTTGCTGCGCGATGCCTTTGCCATCAAGGCCGCCCGCAAGGTGGAGATCGCGGTTCCCCGGCGCGGAGAGAAGCGCCGCCTTGTCGACCATGCCTTGACCAACGCCCGCGAGGCGCTCGGCCGACGCATGGCTGAAGGTTCGGCCCAGACAAGGTTGCTGGCGGGCCTCTGCGAGGTGTTCGATCTCGAGGCCCAGCCTGAGCGGATCGAGGTTTATGACAACTCGCACATCATGGGGACCAACGCAGTCGGCTCGATGATCGTCGCCGGACCGGACGGCTTCCAGAAGAACCAGTATCGCAAGTTCAACATCCGCGACGCGGAACTTGCCCCGGGGGACGACTACGCGATGATGAAAGAGGTCCTGCGCCGCCGCTTCGCGCGCCTGGCCAAGGACGAGGAGTCCGGACAGCACCCGCCGCGCCCCGATCTGGTGCTGATCGACGGTGGCGGTGGGCAGCTGAGCGCCAGTCTTGAGGTCATGGCCGACCTGGGGGTCGACGACATCGCCGTTGTCGGCGTCGCCAAAGGTCCCGACCGCGACGCGGGACTAGAGCGGTTCTTCATGCCCGGCAAAACCCCGTTCATGCTCGAGCCCAAGAGCCCGGTTCTCTATTACCTGCAGCGCCTGCGGGACGAGGCGCACCGTTTCGCAATCGGGGCCCACCGCGTGCGTCGAACCATGGAGATGCGGAAAAATCCTCTCGACGAGATCGACGGCGTGGGACCTGGTCGCAAGCGGGCCCTCCTGCACGCCTTTGGTTCGGCGCGCGGCGTATCTCGGGCCGCGGCAGCCGATCTGGCCAAGGTCGAGGGGGTCAGCGGCCCCCTGGCCCAACGCATTCACGACCACTTCCGCAAGGCCTGACCTTGGCCGAGCTTGGACCCTGGTCGCCGCTTTCGCTCGACGAAGCCACGCGCCTGATGTCCGGACTTGGCGCGCCCTGGTGGATCGCAGGCGGCTGGGCGATTGACCTCTTTGTGGGCAGCGTGACCCGGGAACACGCCGATATGGACATCGCCATCCTCCGCCGCGATCAGGACGCCCTGGCAAGGCTGCTCGACGGCTGGGACATTCATGTCGCCGCGGCTGGCGTCCTCACCCCATGGAAGGCGGGTGACTGGCTGGAGGGCGGCAAGCGGTGGCAGATTTGGGCCAGGCCAGCGCCGGACGCGCCATGGGCCCTCGAAATACTGTTCGAGGAGGCAAACGCCAACCGCTGGCTCTATCGGCGCAATCGGGCGGTGAGCCTGCCGTTGAAACACTTCGGCCGGGTGGCCGACGACCGTACGCCTTACGTGACGCCCGAAGTGGCGCTGCTCTACAAGTCCAACCGTCTCACCCTCGACAAGAACCGGGCCGACTTCGAAGTGGCGCTTCCGGTCATGGACGCGGCTGCCAGGGAATGGCTCAAGGCGGCCCTTCGGCTGATCGATCCTGAAAACCTGTGGATCGGCCGGCTTTGAGCTTAGGCGGCGCCGTGGGCGATCAGGCTTTCTGCGCAGTCTACGACAGTGTCTTGCGCGCTCCGCGGGCGCCAGCCCAGCAGGTTCGTCGCCTTGACCGACGAGAACTCTCGGCGTCGGCCAAGGCCCGGCGTCACCGAACGCAGATCGGCGTCGAACAGGGCGGCCAGGCGGAGGACGAAATCGGGGACTTTGCGCGTGGGAACCTTGGCGGCCCGATCGCCCAGCCGGCGTCGCAGCAGTCCGGCCATTTCCTCCATCCAGAGAAAGTCCGAGGCGGCGATGAATCGCTGGCCGGCCGCCTTGGCGTCAGTCATGGCGCGAATGTGCAGGTCGGCCACGTCGCGCACGTCGACGATGTTGAAACCGAGCCTCGGCAGGCCGGGGACCTTGCCGGTCATCAGCCGCTGCACAACCTGGACCGAGTCGGAAAAGTCTCCGCCCATGACCGGACCCAGCACCAAAGCTGGATTGATCGTCGCCAGAGTGGTCCTGCCGCTCTCTGCGCCGATGAACGCCCAGGCGGCCCGCTCGGCAAGGGTCTTGGATTTGGCGTAGGCGCCGACGGGCTCGTCGGGGTTGGTCCAGGCGGTTTCGTCCATGACCGCGTCGGGAGCATCGATCGGCCCACCGGTCGCCGCCACCGAAGATGTCATCACCACCCGCTCGACGCCCGCCTTCACCGCGGCCCGCAGCGCGCGCAAGGCCCCGTCGCGGGCCGGAGCGATAAGGTCGTTGGGATTCTTCGGCTCTGGCACGCCGAGAGGCGAGGCGACGTGAAGCACGAAATCGCAACCCTGCGTCGCCGCGTCCCACCCATCATCGCTGGTCAAATTGGCAACATGGAAGCTCAGCCGATCGGCTGGATCGACAACCGTGGCGATGGCCGCCCGCACATCCGCTTCCCGGACGAGGGAGCGCACCGTGGTTCGGACGCGATACCCCCGCTCAAGCAGGGTCGCGATGCATCGCCCGCCGATGTAGCCGGATCCACCCGTAACGAGGACGGTATGTTGGTCGCTCATCTGCTTCCCCTTCGAGGTCCTGCGGCCATGAAATTCGAAGCCGGGGGCGGTTGCGATCTTCGTTCTATCAACTAATTGCGGCGCGCGTTCAGAAAGGCATCTTCTGCCCCGTAGTCGAACATGGCCATGACGTACGCCGGAACGGTCGCGCCGTTGCTGATCGCCGCTTGGGCCCAGCGGCAGGCCTTCCCAACCGCGTCCTCATATGTGGCGACCGGGCGGTAGCCTGACGCCTCGGCCCGCGACATGTCGACGAT
>JAYTRF010000048.1:0-2768 GCA_043746375.1 Caulobacteraceae bacterium | reverse complement strand
GGGCCAGATCAGAAGGGCGCTGCGGCATGGGCGCCCAGGCGCACGATTGTGACCACAAAGACGAGGATCACGAACAGCGCCAGCGCGACGGCAAGAGCGATACTCCGCCCCCTTCGCGACCGGGCCGCCTCGCTGCTTTCGCTTTTCGGATCGCTCATCGCCAATGTTCGAGCGGGGCGAGACCGGCCACGCGCTCTACGAGCAGGGCCGCGAACAGACCGAAGAGATAGAGAATGGAAAACGCGAACAGATTGCGCGCGGGCTTGGACGGGGGCGTCACCCCATAAAGGGCGTCGTCGCCAGCCCGCTCTGGGGACCCGTCCCCCGCCCGGCTCAACACCAGGCGCGTGGCCAAGATCAGCAGAACCACGCCGCCCAACCCCGCGACCACCAAGTACAGCGCCCCGCCAAGGCCGGTAAATGCCGGCGCCAAGCCGAGCGGCGCCAGAATGACGCTGTAGGCCAGGACCTGCCGGCGCGTGGAGGCCGCGCCCTTGACCACCGGCATCATCGGCACCCCCGCCCTGGCATAGTCCTGCGTTGTGTAGAGCGACAGCGCCCAGAAGTGCGGCGGGGTCCAGAAGAACACGATGGCGACCAGGAGCCAGGCGTTGAGCGGTGTCGTTCCGCTGGCCGCGGCCCAGCCGACAAGCGGGGGCAGGGCGCCGGCCAGGCCGCCGATGACGATGTTCTGCGGCGTCCGCCGCTTGAGCCACATCGTGTAGACCACAGCATAGAAGACAATGGTGAAGGCCAGAAGCCCAGCGGCGAGCCAGTTGACGGCCAGCCCCATCAACGCGACCGAGAACATCGACAGGGTGACGCCCATGGCCAGGGCGTCGGCGCCTTGCACTCGGCCCGCAGGAATTGGCCTGCGGCGCGTGCGCCGCATCAGGGCGTCGATGTCGGCGTCATACCACATGTTGAGGGCCCCCGAGGCCCCGGCCCCGACGGCGATGCACAGGATGGCCACGGCGGCCAGCACCGGGTTCATGGGCGTGTGGGCGCAGAGCAGACCGGTCACCGCGGTGAACACGACCAGCGACATCACCCGCGGTTTCAGCAGCAAAAGATAGTCCCGCCAGCTGGCGGCCTGGATCAGGGGCGGAGCGTCGGTGGCGACGGTGTGGTCGGTCACTCGAAAGCCCCTAGTGGTTGTCGGCGTGGATTACCGGCAACTCGTTGAACTGGTGGAAGGGCGGCGGGGACGGCAGGGTCCATTCCAGGGTCGTCGCGCCGACCCCCCAGGGATTGGCGCGGGCCGGGCGACGTCTTACCGCAGCCTCGATCAGCACCGCCAAAAACACCACCAGACCGACAAAGGTGATTGCATAACCGAACGAAGAGACGCCGTTCCAGTAGCTGAAAGCGGCCGGATAATCGACGATCCGGCGCGGCATGCCCTGGAGGCCGAGGAAGTGTTGGGGGAAAAAGACGATGTTGACGCCGACGAAGGTGATCCAGAAGTGCACGGCGCCCAGAAATTCATTGTAGCGCACGCCCCACATCTTCTCGAACCAATAGTAGAAGCCGCCGAAGATGGCGAACACGGCTCCGAGGCTCAACACATAGTGGAAGTGGGCGACCACGTAATAGGTATCGTGCAGCGAGTAGTCGACGCCGGCGTTGGCCAGCACTACACCGGTGACGCCGCCGACCGTGAACAGGAGGATGAAGCCTATGGCCCATAGCATCGGCGTCTTGAACTCGATCGAGCCGCCCCACATGGTGGCGATCCACGAAAACACCTTCACCCCGGTCGGGACGGCGATGACCATCGTCGCGGCGACGAAATAGGCCTGCAGGTTCACGCTCATTCCGACCGTGAACATGTGGTGGGCCCAGACGATGAAGCCCAGAAAGCCTATGGCCACCATGGCGTAGACCATGGCCAGATAGCCGAACACTGGTTTCTTCGAGAACGTCGAGACGATTTGGCTGATCATGCCGAACCCGGGAATGATCAGGATGTAGACCTCCGGATGGCCGAAGAACCAGAACAGGTGCTGGTACATCAATGGATCGCCGCCACCAGCGGCGTCGAAAAAATGGGTGCCGAAATTACGGTCGGTGAACAGCATGGTCATGGCCCCGGCCAGCACCGGCAGCGCGAGCAGCAACATGAACACCGTGACCAGGATCGACCAGACGAACAACGGCATCCGGTGAAGGGTCATTCCGGGCGCGCGCATGTTGAAGATGGTGGTGATGAAGTTGATCGCTCCCAGAATCGAGCTGGCCCCCGCGAGGTGCACCGAGAGGATCACGCAATCCATGGCTGGTCCGGTGTGGCCCGAGACCGAAAGCGGCGGGTACATCGTCCAGCCGCCACCAAAGCCCTTGCCGGGGCCGCCGTCGACCATCATCGAGGTCAGCAGCATCACCCATGAGGCCACCAGCATCCAGAAGCTGATATTGTTCATCCTGGGGAAGGCCATGTCCGGCGCGCCGATCATCAGCGGAACAAACCAGTTGCCAAAGCCGCCGATCATCGCCGGCATGATCATGAAGAAGATCATCGTCAGGGCGTGGGCGGTGACCACCACAGCATAGCCATGCCGCGACGCCTCGATGAGGCCAAGCTTGTCGAGCCACGAGCCGTGCACGAAGATCTGAATGCCTGGCGCCGCCAGTTCCAAACGAATCAGGCCCGAAAGCAGCGCCCCTACGATGCCCGCCTGGATGGCGAAGATGATGTAGAGGGTGCCGATATCCTTGTGATTGGTCGAGAGGAACCAGCGGGTGAAAAACCCCGGCGTCCCGTGCGC
>JAYTRF010000047.1:0-3074 GCA_043746375.1 Caulobacteraceae bacterium | reverse complement strand
TTTCGCCCTGGAGCCGCCTGTGAATAAAAATCATATCGTGATACGAAATTTGACCTTAGCCGACGCTCAGGTCCGGCGGTAGTGCGAAGGTCCCTCCCGGCCGCGCTTTGCGCCGTCGTGTGCCGGATCGAAGGTCGCCGTATAGATGTCGCCGTGCGGGTTCATCCTGGGTCGAACACCTGTATCGGCTGTGCGGGCTGGGGCTTTAATATTGCGATGCCCGGCGATCTGGCTTTCGGTGGTCATGCACGGATTAAAGGCGAGCATCAGATCGGACGCCCATTGCTCCAGATCGCGGGTGAAGAGATAGATGATGTTGTCGGTGTTAACGGCGAATCCCGATCCCATCCCGAAATCCGCAGTCTTGGGGTTTAGAGGCGACGCTGGGTCAAGTCGGGAAGATTCGTTATTTTTCCAGCGAGCCTTTTCCGAGGGACTTTTGTCCGAGAGCTCGGCGCCCCTCAAGGCCTTACGAGCATCTTTCCGATATTGCCGCCCTCGAACAGTTTCCGCAGGGCGGCCGGGAAGGCGTCGATCCCGTGCTCGACCTGTTCGGGCATGGTCAGGCTGCCCTCGCCGAGCCACTGGCCGAGCTGGGCGATGGCCTCGCCATACCGCTCGGCGAAGTGCATGACAGTGAAGCCCTCCATGCGCGCATAGCGTTCGGCCAGGCGCAGGTAGAGGCTGGGCCCGCGTACATGCTTTTGGTCGTTGTACTGCGATATGGCGCCGCAGATGACCACCCGGCCGCGCTCGCGGATATTGTCCAGGGCGATATCGAGGAGTTCTCCGCCGACATTGTCGAAGAAGACATCGATCCCGTCCGGCGCCAGGGTCTTGAGGCGTTTGTCCACATCCTCGCCCTTGTAATCGATGGCGCCGTCAAGCCCGAGCGCGCCCGTCAGGAAGGCGGATTTCTCCGGTCCCCCGGCTAGACCGATCACGCGGGCCCCCAGCAGCTTTGCGATCTGCGCGGCCATGCACCCAACCGCGCCCGCCGCGCCGGACACCAGCACGGTTTCGCCAGCCTTGACCTCGCCAACGAAGCGGATGCCCATGTAGGCGGTAAGGCCCGTGGTCAATCCCAGCGCGCCCAGGTAGGTCGACAATGGCAGGGCGGGATCGATTTTCTGCAGCATGGCGGTCGGCAGGGTCGCGTAGGTCTGCGCGCACAACGGCCCGGTCACAGCGTCCCCCACATCCCACCCCTGTGAGCTACTCTCCACAACCCGCCCGACACCAAGCGCCACGATGGCGGCGCCGATGGGAACCTGCTGGTGCAGGCCCTCCTGGTCATTGAGACTGGTGCGGATGAAGGCGTCCATGGACAGGGTGTCGGTCTTGACCACCACCTCGCCCTCGCCGGGTGCGCGCGCGGGTTCGTCTTCAATGCGGAAATGTTCGGGCCCGACCATGCCCGTAACGTGGGTGGCGAGCACGACCTTGCGGTTGATCGGTCGATTGGTGGCGGCGGGCATGGAAAATTCCTCAGTGGGCTTGAAAAAGGGGGGACACGCATGCTTTTCGACCGACCCTCACAGGGGGGGCTCGAAACGCGCGTTATTCTCTCGCGTTTACGCTGGAGTCGGGTAGCCGAGGTCGTCGGCGAAGTTGACGGTCTCCCGTATGACCACCTGCGCCAGGGTGGCCTGGATCGTCGGCCAGCGGGGATCCAAGGCCAGAGCGGCGAAACCGGCGTCGATCTGCTCCAGGTCGTTCAGACGCCAGATATTGAGAACCGACCCGGCGACGCCGGTACGCATCGTATATGAGTTGACCAGCGCCCAGCCGGCCTTGGTCAATATCTCTCGCATGGCGCCCATGGTTTCGGCGAAACGGCCGAACTCAGCCTGTCGCACTTCAATGTTGGCGATAAGATACCGGCTCATGCCGCCGTCCGCGCCAGGGCCGGCGCCTTGGCCCACTCCACCCCGCGAGCCAGGAGGTCGTGGAACACCGGCAGGTCCCATGATCCTTTTTCGGGAACGGGGTAGAAATCCATCAGCGGCAGCATGTCGTAGTGGCCCCGGCAATGTCCGAGGGTGAGGTAGAGGACCTCGCCCTTGCCGACGGGGTGGAGATAGAAGACCGGGTGTTTGGCCTTGGGCCAGGTATGCTCGATGAAGCCTTCGGCCTCGCCCTCGAATTCCGTCTCGAGCAGCACATGCCGTTCGCCATGGAGGTCGGAAAGATAGAGCTCATCGGCCGCCTCGAACGCCTCCACGCCCTTGACCAGCGGATGATCCGGGTCCGCTACCGTGACCCGGTAGGGTGCGATGGGCGGGTGGGCGATGAACTGCGAGCCGAGCGTCTCCATGAAATGCGGCGCCCAGCGGGGGCTGTCGACGCCGCCGGCCACAAAACGTAGGATCGAGTTGGTTCCGTGCAGGGCGTACCACCGCCCGCCCGCCTCCAGCCAGGCGCGCAGCGCCTCCTGCTCGTCCAGCCTGGGCATGACATCACAGGTGTAGGTGACCAGAAAGTCCGCCGCCCGGATCGCCTCAAGATTGGAATAGTCCTCGAATACCCGCACGCGCACCCGCTCGTCCTTGGCCAGAACCTTGAGCAGTTCCAGGCGCGCATAGTCGATATCGTGATATTTCCCGCTGGCGACGAGAACGGCGTTGATGCGCTTTTGCACCTGATCGGTCATGCTTGGACCTCAATACTGGACGCGCTTGGTGACGCCGCCGTCGATGACGACGTTCGTTCCGGTCATGAACGGGCAGGCCGGCGAGGCCATGAAGGCGATGGCCTTGGCCACCTCTTCGCCATTGCCAAGCCGGCCCATCGGCACCGCCTTGACCGTTTGGTCGTACAGGGCCGTCATGTGAGTCTTGATCATGTCCCACGAGCCGCCCTCAATGAAGACGGGGCCGGGGGAGACGGTGTTGACCCTGATACCCTTGGGGGCCAGTTGTTGGCTGAGCGCCGAGGCGTAGTTGATAACCGCCGCCTTCATCGCGTTGTAGGCTTGGGGTCCGAAGAAATCCTCCAGGGCGGCGGTCGAAGAGACCGCTATGATCGAACCGCATTTGGATCTCTCCAAAAAGGGCATGGCCGCCTGCACGCCG
>JAYTRF010000046.1:0-2045 GCA_043746375.1 Caulobacteraceae bacterium | reverse complement strand
GGCGCCATCGACCGATTCTATCAAGACTGCGGCCGCAGGCCCCGGTGGCCGGGCGAGGTCGTCGTCCACGGTGATCTGACTGACGACCACCTCATCCTTGCACTTGATGGCCAGCGGCTTGCAGGTGTGATTGATTTCGCCGATGCGGCGGTGGGCGACCCCGCCTATGACTTGGCGTTCTTCTGGGCCTATGGCGACTGGGCGGCTCAATTCCTCGCGGCAGCGTACGAGGCCGCCGACGATGGCCTTTTGGAACGCTCCCGCTGGGCGTTCGCTCGCTATAGCATCGATCAGATCTGCTGGGCCGTCCTTGGCCACATTCCGCCCGACCGCGCACCCGAGGAAGAGCCGCTTCTGCGCCTCCTGCGGAGTCTCTGCTAAATATACCGCCGTAGCGAACGCGCCAGATCGGAGGCGGTTGACCTCTTGCGGGCCTGGGGCGGCTGATAGGCGACGCGCGCGTGTTCGACGCAGTAGGGGCCTTCGTCGCCAGCGCGGCGGCCGCAGAAGCTGAAGTTGTCCGTCGACGGATCGCCGATCGGCCATTTGCACATATGGGCGCCGAGCGTCAGTACGGTCGCCGTGCCGCTCATTTCGACAAACGGCGCTGGCCTAGGGGCGACCACTGCCACTGTGCGCCGCTCGGCGGGCCGGCGTTGAGGCGCTGCGGCCATTGGGCGAGCGGGGCGGGGGGCCTTGAACGTCGTACGGGTCGGTTGGGATGGGGCGGCGCGCCCGGAAAGTCCAAGACGATGGACCTTGCCAATCACGGCATTGCGCGTCACGCCGCCCAGTTGCTTGGCGATCTGGCTGGCTGACAGACCATCAAGCCACAAGCGTTTGAGAATCTCGACCCGCTCGTCGGTCCAACCCATGACACCCTCCAACCCCTGGTTTGGCGGATCCGCGCTCCGCAGCCCCGCGTGCGGCCATCGGGTGAACATCCCGAGGACTACAACATATCGTAGGCCCCTGGCATTCAGACACAATAGGCGCCATCCAACTGTCCACAGGATCGATGTCGCGGAAGAACGCCGGCTCGCCGGCTTGCGAATGCGGAGGGCCCGGCGCACATGGGAAGGATGAAAGATGTGCCATCCCAGGCGATCACGCCGCCGCTTCCGCGCAATTATCACGGCGCCAACTGGGAAGGTCTTAAAACCCTTTACCTGCGCGAGGTGCGGAGGTTCTGGAAGGTGGGTGCGCAGACGCTGCTGGCCCCGGTGGTCACCGCCCTTCTTTACATGCTGGTATTTGTCGTCGCCGTCCGCGGCGCGGCCCCGCCGATCGAGGGGGTGAAGTTCGCCACCTTCGTGGCCCCTGGACTGATCATGATGCAGATTCTCGGCAACGCCTTTTCGAACTCATCCTCCAGCCTGTTGCAGGCGAAAATGAACGGCTTGATCGGCGATTTCATCACCCCGCCGCTGTCTCCGGCCGAACAGGTGGCGGGCTTTACCCTGGGCGCGGCGACCCGCGGGGTGCTGGTGGGCGCGGTCACAGCCGCCGCAGTGCTGCCGTTCACCCATCTGACCATGGCTCACCCCTGGGCGGTGGTCTATTTTGGCGTCGGCGCCGCGATGATCATGGGTATGCTCGGCCTGATGGCGGCCATCTGGTCGGTAAAGTTCGACCACATCGCGGCGGTGAGCAACTTCATCATCATGCCGATGACGTTCTTGTCGGGCACCTTCTATCTGGTTTCCCGCCTCCCCGAGCCTTTCCGCACCGCCTCGCATTACAACCCGTTCTTCTACCTGATCGCGGGCTTTCGCTACGGCTTCATCGGCCATGCGGATGGTTCGCTCGTGGTCGGGGTGGCGATGACCGCGGCCCTGAGCGTGCTGCTGGCGCTGATCTGCCTATGGATGTTCGCCACCGGCTACAAGATGAAGACCTGAGGCGCTGTTATCGTCCGGCGGGCTTCCGAAGGTCAGGCTGGGACGTCAGTAGGCGACCCAGGTGAACACACGCACGGTGTTGTTGTCCGACGCGTTGGCGCCCGCGCCGTCGTAGTTGCGCGAGGCGCCGTCGAAGCGCGTGTA
>JAYTRF010000045.1:0-4381 GCA_043746375.1 Caulobacteraceae bacterium | reverse complement strand
CGAGTGCTCTACACGAGCGTTGGCGGCTACAGCGATCTGGTCCTGATGGAAGATGTTGATCTGATCAGACGCATAGGGCGCTCCCGGCTGATGGGGCTGGAGTCCGCAGCCGTCACCTCGGCCGACCGTTGGCGCAGGGGCGGATGGTTGCGCCGGAGCGCGACCAATGTGGTCTGCCTGACCCTGTTCCAGATCGGCGTGGCGCCCGAGCGCATCGCGCGAATCTATGGCCGTTAGCGCGGCTCGCCAGCACCTGGTCATCTTTGCCCGGCAGCCGCAATACGGCGTCGGCAAGCGGCGCCTGGCGGCGGAAGTCGGGGAACTGGCCGCATCGCGCTTCCAGAGGTTCGCGTTGCGAGACTTGCTGCGCGGTCTTGGAGGAGATCCTCGCTGGCGCACCTGGATCGCCGTCACGCCGGACCGGCCCATCCATTGGCTGCGCAACGCCGAACAGCTCCCGCAGGGACGCGGCGATCTTGGCGAGCGACTCCGCCGGGTCGCCAGCCGCCTGCCGAAAGGGGCGATCGTGATTCTGGGCAGCGATGCGCCCCAGGTCACTGCGGGCGACGTGGCGACGGCGTTCCGTGCGCTTGGCGGTTCCGACGCGGTGATCGGGCCGGCGGTCGATGGGGGGTACTGGTTGGTGGGCCTGTCGCCTCGACAACGGGCGCGGCCACCGTTCGCGAATGTCAGGTGGTCTACACCGGATGCCCTGACGGATACGCTCGAAAACCTGAAGACCCGCCGGATCCGTCTGCTGCGCGAGTTGGAGGATGTCGATGACGCAGCCAGCCTTCGGCGACTTTGCGCCAAGTCCAAACGATTGCCATGACGTTGGCGAAGACCCAGCCGGTGTCGTTCCTGGCTCGTCCTTGGTTGGCGCAAGCAGCCTCGATCGGGAGCCCGCCCGGCTCTTGAGACCGGGTTCCTGGCGTTGGGGGAACCGCTTCGGACTTCGGCCAAGTTTGAGTCGAGGTGCGGGGACGCGCGACGCGCCCCCGCATGACCGGCCTCCGCGGGGGTGCTGAGAGAGCCCGGCCACCCTCTTTTGTTCGGCCTCGCCCGGCGTAAGGTTACGTGGCAAGAGACCAAGCTCGCCAACGTCAAGTCAGCAGGCTGCCGCAGTGTAACCCTTGAACCGCATCAGACGAATTCAGATTTTGAGGAGTTCGCGTGAAGGCGACGGAAGGCCGACTTAGGTTCCTGATGCTGCAGGGCCTGAATGGTGACGCCGTCGCTCATCGGCAGCTCCTGGCGGAACTGGCCGGCCATCTCCGTGGCTTCTATGCGCGTCGGTTGGGCGGCGACTCGTCCGATGCGGAGGATCTCGTGCAGGAAACCCTGATCGCCGTCCATACGCGGCGCGAGAGCTACGACCCATCCAAGCCATTCACGGCCTGGGCCTTCGCCATGGCGCGTTACAAGATGATCGATCATTTCCGACGCCGGCGGATGTGGGCGGCCGTGCCCATCGAAGGCATCGAAGGGTTGTTCGCAACCGACGATTCCGAAGGCGTGACCGCCACGCTCGACCTCGAGCGTTTGATGGCTGGGCTTCCAGCCAAGCAGCGCGAGGTACTCCGTTCCGTCAAGATCGAGGGTCTGTCGGTCGCCGAGGCGGCGCAGCGCAGCGGGCTGTCTTCGGCCAATGTGAAGGTCAGCATTCATCGCGGCATTAAAAAGCTCATGTCGCGCGTTCGGGAGGCAAGGTCCGATGCGGACTGAAGTGCTCATCGACCAGCTCACGAACTCGGTCGTGGCCATCCCCCGTCATGCTGCGGCGAAGCGGCTTTGCGCCGGACTTGGCTTGGGCGCCTTGGCCGCCCTTGCGCTGTTGATCGCATCGCTGGGCGTGCGTCCTGACATTGCAGAGGTGAGCGGCACCGCTCCGTTCTGGATGAAGTGGGCGTTCACCCTGAGCCTCGGCTGGTCCTCGTTCATTATCGTCAAGCGCCTGGCGCGACCCGGCGGCCGCGTCGGATTCGCTTGGTGGGGGCTTGCCGCGCCGATCGGAGTCGTGGCGCTGATGGGGTTCGGCGAGACGATGCAGGCCCCCGCCGCTCTGCGTGAGGGCATGTGGCTGGGCCGCACTGCCGTGCAGTGTCCCATCGCCATACTGTTGCTATCCGTGCCGGTCTTTCTGGGCCTGGTCTGGGCCTTCCGGCGCCTGGCGCCCACGCGCCTGCGGCTAGGCGGAATGGCCGCAGGCCTTTTGGCAGGCTCTGCCGGGGCGAGTATCTATGTCCTCACATGCCCCGAGCACACGGTGGCTTTCATGGCTACCTGGTACACGGCCGGCGTTCTCGCAGCGGGCCTGGCGGGCGCGCTTGCGGGCCGGCGCCTTCTGCGCTGGTAGGGCCGCTCGGCCACCGCCGTGGGGGCTGGGGTTAAACTTGAGATTCAGGCTAGGCGTTTCAGGGCCCGGACCAGCGCTCGTGTGCGCGAGGAAAACAGCGAAGGCGCGAACCACAGCCCCGCCAACCTCTTGTTGATCTCGCCGCGCGTCGGGTAGGGAGCGACCTGCGCGGCCATCGCTCGCAGCGGCACGCTCGCGCTCATCGCCAGCACCCACGGCTGGATCAGATCGCCCGCGGCGCGCCCGACGATGGTCACGCCCAGGAGCTTGCCCCCTCGCGTGGCGATCAGCTTCCCAAAACCGCGCTGATCCGCCTCTGTGACCGCCCGATCGTTGTCGTCGAACCGGGCGACCACGGTACGCACTCTGTCGCCATAACGGCGCCGCGCCCGCCCTTCCGACAGCCCGACGCTAGCAACTTCAGGATCGGTGTAGGTAACCCTCGGCACGACGAGGTTGTCGGCGTTGACCGGCATGGCGAAGAGAGCCCGGCGGATGACAAGGCTGGCGTGCGCGCCGGCTGCGTGGGTAAAGGCGTCCCGACCGGCGACATCGCCAACGGCGTAGACGGCCCCGTTGCTGATCGACCGCAGGCTGCGGTCGGTCCTCACGCCGCGTCGATCGTAAGCGACCCCGCCGGCTTCAAGATTGAGAGCCTCGATATTGGGCGATCTCCCGGTTGCGACGAGAAGATGGGAGCCTTCGATGTCGCGCGTTCTTTCCCCCGTCTTGATGCGCAGCGCCAATCCGCGCGACCCACGATGGGCGCTGAGAATCTGCGTTCCGGCCAGGACTTCAACCCCGTCGCGCGCAAACTGCCGCATCACCACCTCGACCACGTCGCGACCCTCGCGCGGCAAGGGTTGCGTTCGCTGGACAATGGCGACCTCGGCGCCAAGCCTACGAAACGCTTGGCCAAGCTCCATCCCGATCGGTCCGCCCCCAATGATCAGGAGTCGCTGGGGGCAGCTGGTGAGATCGAAGATCGTCTCATTGGTGAAATAGGGCGTCTCCGCCAAGCCGGCGACGTCAGGGATTTTCGGCCGCGAGCCCGTAGCGAGGACGATCTTGCGGGCCCGCACGCGAATGTCTTCGCCCTCGACGACCCTGGGCCCGGCGAAACTGGCGTGCTGACGCACGACGCGGACGCCGATCTTTTCGAAATGCTCCTGGCTGTCGTGCGGCGCGATCGCCGCCATCGCGGCGCGCACGTGGGCCATCACCGCAGGGAAGTTCACCGTGGCGGTGGCGCCGATCCCCAGCCCCAAGGGGGGGCGTGCCGCGTGTGCGGCCGCGATCAGGGCTTTGGAAGGGACACAACCGTAGTTCAGGCAGTCGCCGCCCATCTCGCCGGCCTCGAACAGAACCACCCTCAGGCCCAGCTGCGCCGCACCCGAGGCGACGGACAAACCTCCGGACCCCGCTCCGACGACCACCAGGTCGGCTTTGATCTCATCCATTGGGCGTCGCTCGTGGCGCGTGGCGGAAGCGGCGAAAGAGCACCGGCGCCAGGGAGAGCGCCGCCAGGCCCAGCAGGGGCAGCAGCAGATGGGGGTGGGCGAGGCTTGCAAGCGTCGGCCGGCCCGCCGAGGCGAAGACGTCCCTGAGGCCCGCGCCCACGGCGCTGTAAATCAGGGTGGCTGGGACGATTCCGAGCACGGTGGCGACCAAATATGCGCGCGGCGGCGCGCCAGCCACGCCAGCGGCGATGTTCACGAGCCAGAACGGAACGGCGGGAACGAGCCTAAGGGTCAGCAGATATGAAAACGCATCTCGCTTGAACCCCGCGGTTAGACGCTTGAGAACCCCGCCGCGGCGCTCGGCCCGCCGCGTCAGCGCCTCGGCGAAGACCGAACGCGCCAGAAGGTAAACGGCCGTGGCGCCGACGGTGGCGCCCACGATGGTGGCGAGCGCGCCAAGCCAGACGCCGAAGATCAAACCGCCCGCCAGAGTCAGGATTGTCGCGCCCGGGACCGACGAGAGGGTATAGGCGGCATAGACAGCGATAAAAGCGGCGAGAGCCAT
>JAYTRF010000044.1:0-9841 GCA_043746375.1 Caulobacteraceae bacterium | reverse complement strand
GGCCATCCCTATCTCCCCTGCATTCAGCAGGGTGAATCACTGTTCGCCCATCTTGGGAATCCCACCCGAGTCATAATTACGGGCTTTTGGTATAAGGCGAACCGAACCGCCTTGCCCCTGCTCCTAGATCTGTCGCGCGCGACCGGCCCAGTAGGGGGCGCGCACCTTGCCGCGCTGGATTTTCCCGGCCGGGCTGCGGGGTAGCTCCCGGGCGAATTCGATCGAACGCGGCGCCTTGAATCCGGCCAGCCGCCCGCGCGCAAAGGCCAGAATTTCGGCGCCCAGGGTTTCGCTAGGCTCGTGTCCGGGGTGCAGGGTGACCACCACCTTGACCTCCTCTCCCCACTCCTCGTTGGGAACCCCGATAGCGCAGCTGTCTTCGACGCTGGCGTGTTTGATCACCTCGTTGTCGATCTCCTGGGGGTAGATGTTGACGCCGCCGGAAATGATGCACTCGGCGGTGCGGCCGGTGAGGAAAAGATAGTCGTCCTCGTCCAGATAGCCGACGTCGCCTAGGGTGAAGTAGTCGCCCCTGTGGGCTGCGGCCGTCTTGGCGGGGTCCTTGAAATACTCGAACGGCGCGATGGGCGAGACCTTGAAGTAGATGGTTCCCGAGCGATTGGGCTCAGTGATCTCGGCGCCTTCCTCATCGACGAGCTTGACGGCCCCCGGGGCCGGCAGCTTGCCGACGGTGCCGGGCTTGGCCAGCCACTCCTGCGAGGTGATGACGAAGCCGGCCCCGCCTTCGGAGCCCGCATAGTATTCGTTGAGGATCGGGCCCCACCAGTCGATCATGGCCTTCTTCACCTCGGGCGGGCAGGGCGCCGCGCCGTGAATGATGAAGTTGAGGCTGGAAAGGTCGTACTTGGCTTTGACGGCCTCGGGCAGGGCCAGAAGCCGTTGGAACATGATTGGCACCAGGTGCGCGCGCGTGACCCGGTATTTTTCGATGGTGCGCAGGACGTTTTCGCTGTCCCACCGATCCAGGAACACCAGGGGATTGCCCTGCGCCATCGCCGAGCGAACGTCGAAGGCCAGCGGAGCGGCATGGTAGGCGGGCCCGGCGCAAAGCTGCACATCATTGGGCGCCCCCGGCCCTGGAACCAGGACAGCCGGGCTGTTCTTGCGGTAGACGCCCTTGGGTCTGCCGGTGGTGCCTGAGGTGTAGAGCATGGCCCCACCCAGCACGGGGTCGTCGATGTCAGAGCCGTCCAGAGCGGCGATGGTCGTCGCATAGGGCGTGAAGCCGGGGGCGTCCTCGCCTATGGACACCTTGACCCGCACCTCCGGGGCTTTGGCCTGCATCGCCGCCGGATAGCGCGTCTCGGCGATCAGCGCCTTGGCCTCGCAGTCGTTGATGATGTACTCGACCTCGTCGACGGTCAGGTGCCAGTTGACGGGCGTGATCCGATAACCGCCGCGCAAGGCGGCGCTGAGCACCTCGACGAACTCGGCGCGGTTGCTGCACATCAGCGCCACCGCGTCGCCCGTGTGGACACCGCTGGCGCGCAGCAGGCGGACAACGCGATTGGCGTTGGCGTTGACCTCAAAGAACGTACGCGTGCCGATCGGATCGAAGATGGCGACGGCGTCCGGCCTGTGATCGGCCCAGACGCTGGCGGTCATGCCTTTGGCGGCGGCGTCGATGAGGCGCTCCGAAAGCTCCTGCGTCACCAGCGCTCCTTTTGAAACATTGCGCCTCGTCGGCGACCTTTTGACAATCTTCCCATTGATTGCCTTGGCGGTCCTGCGTCAAGCCCTCGGCTCCCAACGACCGCACCTAACCCAAGCCCCTGAAAGTAAGCTCCAATTTACCTTGTCCCTTAACGACGGTGAAACAGGGGGCGGCGCATGGTCGAGGCGTAATCGCGTGGAAAACGACGCGAGCGACACAACAAAAGCAGGTGGGCGAAATGCGAACTGCGACCCTCGTCAGCCTCGGCGCCTCCGCGGTGCTCGGCGTCGGCGCTCTGTTGGTGGCCAAGGTCTGGCTTCCTCAATCTTCAACCCAGCACGCGCATCCTGGCGCCCAGTACACTGAAGCCACAGTGCCGATTGTCGTGGCGCGGGACGCCATTGCCTACGGCGCCAAGCTTGACGCGGGCCGCCTGGAGGTTACGCGCGTCCCGCAGAGCGCCGCCCCGCAGGGCGCCTATTCGACGATCGCCCAGGTCATCGCCCAGCCTGGCGGCGCGCCTCTGGTGC
The DNA here is from genome assembly GCA_043746375.1 of Caulobacteraceae bacterium. Classification (GTDB taxonomy): domain Bacteria; phylum Pseudomonadota; class Alphaproteobacteria; order Caulobacterales; family Caulobacteraceae; genus Acaudatibacter. The sequence continues at coordinate 7,636 of JAYTRF010000044.1, read as the reverse complement.
TGGTGCCGATCTCGGCCAGGGAAGCGGTGCTTCCCACCAAGCTCAGCGGCGCCGGCGCCAGGCCAACCCTGGCGGCGGCCATCTCGCAAGGCATGCGCGGTTTCACCATCGGCGTCACCGAGGTCGCCGGTGGCGGCGGGCATGTCCTGCCGGGCGACCGGGTCGACGTTGTCCTGACCCGCGATCTCTCCACCCTGGCCGGAGCCCCCGCCGGCAACGGCAAACGCCTGGTTTCCAACGTGGTCATCCAGGATGTGCGGGTTCTCGGCATGGATCTGAACGCCGATCCGACTTCAACCGCCGCGGCCGTCGCGCGCACGGCGACGCTGGAGGTCTCGGTCGAGGACGCAGAGAAGCTGGCCTTGGCCGCCCAGGCCGGCTCGCTTTCGCTGGCGCTACGCCGGACCGGATCGACTGACATCGCCGCCGTTCGCCCGGTCGGCAACGGTGATCTCGGGGCGGGCCCTCCAGGGGTCTCCGCTGTCGCCAGACCTGTGTTGGTCCGCGTCCGCCAGCGCGCCTTCCGCCCCGCCCCGCTTGAGCGCCACACGATCATCGTCGTCCACGGGGACACGAAGTCCAGCGTCGATGTTCCCTTCGAATTGCGGTCCGGTCTCTAGAACCCCGACCGCTGGAGAATTCCGCCATGCATCGTTTCCTTACCCTTGCCGCCTGCGCGGCGATCCTCGGCAGCGCTGTCGCCGTCTCTCCGGCAACGGCCCAGATTTCGGCCGATCAAGGAGGACTCAGCACGATCACGGTGGCCAAGGACAAGTCGGCGGCCTTTCACCTCGACTATCCGGCCAGCGAGATCGTCGTCGCCCAGCCCGACACCATGGAACTGGTCGCCACTACCGACCGCAGCTTCTATGTGCGGGGCAAGCAGATCGGCGTGACCAACATCCTCATCTACGACGCCCAGCACCACCTGGCGCAGGTCGTCGACGCCCGCGTCGGTTATGACACAGACAACCTGCAGGCCGATCTCGCAGCCGCCCTGCCCGGTGAGCCGATCAAGGTCGCCAACTTCGCCGGCGGCATACTGCTGACCGGGGACGTGTCGACCAGCAATGTCGCCGCCAGGGCCGACGCCATCGCCGAGCGCTATGCGCCAAAGGCCGTCCAATCGGCGCTCACCGTCCGCATGGCCCAACAGGTCATGGTCGAGGTGCGGATCATCGAGGCCTCGCGCACGGCGATGAAAGACCTCGGCATAAACCTGGATGTCCAGAACATCTCCGGCTTCACCCTGAAGACCGGCAACGGCCTGCTCAACAACGCCCCGCAGGGCGCCCTTACCGTCGGGGGCCGCATCGGCTCGGTATCGATCAACGCAACCCTCGACGCGCTGGAAACCAAGGGCATTATCCACACCCTGGCCAAGCCCAACCTGGTGGCCATGTCGGGTGAGGAAGCCAGCTTTCTGGCCGGTGGCGAGTTTCCCTTCCCGATCCCCAACGGCAATAACGGCGTCACCATCGAGTTCCGGACCTTCGGGGTGAAGCTCAACGTCACCCCCACAGTGGAGGACTCCGGCGAGATTCGCCTTAAGATCGCCCCCGAGGTCAGCCAGCTCGATCCCGCCGACGGGGTCATCCTGCAAGGCTTCCGGGTGCCGGCGATCACCGAGCGCCGGGCGGCGACGTCAGTCGAGCTGCGCGACGGCCAGAGCTTCGCCATCGCCGGCCTCTTCCAGAAGAACATGATCCGCTCGGTCAGTCAGGTCCCATGGCTCGGTGACGTGCCGGTGCTAGGCGCGCTGTTCAAGTCTTCCGACTGGCAACACAATGAGACCGAGCTGGTGATCATCGTCACCCCGCACCTGTCGACGCCGGTCGACCAGATCGCCCAACTGCCGGACCCGCTGAGAGGCGTCGACGAGCCGGGCGCCATCGGCCAGATCCTTCTCGGCAAGGGCTACACCGGCGCTCCCGCAGCTCAGCCAACGCCGGCGGCCCAGGTCGTCGCTGCGGCCAAGCCCTGAGGGCGCCATGATCAACGCCCCCAATCTGGAAGGCCGCCACGTCCTGGTCGTCGGCGAGCGGCTGGGATCGCTCGCCAACCAAGCCATGCCCAGCGCAAGGGTTGAAATTGGCGCCGCTGCCGATCTCGACCTTGCCCAGGGCATGCACCTGGGCCTGGAACTGATCGTCATTGACGTCGAGGCCGCCGAGCCGGCGGTACTGGCCGGCCTGATCGATACTCTGGGCCGGCGTTCTTCACCCCCGGCGGTGCTCCTCACCGGCGGTCACATGCCGACGGTGCTGATCAAGGCGCTGATGCGGCTGCCGCGGAGCGATGTGCTCGAGGCGCCTTTCGCCACGTCCGACCTGGCCCGCGCAGCCTTCGCTCTCCTTGCGCAAGCACCCGCGGCGGCCGGCGCTCACCGCAGATCCAGTTGCTGGAGCGTCATCGGAGCGGTCGGCGGTTGCGGAGCGACGACGGTGGCCGTCGAGGTCGCCGCCAACCTCGCGAACCGTTTCGGCAAGGACCGCCGGGTGGCGCTCGTCGATCTTAACCTCAGCGGTGGGGCCGCCGGCGCCTATCTGGGGGCCAGCGCCAACATGCAGTTGGCCGAAGCCTCCAGCGCGCCCGACCGCATCGACGCGGCCCTGCTCGAGGCCTTCGCTGTCAAGGTTTTTCCCGGCCTCGACCTGCTCGCCTGTCCGCGCGATTCACGTGGTTATACCAGGATTGCGCCCCTGGCGGTCTGCCGCGTGCTCGAGGTCGCCTGCCAGGTCTACGACTTCGTGGTCGTCGATCTGCCCCGCCATCACCAGCCATGGACCATGGATGTGCTCGCCGGTTCCGACGAAATCCTGGTCGTCTCCGAGCTGACCGTGCCCGCCCTGCTGGCGGCCCGCGACCTCGCCTGCGACATAGAAACCGACATGGCGGACGGCGCGCGGCCGCGGATCATCCTCAATCGCGTCGCCGCCCGCGTTTTCGGCCCTGCGCCGTCCCTCGCCGAAGCTGAAAAGGCGCTGCAGCGCAAGGCCGATGCTGGCATTACCTCCGACTGGGAGGCGGCGGCCACATCGGCGAACCTGGGCGGCTCGATTGCGAGGCATCGGCCGAGGTCCAAGATCGTCCGCGACATCGATGCGCTGGTCCAGCGCCTCGCCATGTCGGCCGATGTCCACGCAAAGAAGGTCGCCTGATGAGCCGTTTCGCCTTTCGCCGCGAGGTTGCCCCGGCGCCCGCCCCTGCCGCGTCGTCCCCCGCTCCGGCCGAAACTGCAGTGTTTGTACCGCCACCCCCGCCCCCGCCAGCCGTCAGTGACGGCCTGCTGGACATGCGCCTCAAGCTGCACGGGTGGCTGATCGACGAGATCGATCTTTCCAAGTTGGAAAAGATGGAAGACGGCGAAATTCGTCGCCAGGTGCGCAAGCTGGTCGGGGACTTCGCGCGCACCGAACGCCTCGCCTTCAACGCCGCCGAACTCGATCGCCTCAGCAACGAGGTGTTCGACGAGATGGTCGGCCTGGGACCGATCGAACCCCTGCTGCAGGATGACTCGATCGCCGACATCCTGATCAATGGACCGTTCCAGGTTTACGTCGAGCGTCGCGGCGAACTCGAGGCGACGCCAGTCCGCTTTCGCGACAACGAGCATCTGTTGCGCATCGTCAACCGCATCGTCGCCACCGTCGGCCGGCGGATCGATGAATCCCAGCCGATGGTCGACGCCCGCCTGCCTGACGGCAGCCGGGTGAATGCCGCGATCTCCCCGGTGGCCATCGACGGGGCGGCGGTGTCCATCCGCAAGTTCTCGAAAAAGCCGTTCAACCTGGAGCGGTTGGTCGAATTTGGCGCCATGCCGGCCTGCGTGGCCGAATTTCTCCACGGCGCGGTGCGCTCGCGAATTTCCACGGTGATCTCGGGCGGCACCGGATCGGGCAAGACCACCCTGCTTAACGCACTTTCCTCGGCGATCAGCGTCAAGGAGCGGCTCATCACCATCGAGGACGCGGCCGAGCTTCAGCTTCAGCAGCCGCACGTCGTGCGCCTGGAAACCCGCCCGCCCAACATCGAGGGCAAGGGGGAGATCCGCCAGCGCGAACTGGTCAAGAACGCACTGCGCATGCGCCCCGACCGGGTAATACTGGGCGAGGTGCGAGGCGAGGAAGCCTTCGACATGCTGCAGGCGATGAACACCGGCCACGAAGGCTCGATGGCCACCATTCACGCCAATACGCCAAGGGACGCCGTCACCCGCCTTGAACAGATGGTCGCCATGTCGGGCATGGCGCTGACGCCGGATTCGATCCGGGGCCAGATCGGTTCTGCGGTGCAGCTGATCATCCAGGTGATGCGCCTCTCCGACGGCAAGCGGAGGCTGACGAGCGTCACCGAGATTACCGGCATGGAGGGTCAGGTGGTGCAGATGCAGGAGATCTTCGCCTTCCACCGCATCGCCACCGATGCCGACGGAACCGTGCAGGGCGAGTTTCGCGCCACCGGCCTTCGCCCCAAAAGCATGGATGAAATGCTTCGCCGCGGGATCCGCTACGATACCGCCAACTTCGATCCCGGCCGGCCGCTAAGCTGAACGCGATGACGCACTTTCACCTCAACGTCGACCCTCGGCTGGCCTTTCTGGTGCTGGTGTTCGCCGCCGTGTTCTCGGTCGGCCAGGCGATCCACGGCCTGTTCAGCGTCGGTAAGACCAAGCTTGCGGTCAACCGGCGCCTGGCCGTTGCCGAGCGCACCGGGTCGCTGGGGGCGTTGGTCGTCGAACTTCGCAAACAGCGGGGCCTGAGCGAGGGCGGTGAGCGGATCATTTCGTGGCAATGGCTGTCGGACCTGATCATCCGTTCCGGCGTGCCCTTCCAGGCCAGGCGCTGGGCGCTGATGATCGCCGGCGTCGGCCTCGGCGTCGGCGCCGCCCTGTTCGCGGTATCGCATAGCCCGCCGGTGGCGTTTGCGGGCGGCGCCGCGACAGCGGTGATGGTCCCCATCCTCTATCTGAAGTTCAAGGCTGGCGGTCGGGCCAAGAAACTTGGCCTGCAACTGCCCAACGCCCTCGAAGTCATCGTCCGCAGCCTCGAGGCGGGCCATCCGGTTCCGACCGCCGTCGCCCTCGTCGGGCGTGAGATGCCCGACCCGATTGGGTCCGAATTCGGCATGGCCGGCGATGAGATCGCCTATGGCGCGACCCTGGAGCAGGCTGTCGCCCGTATCGCCGAGCGCTGCCACCACGCCGACATCGACCTCTTCGCCGCCACCATTCGCCTGCAAGAGCGAGCCGGCGGCAATTTGACAGGCCTTTTGAAGATGCTCGCCCGCACCGTGCGGGAACGCCAGAAAATGCGCATGAAGATCAAGGCCGCGTCGTCCGAGGGCCGCGCGTCGGCGATCATTCTGACCGCCGCGCCGATCTGCGTTCTCGTCATGTTGACCTTCGCCAGCCCGCATTTTTATGGCGACGTGATCAATCAGCGGCCCGTTCAGATGGGCTTGGCTATCCTGGGGGGCTGGATGTTCCTCGGCAATATGGTGATGCGCAAGATGATCGACATGAGGATTTAGGCGCGCCATGGACACGGCCCTTCTGCAGACCGTTCTGACCTTCGCCTCCGCCATCCTGATCGCCACCGGGGTCGGCGGAGCCGGCTTCGTCATCGTGCGCAGCGCCGCAGCGGGAACGCGCCGTCGCGCACGGCTGGGCGGCGAGTCGGCGACCGCGCTGCGCCCGAACATCGGCCCGCCGCCCGGCGCCGGGGCCGTGGCCGGGGTGGTGCGGGGCATGCGGCGCCTGGGTGACCGCGTGGCCATCAAGGATCCGGCCCAGCTTTCCGCCCTGCGCGGCCGGCTCGTCCAGGCGGGGTTCTTCAATCGTGAGGCGGTGACCGTCTATCTGGGCGCGCGCGCGGTGGCCATGATCGCCGCGATCGCCGCAACCGCCGCCTTGATCCCGTGGGCGCTCAGCGGCGCCGGCGGCATGGGGGCGGTCGCCATTGCCGGGACCTTCGCCGTGGCCGCGATGCTGGGCCCCGACCAGGTGATCAAGGCGCGCCGCACCAAACGCGAACGCGAGTATCGTGACGGCTTTCCAGACCTGCTCGACCTGCTCGTCGCCTCCGTCCAGGCGGGCCTCAGCCTTGATGCTGCGGTCAGCCGGGTCACCGACGAGCTGATCAGGCGCTACCCGCATCTGGCCGAGCACCTGAAGTTCCTGACCCTGGAATTGCGCGCCGGCCGCTCGCGCAAGGAAGCATGGGGCGCTTTCGCCGACCGCCTCGGCATCGAGGAGGCGAAGTCCCTGGCGACCATGCTGCGCCAGGCCGAAGAGATGGGCACCAGCCTGGGCGAGACCCTGGCCATCTTCTCCGAAGACATGCGCGGCAAGCGCATGCTGCGAGCGGAGGAAAAGGCCATGGCCTTGCCCGCCAAGCTGATGATCCCGCTGATCCTGTTCATTTTCCCGTGCCTGCTTGGCGTGCTGATCCTCCCAGCCGCCTTTCGGATTTCCCAGACGCTGCTTAACCACTGAAGCTTGCCCTTCACGCCTGCGCCCGCTGGCGTTTTGGCGCCAGGGACGCCAAGCTGAGCCCGACTCGTTGGCTTGGGAGAGGGTGATGGTAAAGCGGCTGGCTGCGGCTTTGGGAGCCCTGCTTGCGATCGCGGCGGGCGCCGCGCGCGCCGGCGATCTGGCAACCCTCCCGCAAGGCGCGCTGCAGGGCGTCACCGCCGGGGTAGTGACGAGCTTCAAGGACATACCCTACGCCGCCCCGCCGGTCGGGCCGCTGCGCTGGCGCCCGCCCGCACCGGCGGCGTCCTGGAGCGGGGTGCGCAAGGCCGCCGCCTACGGGCCACAGTGCATGCAGCCCGTGCGGCCCGGCTCGACAATGCCGATGAGCGAAGACTGCCTGAGTCTGAACATCTGGACGCCCGCCGGTCGGACGGGCGCATCGCGTTTGCCGGTCATGGTCTGGATACACGGCGGCGGCTTCGTATGGGGCTCCGGCGGCGCGCCCTTCTATGACGGCAGTCACTTCGCTGAACGCGGCGTGGTGCTGGTCACCCTGAACTATCGCCTAGGCCGCTTCGGGTTTTTTGCCCACCCGGCGCTCACCCGCGCCGATGCGGAGGGCCTGCTTGGCAACTACGGCCTGATGGACCAGATCGCGGCGCTCAGATGGGTGAAGGCCAACATCGCCGCTTTCGGCGGCGACCCCGCCAATGTCACCGTGTTCGGCGAAAGCGCCGGAGCGATATCGGTCAACTACCTGCTGACCAGCCCGATGGCCCGTGGCCTCTTTTCCAAGGCCATCGCAGAGTCGGGCTTTGGCCGCATGGAGGCCGCGCCGATCCGCGGCGGCGCGCGCTCGGCAGAAGCGATCGGGGTCGGCGTCGCCGCACGGCTTGGCGTCCGGGGCGACGGCGCCGCCGCGCTGGCGGCTCTGCGGGCCCTCCCGGCGGAAAAGCTGAATGCGCCGATCAGCGGCCTCTCGGACCCGACCATTCCCGCCCCGATGATCGATGGACGCCTGGTCACCCAGACCATCACCGCCGCTTTCGCCGCCGGCCGGGAGATCAAGGTTCCGATGCTGGAGGGCGGCAACAGCTGGGAGGCCAGCCTGATTCCGTCCATCGCCAAGGACCCAGAGGCGACCCTGAAGCGCGCCGGGCC
>JAYTRF010000043.1:0-4308 GCA_043746375.1 Caulobacteraceae bacterium | reverse complement strand
CTTCTCTTCGCGGCGGCGGACGCCGACTTTGACCGACCCGACACGCAGCCAGATCAAATTCGTCATCGCAGGGGCGACCCTCACCGCCTTTGCCGCCGCGCTTTGGGCTCCGCAGGTGCTGAACGACGGCGACAGTTGGTGGCATGTCGCGGCCGGGCGGCTGATGATAGCTAGCCACGGACTGATCGACACCGATCCTTTTTCCTACACCTTCGCCGGTCGGCCATGGCTGAACCACGAATGGCTGGCCGATGTGTTGTTCGGCGCCGCGTTCAATCTGGCGGGTTGGGGCGGGGTGATGCTGCTTACCGCGATCGCGGCTGGGCTGACGGCATGGCTATTGGCGCGGGACCTCGCGCGTTGGCTTGGCGGACTGCCGTTGATCGTCGTGTTGGGGCTGGCCTTGTCCTTGATCGGCCCGCACCTTTTGGCCCGTCCGCATCTGCTGGCGCTGCCCCTGTTGGAGATCTGGGCCGCGGGCATGGTCCTGGCCAGAGCCCGGGGCGGAGGGCCGGCATGGGCGTTGCTGCCGGTGATGACGCTCTGGGCCAACCTGCACGGCAGCTTTCTCTTCGGCCTCAGCCTGACGGGGGTGTTCGCGCTCGAAGCCCTGATCGACGCCCCCGCTGAGAAAAGGGTCAGGGTGGCCCTGCGCTGGGGCGGTTTTGGGGTCGCCGCCGGCGTGGCGGCCCTGCTCACCCCCCATGGCCTGGATGGGCTCCTCTTGCCGCTGCGGCTGAGTGGAATGGCGAGCCTCGCTCACATCGGCGAATGGGCGCCGGCGGACTTTTCAAGCGTCGGACCTCTGGAGGTTGCCATCTTGGCCACCCTCTACGGTTTGCTGAGCAAGCCGATTCGGCTCCCCCCGCTCAGAGCGCTCCTCCTGCTGCTGCTGGTCTACCTCGCACTCCGGCATGTCCGGCATGAAATGCTGCTCGCGTTGGTCGCTCCGTTGCTGCTCGCCGGGCCCATGGCCGATGCTTATGGCCAGAGGCCGCAGCCTCGATCTGCTGCCGCGCCCCTTCCCCCCCGGCTGCCATCGCCATGGCTCGCGGGATTGGCTGTGGGTGTCCTGGCGCTAGCCGGGGCCAGACTGCTCCTGCGCGTGGTCAGGGTGGATGGGCAGGCGGCGCCGATTTCCGCCCTGTCCGCAGTCCCCCAAAATCTCAGAACACAGCCGGTGCTCAACGACTACGCCTTCGGGGGCTACCTGATCTTTGAAGGAGTGAAGCCGTTCATCGACAGCCGCGCCGATCTCTACGGTGACCGCTTCGTGATGGCCTATAGCGGTCTCGCTGCGGGCGACGCCCCCGCCCTGGCCGCAGTGCTCAAAAACAGCAAGGTGCGCTGGACCATCCTCGCGCCAGGGACACCCCTTTCCGCTGCAATGCGCGCCATGCCGGGTTGGCGCCTGATTCACGCCGATCGCTTCGCCGAGGTCGAGGTTCGCGACGCCCCAGCATAGGTCTTGCAAGGCGCGCAACCCGACCGGCTTCACGAGTCCTAAACGGGATCGGGCGATAATCGCGCACGCTGGGGTGGTGGAGACCCATGAACCGACGACCGAAGACTTCCTTGATAACCAGGCTGGCGCGAGTCTGCCGCAGCGCCCTGACCGGCCGAAGCGGTGGAGTGGCGCTGATGTTCGCCCTTCTGACGCCCGTGCTTATATTTCTGGTGGCAGGGGTCCTGGATGCGTCCTTCGCCCTCAACGCCAAGACCAAGCTGCAGGATGCCAGCGACGAAGCCTCCCTGGCCGTAAGCATCGCTACCGGGCAGAATCCCAACATTCCCGAGAGACAGCTGAAAACCATCGCCCAGAACGCGCTTGATGCGAATTTCCCGGATTCGACCCCAACAATCACCGATTTCCACGTTTGCGCGCCTGTGCAGAAAGACTGCACCGACGGCGGAGCCACCATGCATCTGGGAACCGTCAAGGTGGCATCCACAGCGCCGACTACCTGCGTCTTCGCCAGCATCGTGCCGATGTTCTGCGTTAACGGGGCAAGCCAGACTGTCGGCGCTTCGTCCGTGACGACAATCAGTTTCGGCAAGACGCTGCTCCTGAACGTGGTCATGGACAGCTCCGCATCGATGATCGTCGGCGCGACCCCAGGCGACGTGAATACGATCAGCAACTGGGTCAGCAATAATTGGGGCCTAGTGAAACCCGGTGACCCCGCGCCCTACACGGGGCAAGACAATCCACCCTGCGCCTTCGCATGCCACGATGTGGGGGCCGCGACCATGCCGTCCGACATAGCCCTTGGTCTGTCGCGCGCCAACTCGGCAGGTGCAACAACGCGTTTCGACGTAATGATCGCTGCAGCTCAGGCGCTGATTTCGCACGTGCAGCAGGTTTCGACCGCGAACAGTCAGAACCGCCAGAACACCTATCTGTTCAACGTCTGGTCGTTCGACACGACCCTGCACCAATATGGCGCTTCGAACATTTCCAAATTCCCCAGCGCCCAGACGGCCGTCTCCCAGGTCACCCCGGGGCTGGACACCTATCTCGATAACGCCATGAGCGCGCTGGCAACCAAGGTGGGAACCAATGGCACCGGCGGCTCGGCCAGTTCGCCGTTGAAGTTTGTTATCGTCGTCACCGATGGGTTGCAGTCCGATCGCAACCGCAACTGGCAGAATTGCTCATGGAGCTGGGATACCGCCAACTGGAACGGCAACGGAAATGGTAACAATCCTGTCCAGATCTGCACCGGCGGGTTCGCCTCGCCGCTGAACACCGCCAACTGCCAGACGATGAAGAACAACGGCGTAATCCTTGCCGTGCTGGAAACCCCGTATGTGCCGCTGACCGGCCAGTCACCCAACATCAAGCCGTACGAACGTACAGTTCGCAGGGTGATCTACCCCGGCGGCCCTGGAACTCAAAGCGTGGTCAGCGCAGCGCTGGCGGCCTGCGCTACCCCTGGCTACTATTTCCAGGCGGTCAATTCGTCCCAGATTACGTCAGGCTTTGTGGCCCTCACCGACCAGTTTCTTTCAAGGTCGACGGTGATCGCCCAATAGGCGCGCGGCGCGTTCACGTTTCGACGACCCGCCCATCCTTAAGCGTCAGCACCCGGTCCATTCGGCTGGCGAGCTCAAGGTTGTGCGTGGCGATCAGCGCGGCCACGCCGCTGGCGCGGACCAGTTCTTCCAGGTTGTGGAATACCGCCAACGATGTGGCTGGATCAAGGTTGCCGGTAGGCTCGTCCGCGAGCAGCAGATTTGGGGCGTTGGCCAGGGCCCGCGCGACAGCCACGCGTTGCTGTTCGCCACCGGAAAGCTGAGCGGGCTGATGATGGAGGCGTTCCGCAAGGTTCAATTGGCCGAGCAGATCGCGCGCCCTTTCCCGCGCCGCCCTTCCACCAACGCCAGCGATCATTGCCGGCAGGGCCACGTTTTCGATGGCCGAAAGCTCCGGCAGAAGATGGTGGAACTGATAGACAAAACCAATCTGTCCCAGCCGGATCGCGGTGCGTTCCGCATCGCTGAGGGCGCCGCAATCGCGCCCGTCAAAGAGTATCGCGCCCGCGGTTGGATGTTCGAGCAGACCCGCGGCGTGCAGAAGCGACGACTTTCCGGAGCCCGACGGTCCAACCAGCGCCACCATTTCACCTGGGCGCACGTCCAGGTCGACGCCGCTGAGGACTTCGAGGGTTCGATCCCCGGTAATGTACACCCGGCGCAAGCCCCGGAGGCTGAGCACCGGTTCACTCATATCGCAGCGCCTCGATCGGATCGAGACGCGAGGCCCGCCACGCCGGCAGCAGGGTGAACAGGAACGAGGCCAGAAGGGCCCAGATCGAGACGATGGTCACCTCCGTCCAATCGATCTTAGCCGGCACGTGAGCCAGGAAGTAGACATCGGGATTGAACACCGCGACGCCGGTAATCCATTCGAGCGCCGTCTGGATAGGGCCGATGTTCAGGCAGAACAGAATACCGAAAATCAGCCCGCTGGCGGTGCCTAGGAGCCCAATCGTCGCTCCGGCCATGAAGAAGATGCGCAGGATCGCGCCGCGCCTCGCCCCGATGGTGCGCAGGATGGCGATGTCGCGACCCTTGTTCTTGACCAGCATCACCAATCCCGAAATGATATTCAGCGCTGCCAGGGCGACAATAAAAAGGAAAATCAACCGCATGGCCGTGCGCTCGACCTCGAGAGCCCCAAAGTAAGCGCGGTTCTTTTCGGTCCAGTCGGTCACCACGGTCCCAGGTCCCGCCGCCGCCGCCAGAGCAGGCTTCAGCGCAGGCGCCTTATCGGGGTCCGCGAGCTTTATCTCGATGAAATCGACA